>NZ_FNVC01000004.1:0-250107 GCF_900108215.1 Billgrantia desiderata | reverse complement strand
ACCATCAGACCTCCCAGGGTAAGACGCGCGACCTTCCTCCCATACACCCGCCGCATCTACTGCCGCCCCTTCCGGATAGCTATTGGGCTTCGAGTTTCTTGGCCCTCTCGCCCAGGTGGCGACAGCCTCGTATGCGATTTCTGTTCGTCGGGCCGGGAGTTTGCCTCCAACTTCCTTCAGATTCCGTCTCGCGACGGACACCCTTGCTGTTCGGCTAACGGTTCCCGCTATCAGGGTCCGTAGGGGACTTTCACCCCCAAGTCATTCCGAGGCACCACCCTCGGAAACAGCGCCCGTCGGGCGCTGCGCGCCATGCCTGGCGCACCATGAAAAAGGCGCGGCCCATGCCGCGCCTTCTTTACGTCGCCTATCAGCGGTCGCTCTCATGCGACCGGCTCGGCCGCCTCAATCTTACGCGGCCAGCTTGGCCGCTACCTGGGCAACGCTGCGCCCCTGCAGTCTGGCCAGCTCGAGCTCATGCTCGGTGGGCTGACGCGAACCGTCCGCCCCGGCCAGCGTCGAGGCGCCGTAGGGCGAGCCGCCCTGGACGCTGGAGATGTCGAACTGCGACTCGAGCCCGTAGCCCACCGGCAGGATCAGCATGCCCTGGTGGGCCAGGGTGGTCCAGGACGTGAGGATGGTGGTTTCGTTGCCGCCGCCGGTGCCGGTCGAGGTGAACACGCTGCCCACCTTGCCGCGCAGCGCCCCCTTGGCCCACAGGCCGCCGGTCTGGTCGAGAAAGTTGCGCATCTGCCCGGTCATGTTGCCGAAGCGCGTCGGGGTACCGAAGATCACCGCATCGTAATCGGCCAGCTCCTGGGGCGAGGCTTCCGGCGTGTCGAAGGTCTTGCCTCCTGCCTTGGCAAAGGTTTCAGGGTCCATGGTTTCGGGTACGCGCTTGACGTCGACCTCCACGCCATCGACCTGCCTGGCTCCCTCGGCGACGGCTTGGGCCATGGTGTGGATATGGCCATACATCGAATGGTAGAGCACGAGCACCTTGGTCATCGTTCACCTCCTGTAGAAAAGACGACATCAGCACTGATGACACTCGTCAGCGTAGAAGGCAGGGCGGTGAAGAAAAGCAAAGCTTTTAGCACGTCTGGTTCGATTTCATCGACCGGTGCGCTGCCAGACGCCGGCCAGCACTTTGACTTTTCCGGTCGCCAGGTTGTCGCGCAGGTTGCGCCCCATCAGAGCAAAATCATCGCCGAAGATCAGCGCCGGCCCCGGCAGCGCCCGGGCCGCCTCCTGGCTGCCGCTTTCGCGTTTTGCCCGGGTCTCACGCCAGCTCAGGGCGGCCTCCGTCACGTCCTCGACGGCGAGCGGCTCGAAGCCCGCCAGGGCCAGGGCACGCTCCAGCTGCTCGCGGCAGCGTAGATGGCTGTTGGCTGGGGTGCGCGCCCAGGGGACAGGCAGCGCCAGCGGCTCGGGATTGTCGCCGGCCACCACCTCGTGCAGCAGCACGCGACCGCCGGGCACGAGCAAGCGCCGCCACTCGGCCAGCACCCGCGGCACCTGGGGCAGGTTCATCAGCGCATGCTGGCACCACACCGCCTCGATGCTGCTCGTCGTCAGCGGCACGCTGGCAGCATCGCCACACACGAAGCGAGTGCGCCCGGCCAGGCCGGTCGCCCTGCTCAGCCAGCGTGCCACCTCGACGAAGGCGGCAGTGATATCGATGCCCATCACATCGCAGTCGTACTCGGCGGCCAGCAGACGGCTGGCACCGCCGGTACCGCAGCCGACGTCGAGCACTCGCTCGCCCCCCGTCAGCCTGCCCATCTCCGCCAGCACGCGACTGGCGCTGCGCCCACCGAGATGCAGCTGGTCGATGCCGGCGATGTCGTCGACACTCAGGCTCTCCGGGTCCCGCCCAGCAGCCCGAAAAGCCTCGCGCAGGCGTACCTGCAGGGGGTGGCCTTGGCTTGCGCTGGCCGCATCGTAGTGATCGTCGAGACGGCCACCATGGCCGAGCGAAGCGTTACCCTGGGCAGTTGGCATGGCGGGCTCCTCGCCGTCAAAATGGTTCAGGCAGCTTAGTCGCTGCCCGCCCGCGCCCCCATTGGGCAAAGGTCGGCACGCAGGAGTCGTTTTCAATATCGCACCCGGGCTTTCACCAGCCCGACGCCCGCGCTTGAGATAATGCCCTGTCCGCAGGAAGGTGAGCGAGGACCCACAGCCCCCGGACGAAGCATGTTGTCGGAATGGATCGAACTCAGCCTCGAAGAGACCCGCCCCATCGCATCCAGCGGTCGCCTGCGCGGCGGTAGCTACCGGCTTCACGCCCCGGGCATTCTCGAGCTGACGCCTACCGAATGCCGCGCGACGGCGCGTGCCTGCGTGTTTTCGGTGGGCATCCACGGCAACGAGACGGCGCCCATCGAGCTGCTCGGCAACTGCCTGGCCCGCATCGAAGCCGGCCTGCTGCCACTGGGCGCTCCGGCGCTGATCATCCTGGGCAATCTCGAGGCCATCCGTCGCGCCGAACGCTACGTGAACACCAATCTCAATCGCCTGTTTCGTCGCGACCTGGACGAGACCGGCATGGAGCCGGATCGCGCCCGACAGCTGATGAGCGCCGTGGACGATTTCTACGCCCGTCATTCCGGCCGCGAGCGACTGCACTACGACCTGCACACGGCGATCCGCGACAGCCGCTTCCCACGCTTCGTGGTCGAACCCTTCGCCGCCACCCCGATCCGCCCCGAGCAGTGGCGCTGGCTGGCCGAGGCCGGCATCCAGGCGGTGCTGCACCAGCATCGACACAGTTGGACGTTTTCCCACTATTCCAAGCACTACCATCAGGCCCAGGCCTTCACCCTGGAGCTGGGGCGCGCCCTGCCCTTCGGCCACAACGACCTGACTGCCCTGGCCCCCATGACACGTCTTCTCGAAGCCCTGCTGGAAGGGCGCGAGCCGCGAGGGGCCGACCCGGCGCGTATGGCGTTCTTCCGCGTCGCCCACGAGCTGATGCGGCAATCACAGGACTTCCGCCTGTGCTTCCCCGACGACACGCCGAACTTCACTGAATTCGCTCCCGGCACGCGGCTCGCCGAAGACGCCAGCGCCGGCCCTTTCACCGTCCAGGACGAACCGCTGAGCGTGGTCTTTCCCAACGCGGCGGTGGAGCTCGGTGCCCGCGCCGCCCTGCTGGCCCGCCCCGTCACGCCGCCCGGCTAGCGACAGGGAAAAAGACCCGGAGCACCAGACGTTTCAGCAATATTTTTTGCGATACAACAATAACCAGGAGCCTTTTGATGCTTTTCTTGTCTCACTTCCTCGACCATCGTCGCATGACACGGGCTTTGCCTCCCTCTGCCCAAAGCCCTCAGGCCTGTTAGAATCGCCCCTTTTTCGTGCCTGCCCGATTGAACCGGCCCGTCGCCACAGGCGACCTGTCCCGACCTGGAGCCCGTCCCATGGCCGATACCCCGATTCCGCTCGAAGTGCGCAACATCAAGAAGCGCTTCGGCGATACCGAAGTTCTCAAGGGCCTCTCGCTCGAGGCCCGCAAGGGTGACGTCATCACCCTGATCGGAGCCTCCGGCTCCGGCAAGAGCACCTTCCTGCGCTGCATGAACCTGCTGGAGCAGCCCGACGAGGGCGACCTGATCGTCCATGGCGAGGAGATCCGCTTCAAGCAGACCAAGCACGGTCGCGAGCCGGCCGACTGGAAACAGGTCGTGCGCATGCGCGCCAAGCTGTCGATGGTGTTCCAGAGCTTCAATCTGTGGTCGCACATGACCCTGCTCGAGAACGTCATCGAAGCGCCGATCCACGTGCTCGGCAAGCCGAAAAAGGAGGCCATCGAACACGCCCGCGCCCTGCTCGAGCGGGTCGGCCTCACGGCACGCGCCGACGCCTATCCGGCGCAGATGTCCGGCGGCCAGCAGCAGCGCGGAGCGATTGCCCGGGCACTGGCCATGGACCCCGAGGTGATGCTGTTCGACGAGCCCACCTCGGCGCTCGACCCGGAGCTGGTCGGCGACGTGCTCAAGGTGATGCGCGACCTGGCCGAGGAAGGCCGCACGATGGTGGTGGTGACCCATGAGATGGGCTTCGCCCGCGACGTCTCCAGCCAGGTCATCTACCTGCACCAGGGCCTCGTCGAAGAAGCCGGCCCGCCCCAGGAGGTACTGGTCAATCCCACCTCACCCCGGCTCAAGCAGTTCCTGGCGCCGAAGTATTGAGGGTTCCCGCATGATCGATCTACATGGCTACGGGCCGCGACTGCTGGAGGGTGCCGGCGTCACCCTCCAGCTCGCCGTGCTGTCGCTGATTCTCGCCTTGATCCTGGGGCTGCTCACGGCCAGCGCCAAGATGTCGCGCAACTGGCTGCTGCACAAGGTGGCCACGCTCTACACCACGGTGATTCGTGGCGTGCCCGACCTGGTGCTGATGCTGCTGCTGTTCTTCGGCGGCCAGATGGCGCTCAACGTCGCCACCGATGCCATCTACGACCGGTTCGGGGTGGACTGGTACA
The DNA here is from genome assembly GCF_900108215.1 of Billgrantia desiderata. NCBI lineage: Bacteria > Pseudomonadati > Pseudomonadota > Gammaproteobacteria > Oceanospirillales > Halomonadaceae > Billgrantia > Billgrantia desiderata. The sequence continues at coordinate 245,621 of NZ_FNVC01000004.1, read as the reverse complement.
TCAACCTCAACGCCTTCGCCGCCGGGGTGCTCACCATCGGTTTCATCTTCGGTGCCTACATGGGCGAGACCTTCCGCGGCGCCTTCATGGCCGTGGAGCACGGCCAGATCGAGGCCGGCAAGGCCTACGGCATGAGCCCCTGGCTGGTGTTCCGGCGCATCCGCTTTCCGCAGATGATGCGCCATGCCCTGCCGGGCATCTCCAACAACTGGATGGTATTGCTCAAGACCACCGCGCTGGTTTCGGTGATCGGGCTCTCGGACATGGTACGCGTGGCCGCCGAGGCGTCGCGCGCCACCCACGAGCCGTTCACCTTCCTGATACCCGTGGCCGTGGTCTACCTGCTGATCGCCAGCGTGTCGGAGTGGATGTTCGCCCGGCTGCAGAAGCGCTACAACGTCGGCTTCGGAGGGCACTGAGATGACAGAATTGACCTGGCTCAACGAGCTGCTCGCCGGCAACCGCATCTTCACCCCGCAGACCATCGGCTATTACTGGGACGGGCTGGTGCTCACCACCCAACTGGTATTCCTGTCGCTGGTCGCCGGCCTGGTGCTGGCGATACCGCTGGCCATCGGGCGCAGCTCGGGGCGTCGCTGGATCAGCCTGCCGATCTATGTCTACACCTACGTGTTCCGCGGCACGCCGCTGCTGATCCAGCTCTACATCATCTACTACGGCGTGGTGTTCTTCGACGGCATCCAGCAGACCTTCCTCTGGCCGATCCTGCGCGAGGCCTTCTATCCGGCGCTGATCGCCTTCACCCTCAACACGGCGGCTTACACCACCGAGATATTCCGCGGGGCGATCAAGGCCACACCGCGCGGCGAGATCGAGGCGGCAAGGGCCTACGGCATGTCGCAGGGGCTGATGATGCGGCGCATCGTGCTGCCCAGCGCCTTCCGCCGCGCCCTGCCGGCCTACGGCAACGAGGTGATCTTCATGCTGCATGCCAGCGCCATCGCCAGCGTGGTCACGCTGATGGACATCACCGGCGCGGCACGCTTCGTCTATGCGCGCTTCTATGCGCCGTTCGAGGCCTTCCTGTTCGCGGCGGCAATCTACCTCTGCCTGACCTTCGCCATTCTCTACTTCTTCCGCTACCTGGAGAAAAAGCTGCTGGCTCACCTCAAGCCCCAGAGCGGCAATTGAACAACGTCAAACAGGCGTTGGAAAAAGCTCGCGCCAGGGCTTTCGACCCCGGCGTGGCTGCGCTAAATTCAGGCGCGACGTCACCGAAACGGTGCCGAACGAAAACAAAGGGAAACGAAACATGAAAAAACTGCTGACAGTATCCCTGCTGGGCGTGGCTCTCGCGGCCGGTACCGCCCAGGCCCGCGACTACGATCACGTGCGCTTCGGCGTCGACGTTCCCTACGAGCCGATGGAATACCGCACGCCGGACGGTGAGCTGACCGGCTTCGACATCGACCTGGGCAACGCCCTGTGTGCCGAGATGGGCATCACCTGCGAGTGGATCGAGCAGGAGTGGGACGGCATCATCCCCGGCCTGCTGGCGCGCAACTACGACGCCATCATGTCCTCGATGACCATCAACGACGAGCGCCGCCAGACCCTGCTCTTCTCCGATCCCTACATCACCATTCCGGGTGCCTGGTTCGCCCCGGCCGGCAGCGATGTCGAAGAGATCAACGAAGAGACCCTGGCCGGCAAGAGCATCGGCGTGCAGCGCGGTACCACTTTCGACAGCTACGTCACCGACAACTACGGCCGCGTAGCCAACGTCAGCCGCTACTCCACCGCCGACGACATGGTGCTCGACCTTCAGGCCCAGCGTCTGGACCTCGTCTTCCTGGAGTTCATCGTCGGCCAGGCCACCCTGCTCGACAATCACAGCGGTGAGTTCGAGGTGGTCGGCGAGATGGTCACCGAGCCGGAAGAGTACTTCGGCGAAGGCTTCGGCATCGCCTTCCGTCCGCGTGACGAGGCTCTGGCCCAGCGCTTCAACGAGGCCCTGGCCACGCTGAAGGAAGACGGCACCTACGACGAGATCTACCAGCGCTATTTCGGCGAAGAGTAAATCGGCATCCTGCCCACCCGGCCTGTGGCCGGGTGGGCTTGACAAGCGCACCACCTTTGCGGAAAGTCGAACTGCAAGTCACGCAACGCCTCATCGGACACCGTCCCATGATCGATCGCTTCCCACAAACCATCTCTGAGGTCTACTGCTGTTTCTTCGACAGCTTCTACCTCAGCGAGTGGTTCGACGAATAAGCCCCTTCCCGCGGCCTTCCCGGTCGCATCGGCACGCCCGTGCCATCGACACGTCCTTGCCTGAACGGCAACGCTCGTGTGCCTTGTCGCGCCTGAAGCGCGACGATCCTGCCGACTTCGGCAATTGAAACTCGTGAAAAACAACACCTTCCCAGGAGGAAGTCTCATGCGTGCTCTCAACATGATTCTGGCTGCCACTCTGGCGGCCGGCCTGACCGCCGGTACCGCTCAGGCCCGCGACTATTCCGAAATCCGTCTCGGCGTCGACATTCCCTACGAGCCCTTCATGTACCGTCAGCCGGACGGTGAACTGACCGGCTTCGAGATCGAGCTGGGCAACGCCGTATGCGAGTACCTGGAGGTCACCTGCACCTGGGTGGAGCAGGATTGGGACGGCATCATTCCCGGGCTCATGGCCCGCAACTACGATGCCATCATGTCGTCCATGGCGATCACCGAGGAGCGTGCCGAGCGCGTGCTGTTCTCCGAGCCCTACTACACCACCCCGAGCGCCTGGATCACCACGCGTGACCGCGACATCGACATCGAGGACCGCGACAGCCTCGCGGGGCTGGTGGTCGGTGTACAACGCGCCACACTGCAGGACAACTACGTCAGCGAGCTCTACGGCGACCTGGTGGAGATCCGTCGCTACACCAGCGCCGACGACGTCGTGACCGACATGCGCGCCGGCCGTCTCGACCTCACCTTCATGGACTACCCGGTGGCCGAAAACACCATGGGTATCGACACCTCAGGCAGCCATTTCAAGCGCATCAGCGGCTTCATCAAGGAGCCCGAGCACATCTTCGGCAAGGGCGTGGGCGTGGCCTTCCGTCAGCGCGACGAGGCCTTGGCCGAGCGCTTCAACGAGGCGCTGGCCGCGCTCAAGGAAGACGGCACCTATGATGAGATCATGGAGCGCTACTTCAACTACGACATCAAGCTGTAACCCATAGCGTCATTCTCCGCGAACGCCGGCAGCAGCCGGCGTTCGCCTTCACGAGGAGCCGGAATGCTGACCCTGCTGAAGAATGCCCAGCTGCATGCGCCACGCCACCTGGGGCTGTGCCATCTGCTGATCGCCGACACCCGCATCGCCGCCGTGGTGCCGGCCGACCAGCCCCTGCCCGCTGCCGGCCCCGTCATCGATGAGTTCGACCTCAAGGGTCGCCGGGTCATTCCCGGTCTGGTCGACCCGCTGGTGCACTTCATCGGCGGCGGCGGCGAGGGCGGCTTCGGTACGCGCACCGCCGAGCTGACCCTCGAGGACGCTCTGGCCTCGGGAGTCACCACCCTGATCGGCGCGCTGGGCACCGACGCCCTGACCCGCACGCCGGCCAATCTGCTGGGCAAGGCCCGCGAGCTGGCCGCCGGCGGTCTCACCACCTTCTGCTACACCGGCTCCTATCAGTTGCCTCCGGTAACGCTGACCGGCTCGGTGGGCAGCGACATTCTGTTCATTCCCGAATTCATCGGCGTGGGCGAAGTGGCGATAAGCGATCACCGCGGCTCACAGCCCACCGCCTTCGAGCTGGCGCGCCTGGCCTCCGAAGCCCGTACCGCCGGCATGCTGGCGGGCAAGTCTGGCATCGTCTTCATCCATACCGGCGATGCCCCCAATCATCTGGAGCCGCTACGCGAGGCAGCCCGGGGCAGCGCCATTCCGCTCGCGCAGTTCCTGCCCACCCACATCAACCGCACCCCGGCGCTGTTCGAGGACGGCCTGCGCTTCGCCCGTGAGGGCGGCCGCGTCGACTTCACCACCAGCACCACCGCGGAGCTGCTGGCCGGTGGCGAAGTGCCCGCCGCCGAGGCCGTGGCCCGCGCTCTGGAGGCCCGCGTCGAGCCATCACGCATCACGCTCTCCTCCGATGCCAATGCCTCGCTGCCGCGCTTCGACGCCGAACGCCGCTTCGTCGGGCTCGAACCCGGCCGCCTCGCCAGCCTGTTCGAGGTCGTCGGCGAGTGCATCGAGAAGCACGGCGTCCCGCTGGAACATGCCATCGGCGTCGCCAGCACCCACGCCGCCGATGCCCTCAAGCTCACTGCCAAGGGGCGCCTCGAGCCCGGCCATGACGCCGACCTGCTGGTACTGAGCGATGGTGAATGGGCCATCGACGAGGTATGGGCCTTGGGCCGACAGGTGTATCGACGCGGCTAGGCTGACTCAATGGCCCTTGTGAGGGCCCGGCACGTGGCTTTGCTCCCGCGGCTCCACGAGCCGTTCCGCCACCGGCTGGGCCAGTTCCTGGAGAATACCGCAGTGGCTGGAGTCGGTCTCGCCGTTGCAGCGCGAGCGCAGGGTGACGAGGGCCTGGCGCAGTGCCTGAAGCTGCTCGATACGCGCCTCGACGTGGGCCAGATGCTCGTCGATCAAACCGTTCACCGCGTTGCAGGGCTGACGCGGCCGGTCGTGATAATCGAGCAGGGTACGGATCTCCTCCAGCGTCATGTCCAGCGTGCGGCAGTGACGGATGAAGCGCAGCCGCTCGGCATGGGGCTCCGCATAGAGGCGATAGTTGCCGCTGGAGCGGGCAGGCTCGGGCAGCAGCCCCTCGCGTTCGTAGTAGCGGATGGTTTCCACCGCGCAGCCGGTGCGGGTGGCCAGCTCACCGATTTTCATGTGGGGCCTCGTCAATCGCTTGACCCTGTAGCAACTATAGGGTGTGTCATGAGATTAGCCCATGACATGGAGACTTACCATGACCGAACGCACCTGCTGCTCGAGCTGCACCGCGCCTGCCGCGCCCGCCGCGCCCGCCGCACGGAAGCGCGACCGGCTGCCGCCCGGCACGCAGTCGCTGCGCCTGCATATCGAGGCGATGGACTGCCCCACCGAGGAGGCGCTGCTGCGCCGGGCGCTGGGCGACACGCCGGGCATCGAGCGGCTCGACTTCGATCTGGTCAACCGCGTGCTGACGGTGCACCACCGCAACGCGGTGGAGGAGACGATCGAGCGCCGCATCGCCTCCACCGGCATGAGCGCACGGCGCCACGATCCGGCCCGGCGTACCCCCGCGGCGAGCAGTACGGAGAACTGGTGGAAGCTGGGCGCTGCCGCACTGCTGGCACTGGCCGCCGAAGCCAGCGACTGGCTGGCACTGGCCGAGCCGTGGCTGGCCGCCGCGCTGGCGCTGACGGCCATCGCCCTGGTCGGCCTGCCGACCTGGAAGAAGGGCTTCATCGCCCTGCGCCACCGCACGCTGAACATCAATGCGCTGATGAGCGTGGCGGTGACCGGCGCGCTGCTGATCGGCCAGTGGGCCGAGGCGGCCATGGTGCTGGTGCTGTTCACCCTGGCCGAGCGCATCGAGGCGCGTTCGCTGGGTCGCGCGCGCAACGCCATCCGCGAGCTGCTCTCGCTGGCGCCGGAAAGCGCCAGCGTGCACCAGGCCGATGGCGCCTTTCGCAGCATGCCGGCCAGCGAAGTCGCCATCGGCAGCCTGGTGCGGGTGCGGCCGGGCGAGCGCCTGGCGCTGGACGGCAGCGTGGCCGAGGGCCATCCGGCGCTGGACGAATCGCCCATCACCGGCGAGAGCCTGCCGGTGGACAAGGCACCCGGCGCGGCCGTGTTCGCCGGCAGCGTCAACCAGGGCAGCGAATTCCTCTACCGCACCACCCGGGCGGCAAGCGACACCACCCTGGCACGCATCATCCATACCGTGGAACAGGCCCAGGCCAGTCGCGCGCCCACCCAGCGCTTCATCGACCGCTTCGCCGCCGTCTACACGCCGGCGGTATTCGGCATCGCCCTGCTGGTAGGGCTCACCTGGCCATGGCTGTTCGGCGTCAGCTGGCTGGAGGGCATCTACCGCGCCTTGGTGCTGCTGGTAATCGCCTGCCCCTGCGCGCTGGTGATCTCCACCCCGGTCACCGTGGTAAGCGGGCTGGCCGCCGCCGCCAGGGCGGGCATTCTGATCAAGGGTGGCAACGTGCTCGAACAGGGCCACCGCCTGGTCACCCTCGCCTTCGACAAGACCGGCACCCTGACCCAGGGGTGCCCCTCGCAGCGGACCTGGCATCCCCTCGACAGCACGCTGGACGCGGCCGGCCGCGAGCGCCTGCGCGCCCTGGCGGCGGGGCTCGCCGGGCGCTCGTCGCACCCGGTGTCGGCAGCGCTGGCGCGCGCTGCCGAGGCCAATGGCGTCGACCCACTGGAAGTGAGCGAGGTGCGCGAGCTGCCCGGCCGCGGCGTGGTGGCAAGTCATGCCGGTCGCACGCTGTGGCTCGGCAACCGGCGGCTGATGCAGCAGTTCGCGCCGTTGGACGCGACCCTCGACGCCCACCTGGCCGAGCACGAGGCGCGCGGCGAAACGCTGGTGATCCTGGGGGAAGAATCGCGTCCGCTGGCGCTGTTCGCCGTCGGCGACCCGCTGCGCGAAGAGAGCCGCGAGGCCATCGAGGCGCTGCACCGGCTGGGCGTGACCACGCTGATGCTCAGCGGCGATACCCCGGCCAGCGTGGCCGCGGTGGCGGCCCAGGCCGGCATCGACGAGGCCCACGGCGCCCTGCTGCCGGAGGACAAGCTGGCGATGATCGAGGCGCGTGCTGAGCTGGGGCCGGTAGGCATGGTGGGCGACGGCATCAACGACGCCCCGGCGCTGGCCCGCGCCGACATCGGCTTCGCCATGGGCGCGCTGGGCAGCGATGCCGCCATCGAGACCGCCGACGTGGCGCTGATGGACGACGACCCGCGCCGCCTGGCCGATTTCCTGCGCCTCTCGCGTGGTACGCGCCGGGTGCTAATGCAGAACATCGCCATCGCCCTTGGCCTCAAGGCGGTGTTCATGGCGCTCGCCTTCACCGGCCACGCCACCCTGTGGATGGCGGTGTTCGCCGACATGGGCGCCAGCCTGATCGTGGTGGCCAACGGCCTGCGCCTGCTGCGCCACGGCAGGCGGACGGGCGTTGAAAAGCCGCGGCGCGATCTCGGGCATGATAGGGCCTTCGTGGAAAACAGGGTGCAGTAAGGGCTGCCATGAGGGAGACACCACAACACGCCGAGGTGCTGGTCGTCGGCGCCGGTATCGTCGGCCTGGCCTGCGCCTGGCATCTGCAGCAAAGGGGCTTCGAGGTCACGCTGATGGACCCCGAGCCGCCGGGCTCTGCCGCCTCCTCGGGTAACGCCGGCGTGCTGGCCAACTACGCCATCGAGCCCTTGGCCCAGCCCGCCATCTGGCGGCTGGCGCCGGGGCTGCTGCTGTCGCCGCACTCGCCCTTCCACCTGCGCTGGCAGCACCTGCCCGGGCTCGCTCCGTGGCTGTGGCGCTTCATGCGGCGCGCCAATCGTCGCAGTGCCGCCCAGGCGACCCAGACTCTGAGCGAATTGCTGTCACCGGCGGTCGACGACTGGCGCCACATCCTCGATGACCTGGAAGAGAGCGGCAGCCTCGTGCAGCAGCGTGGCAGCCTGTGCTTCTATCTCAGCGCCAGGGGCTGGCGCGAGGCCCAGGCCGAGCTCGCCGAGCGCGAGCGCTTCGGCGTCAATCAGCAACGCCTCGACGCCAAGGCACTGGCGGAGCTGGAACCGGCCCTCGAAGGCCTGGCCCGGGGCGGCATCCTGTTTCCCGAGGCCTGCCACGTCAGCGACCCGCTGACCCTGGCCCGGCGGCTGGCCGAGCGCGTGCAAGGCCGCGGCGCCGCGCTGGTGCCTGCCAGGGTCCAGGGGCTTGCCCGCAACAAGGGCGGCGTGCGTATCGCTACCGACCAGGGGTCCTGGCAGGCCGAAAAGGTGGTGATCGCCGCGGGCGCCTGGTCGCGACCGCTGGCGCTGGCCTGCGGCGACCGCATTCCGCTGATCTCCGAGCGCGGCTATCATCTGGAGTTTCCCGCCGCCAGCGAGCTGGTCAGCCGCCCCTGCAGCCCCGGGGAGTACGCCTTCTACTTCACGCCGATGCAGGGTCGCCTGCGCATCGCCGGCACCGTGGAACTGGGCCACAATGACGATCCGATCAACCCCCGGCGGCTCGACTACATTCGCCGTCACGCCGAGCGCCTGTTCGGCCCGCTCGGCGAGCCGAGCCACACCTGGCTGGGCCTGCGCCCTTCGCTGCCCGACTCGCTGCCGGTGATCGGCTCTGCATCGGCCCTGCCCGGCGTGAGCTATGCCTTCGGCCACGGGCACCTGGGGTTGACCCTGGCCGCCACCACCGGACGCCTGCTGGCCGAGAGCCTGGCGGGCGAAGCGCCCGGCTGGTTGGCCGCCTGCGGCGCCGGTCGTTTCCGCTGAATCGGGGCCTCGAGCTCAAGCGCGTGCCGCTATCGCACGCCGCAGGAAATTGAGAATCCAGCGCGCCATCAGGGTGTCGTCGACCGGGGCGGCCAATGACGTTTCTCCCTCGCTCACCCGCTCGTCGCCCACCAGTTCCCGACGCAGCGCCATCAGGTCGCGGGAGTAGGCCTTGGTAAACTCGGGGTGACCCTGCACGCCGAGGAAATGCTCGCCGATCTGCATCAGGTAGTGGGGGCAGAAGTCGCTGCCGCCCACGATGGTGGCCTCGGGGGGCAGGACCTCGACCTGGTCCTGGTGGCTGACCAGCAGATCGATGCCCGGCTGCCACGGCTCCATCCATGCCGCCCGTGCCGTGACACGGTTGAACGACATGCCCACGCCCCAACCGCGCTCGCTCTTGACCACCTCGCCGCCCAGCGCCTTGGCCATCAGCTGATGACCGAAGCAGATGCCCACCAGCGGCTTGCCGGCCCGCCACAGCTCGCGCACGAAGTCGCACAGCTGGTCGACCCAGGCCAGCCCGTCGTTGACGCCATGCTTGGAACCGGTGGTCATCCAGGCATCGACGGCGTCGATGTCGTCGGGGATCTCGCCGTCCAGGCAGCGCCAGACGCGAAATTCGAGCGTCGGGTCGACCTGTTGGAACAGGGCCGCGAACATCTCCGGATAGTTGCCGTGGGCCTCGCGCAGCTCCGGCGCCACGTCATCGCACTGCAGTAGCCCGATACGCATCGATCACTCTCCTGTCATGTCACCGTCCCTGGCGTCCCGGCCTGCGGCCGCGCACTGCCAGACGAATCTCCTGGCTTCACCCGCAGGCGTTCAGGACGCAGCCTACAGGCGACCCTCCACGGCGGCAACGAAGATACCGCAATACTCGTCGGCGTCGAAGGCGACCGGGTTGGTACCCGACGAGGGGTCCGCCACCGCCATGCGCCCGACCTTGTCGGCCTGACGGGTGTCGATGCCGAGCTCCGCCAGGGTGTGCGGAATGCCGAGCCGCTCGCGCAGGCCGAGCACCCACTCGATCACCGCCGCCGTACCCGGCTGATCCAGGTTGAGATAGCGCCCCAGGCGCACCATGGGCTCGCCGATGGCACGTTCGTTGGCGCGCAGCACGTAGGGCATCAGCACCGCGTTCAAGGTGCCATGGTGAGCGTCGTAGAGCGCGCCGAGCGGGTGCGCCAGGGCGTGCATGGCGCCCAGGCCGCGCTGGAAGGCGGTGGCGCCCATGCTCGAGGCGACCAGCATGTTCATGCGCGCTTCGAGGTCCGCGCCGTCGCTGTAGGCACGCTGCAGGTAGAGGTCGATACGACGCATGCCCTCCACCGCGATACCCTCGGCCATGGGGTGGTAGAGCGGCGAGCACCACGCCTCCATGCAGTGCGACAGCGCATCCATGCCGGTGGCGGCGGTGACCGCCGGCGGCAGCCCCACAGTGAGCTCGGGGTCGAGGATCACCGTGGCCGGCACCATGCCGGGGTGAAAGATGATGCGCTTGACGTGCTCCGCCTCGTCGGTGATCACCGAGGCGCGCCCCACCTCGGAGCCGGTGCCGGCGGTGGTGGGCACGGCGACGATGGGAGCTATGGCCCGGGCGTCGGCGTTCTTCCAGTTGTCGCCGATGTCTTCCAGCGACCACAGCGACAGCCCCTCGCGCTGATTGGCCATCAGCGCCACCGCCTTGGCGGCATCGAGCCCCGAGCCGCCGCCGAAGGCGATCACGCCGTCGTGGCTGCCGCCGCGGAAGGCGGCGATGCCGTCGAGCACGTTGCGCCCGGTGGGGTTGCCCTTGATCTGACTGAATACGGCGGTGCGCAGGCCGGCATCCTGGCACGCCTGCACACAGGCCTGCACCATCGGCAGCGCCGCCAGGCCGGGGTCGGTGACCAGCAGCGGCGCACCCATGCCCAGTGCCTTGCACGCCGCGGGCAGGTCGCGAATGCGCCCGGCCCCCGTGAGGATGTTCGAGGGGTAGTTCCAGCCCATGGTGTAGTGATCGATATCGTGGCTCATGGCGTTCTCCTGGGCCGGCTCAGGCGTGTTTGAGGTGGAACGACTTGGGTCGGGTCAGCGTCTCGTAGCCGACGCGAGACAGCGAACAGCCGCGCCCCGACTGCTTGACGCCGGTCCAGGCCAGCTCCGGGTCGAGGTAGTCGCAGCGATTGGTGAACACGGTGCCGGCCTCCAGGCGACGGGCGATGGCCTCGCCTGCCGCCAGGTCGCGGGTATAGACCGCCGCAGTGAGGCCGAAGTCGCTGTCGTTCATCAGCCGCACCGCCGCGTCGTCATCCGCCACCGGCATGATGCCGACCACCGGGCCGAAGCTCTCCTCGTGCATCACCCTCATCGAGTGATCGACCTCGGTCAGCACCTGTGGCGCCAGATAGGCGCTGCCCGGTCGCGACAACGGATAGTCGCCGGGGTCGATCCAGGCCCTGGCGCCGGCAGCCACCGCTTCCTCGATCTGGCCGCGCACGAAGTCCGCCGCCGACGGGCGCACCAGCGGCCCCAGGGTGGTCGCGGGATCGGTGGGGTTGCCGAGCTTGAGCTGGCGCACCCAGGCCACCGCACGCTCGACGAAGTCGTCGAAGATCGACTCATGCACATAGATGCGCTCGATGCCGCAGCAGCTCTGGCCCGAGTTGAAGAAGGCGCCATCCATCACCCCGGGCACCGCCTCGTCCAGATTGACGTCGGCGCGGATGTAGGCCGGGTCCTTGCCGCCCAGCTCCAGGCCGGTGGCGATGAAGCGCCCGGCGGCGTTGCGCTCGACCATCGCCCCGCCGGCCACCGAGCCGGTGAAGGAGACGTGGGCGATGCGGGCATCGCGAATCACGGCTTCCGCGGCGTCATGGGCGAGGTGCAGGTGCTGGAACACGCCCGTCGGCAGCCCCGCCTCGTCGAAGGCCTGCTGGATGCGCTCGGCGCACAGCGGGGTCTGGGCGGAATGCTTGAGGATCACCGCATTGCCGGCCATGATCGCCGGCACCACGGCGTTCACCGCGGTCATGAAGGGGAAGTTCCAGGGCGCGACGATGAACGACACCCCCAGCGGCTCGCGGGTGATGTAGCGGGTGAAACCCGGCCTGTCGGCCAGACGGATCGGCGCCAGGGCCGCCTCGGCCATGGCGATCATGGTGCGCGCGCGATCCTCGAAGCCACCGATCTCGCCGCCGGCCACGGCAATCGGCCGACCCATCTGCCAAGTCAGTTCCAGCGCCAACTCGTCGCGCCGGGCGACGAAGGCATCGACCATCCTCGAACACAGCCGCGCGCGTTCGGCCAGGCTCGTCTCGCGCCACTTGCGCTGCGCCGCCACCGCCCTTTCCAGCGCCGCCTCGACCCGCGCTGGGTCGGCCAGCTCCCGCTCGACGTAGACCGAACCGTCGACCGGAGAAATCGTCTTCTGTATGGCCACTTGGCGTTCTCCTGCTAATTCAATGCCTCAAAAGAAACAAGGTGAGACCAACCTTTCGGGGCCGAGCGAACGGCGTCAGAACAAGGCGGAGCAACGAGAAATCGCGGAGTTGGCTGTAGCCAATGAGCAGATTTCGAGGCGCTCCAACGCAGTGCTGGCGTCGTGCAGCCGGCCCAACCTCATATGATTTCGAAATAGCGATCTAACTCCCAATCGGTGATGTGCCTGCGGAACTGGCGCTCCTCCCATTCACGCGTGGCCGCGAAGTGCTCGACGAAGGCGTCGCCGAACAGGCTGCGCGCCGCGTCGGAAGCTTTCAAGCGCTGGGCGGCCTCCCATAGCGTGCGTGCCAGTGCCTGGTGCTCGGGGTGAGCCAGCTCGTAGGAGTTGCCGGTCACCATCTCGTCGGGCTCGAGGCGGTGCTCGATACCGTACAGACCCGAGCCGATCGCTGCGGCCAGCGCCAGGTAGGGGTTGGCGTCGGCGCTGCCCAGGCGGTACTCGACCCGCTGGGACTTGGCGCTGCCGGGAATCACCCGCAGCGCGGTGGTACGGTTCTCCACCCCCCAGGTGGCGTCGGTGGGCGCCCAGAAGCCGGGAATCAGGCGGGTGTAGCTGTTCACCGTGGGGGCGAACATGGCCAGGAATTCCGGCATCAGCTGCTGCTGGCCGGCGACGAAGTGGCGCTGGATGTCGCTCATGCCATGGGGTTGGTCGGCATCGAAGAAGGCCGATTCGCCGCTGTCGGCACGATTCAGCGAGAGGTGGATATGACCGCTCTGGCCGGGGTAGTCCGGCGACCACTTGGCCATGAAGGTGGCCATCAGCCCGAGGCGCTGCGCCCACACCTTGGTGAAGGTCTTGAACAGCGCGCCCTTGTCGCCGGCGGCCAGCGCCTCGTCGACGCGGATCGCCGCCTCCAGCACGCCGGGGCCGGTCTCGGTGTGCAGCCCCTCGATGGGAAAGTCCATCGCCTCGGCCATGCCCAGCAGCTCGTGGTAGAGCTCGCCGTGCACCGAGCTTCGCAGCATCGAATAGCCCATCATGTCCGGCGTGAAGGGCTTGAGGTTGCGAAAGCCCTTCTCGCGTACCGACTCGGGAGTTTCCTGGAACAGGAAGAACTCGTACTCCAGCGCCCCGCAGGCGGTGAAGCCCATGGCCTCGGCCTTGGCCAGCACGCGGCGCAGCAGCCCGCGCGGGCAGATCTCCCCGGCCGGGCCGGTGAACTCGGCCAGGAACAGCAGCATGTCGCCCTCGCAGGGCAGCTCGCGGCAGCTCTCAGGGATCAGCCGCAGCGCAGCATCCGGATAGCCGGTATGCCAGCCGGTGTACGTCACGTTGTCGTAGAGTTCGTCCTTGCTGTCCCAGCCCAGCACCACGTCGCAGAATGCGAAGCCCTCGCTCAGGGCATGGAAGAACTTGTCGCGGCGCATGTACTTGCCGACCATCACGCCGTCGATGTCGAACATGCCCACCTTGACGTGGCTCAGCCCGCGCTGCTCGACGATACGCCGGGCGTCGTCGGCGTTTCTTACGTCTCTTGCCTGGAGTCGGCTCATCTTGGCTTCCTCGACCCGCTTGTCATTGTCGTTCGTTGCTCCAAGGCGGGGCGGGCACCAGGGCGCCCGCCCCTTACCCTCAACCATAGCGGTAAGGCGGGCCCGCCTGCTGCATGGTCTGACGATAGTCCTTGAGGATCTGCACCACCCGGGCGCTGCGCTCGCTCTCGGCGGCGATCTCGTCCCAGAAGGCCAGCGCCTCGTCCTCCAGTTGCTGCCACTCCGACTCCGGTATCGAGGTCAGCTCCAGCTTGCCGCCGGTGGTGCGGTAGTGGGCCTCGCCCCACCAGTACCAGTGCTGGCGGTAGTAGTGGGAGCTGTCCATGCACAGCTTGAACAGCACCTGCAGATGCTCGGGCACCTCGTTCCAGCGGTCGGTGTTGGCGAAGTAGGAGCCGGCCCAGGCGCCGGAGATGTTGTTGGTCAGGTAGTAGTTGCTGACGTCGGCCCAGCCCACGGTGTAGGCCTCGGTGATGCCAGCCCAGGCGATGCCGTCGAGTTCGCGGGTCTGCATGGCGACCTCGATGTCCTCCCACGGCAGGGTCACCGGCACCACGCCGAAGCGGCTGAGGAAGCGCCCCGCGGTGGGGAAGGTGAACACGCGCTTGCCACGCAGGTCCTCGAGGCTTCTGATCGGGTCGCGGGTGACGAAGTTACACGGGTCCCAGGCACCGGAGCCCAGCCAGGTGACGCCATCGATCTCGCCGTAGGCCTCCTCCCAGATCTCCTTGAGCCCGTAGTGGTGGAACAGCGCCGGCACGTCCAGGCTGTAGCGCGAGGCGAAGGGGAAGTAGCCGCCGAACACCGAGACGTCCACCGGGGCGTTGATGGAGTCGTCGTCGCTCTGCACGGCGTCGATGGTGCCGCGCTGCATGGCGCGGAACAGCTCGCCGGTGGGTACCAGCTGGTCGGCGTAGTAGAGCTCGATCTCCATCTCGCCGTTGGCGGCCTTGTTGAAGGCGTCGATGGAGGGCTTGATGACGTGGGCGGCCAGCGCCGGCCCGGCGTAGGTCTGCAGGCGCCAGCGGATCGGTCGGCGCTGGGCATGCACGTAGGGCGCCGCAAGGGTCGTGGCCCCCACGGTGGCGGCGGTGGCCAGGCCCGCCTTCTTGAGGAAATCGCGACGGTTGGTCATCTCTCTTCTCCTGCTTCTTTTGCTTGTTGTCGGAAGAAACTCGCTGCTCGTGGGTCGTACCGGGGTCACCTCCTGGGTCAGTAGCCGCGATAAAGATGCGGCAGCCACAGCGCCAGCTGCGGGAAGATGGTGATCAGCGCCAGCCCGATCAGCATGATGCCGACGAAGGGCCAGACGCTGCGGTAGATATCGCCCAGCGACACCTCCGGCGGCGCCATGGCGCGCATGAGGAACAGGTTGTAGCCGAACGGCGGGGTCATGTAGGCGATCTGCACGGTGATGGTGTAGAGCACGCCGTACCAGATCGGGTCGAAGCCCAGGCTGATCACCAGCGGCACGTAGAGGGGTGCCACGATCACCAGCATGGCGGTATCGTCGAGGAACATGCCGAGCAGGATGTAGGAGAGCTGCATCATCACGAGTATCTGCCACGGGCTCATGCCGATGCGGTCGAGGAACACGTTCTCGATGGCGCGCACCGCGCCGAGGCCGTCGAACACCGCGCCGAAGCACAGCGCGGCGAGGATGATCCACATGAACATGCAGCTGATGCCGAGCGTCTTGTGCACGGTGCTCTCGATCACCTTCCAGGTCAGGCGTCGCTTGAACAGCGCCGCCAGGGTCGCGGCCAGGGCCCCTACCGCTGAGCTCTCCACCAGGCTGGTCACCCCCATCAGGAACAGCCCGGTCATGAAGAAGAAGATCATCAGCGGCAGCAGGCCGGCGCGTAGCAGTTTGAGCTTTTCGCCCAGGCTCATCTGGCGCTCCTCGGCGGGCAGTGCCGGGCCGAGGTGCGGCTGCAGGCGGCAGCGAATGACGATATAGAGCACGAACAGGCCGGCCAGGATCAGTCCTGGGATGGCCCCGGCCAGCCACAGCTGGCTGACCGGCTGGCGCGCGATCATGCCGTAGAGCACCAGCACCACGCTGGGCGGCACCAGGATGCCGAGCGAGCTGCCGGCCTGAATCACCCCGGTGACCATCACCTTGTCGTAGCCGCGGCGCAGCAGCTCCGGCAGCGCGATGGTGGCGCCGATGGCCATGCCCGCCACGCTCAGCCCGTTCATCGCCGAGACCACCACCATCAGGCCGATGGTACCCACCGCCAGGCCGCCCTTGAGCGAGCCCATCCAGACGTGGAACATCTCGTAGAGTTCGCCGGCGATACCCGACTCGGAGAGCATGTAGCCCATATAGATGAACAGCGGCAGGGTCAGCAGCGGGTACCAGTTCATCAGCTGAATGGCGGCGCTGAACGGCATCTCCACCCCACCCTGGCCCCACAGCAGCAGCGCCGCGGTGGCGCCGACGAAACCGATCACGCCGAACACCCGCTGCCCGGTGAGCAGCAGCAACATCATGGTGGAGAACATCAGCAGGGCGATCATCTGGTAGCTCATTCGCCCGCCCCCTTATCCACGGCACCATGCGTTCGCTCCAGGGGGACGCCGCGTGCACGGGCGATATCCTTGAACAGAGTCGAGAAGCTCTGCAGCAGCATGAGGAACACGCCGAAGGTCATCACGATCTTGATCGGCGCCAGCCGCGGGGCCCAGGCGCTATAGCTCTTTTCGCCGTAGCGCAGGGCGTATTCGGTACTGGAGATACCGCCGAACAGCAGCGCGGCGAGAAACACGATCAGCAGCAGGATGGTGAGGGCATCGACCCAGGCGCGAGTGCGATCGGACCAGCGCGAGTAGAACAGATCCATGCGCACGTGGGCGCCCATCTGCATGGCGTAGGCGCCGCCCAGCAGGTAGTAGGAGGACATCAGGAACTGCGAGACCTCGATGCTCCAGATCAACGGGCTGTTGAAGGCGGTGCGTGCCACCGAGGCGTAGAGCAGCACGCCGATCATCACGAAGATCATGAACATGACGATGCGTCCCACCACCCGGTTGAACGCATCCACCCAGCGCACGTAGAGCATTATTGTTCTTGGCATCGTCCGGCACCGATCCTGGTTTCATCCCGTGTCGATGCAGTCTTTGTGCATGTAAGGCAAAGGAGCAAAGAGCATCGGCAATCGGGACGCCGGTACTATGGGTAAAATCGATAGTGCCCCGTCAGGCAGCGTGCGCGATGCCCGATGCACTCGCTCGGCGCAAGAGAGTGACGGAAAAGCGCAGCTAGAGGGTGAGAAAACCCAGGGACGCCTCAGGGCTGGACGGACACCTCGGCCGCCAGCCAGGGCAGCACCCGCTCCAACTGGGCTCGAAAGCGCTGCTCCAGCAGTCGACGGCTGTCGCGGGCCAGCAGCGCCGGCAGCTCGCCCAGCTCGTCGCGCCGCGCCACCAGGGTCAGCTCCCGGGTCAGCGCTGCCAGCGGCAGGGGCGCCACGGTGACCTGCAGGCTGTCCAGGCCGGCCTGGTACAGACACAGCGGTGTGGTGATGGTCCAGCCGGCGCCGGCGCTGACCAGGCGCAGCACGGCGAAGGTGTTGTCGAGATGCAGCCGGGCCGGCAGTTCGAGCTGGTTCAGGCGCAGATGACGCTCGATGGCCTGACCGATCAGCGACTGCGGCGTGTAGCGCACGAAATCCAGGTGGCGGGCCAGCCAGCGTAGGTTGTCCAGCGGACCGTTCCAACTGAGCGGCACCACCAGCACGAAGGGCTCGCGCAGCAGGGCGTGGCGCTCCAGGCCGTCGTAGTTCTCCAGGCGGTCATCGGAAATGATGATATCCACGTGACGCGTGAGCAGGGAGTGGCCGTGCATGTGCGACAGTCCCGTGGTCAGGGTATAGTCGCGGGTGTAGCGCCGGATCAGCTCGATCAGGGGCTGGCCCACGGCGGTGGCCAGCGAATCGACCAGCGCCAGACGCACCTGATGCAGCTGGCCGAAGCCGCCACTGATCAGCTCGCGCCGCGTGCTGCGGGCCTCGTCTAGCAGGCGCTTGGCCCGGTCGTAGAAGAAGCGTCCGGCGCTGGTCGGTTCGAGGGGCCGGGAGTGCCGCTTGAACAGCGACACGCCCATGCTCTCCTCCAGGTTGGCCAGGCTCTGCGACACCGAAGACTGCTTGAGCCCGAGCCGTCGGGCCGCCGCACTCTGGCTGCCCTGCTCCAGGGTCTCGACGAAGATCTCCATGCTGCGAAGATCGAAACCGAAGCCGCTGCGCATTGCCGTGATTCTCCGTGCACTGGCCCTGTTTCCGGTGGAACTCTACCGGTGCGACTCGGTCACAGGGTGTTGTTATAATGAGAGTTTCATTGCCGACAAGGAGGTCAGGATGACCGCACAGGCCGCATCAGGCACGGCGCCGGATCGCCCCGTTTCCACCTGGACGGGCTGGGGGCAGTGGCTGGCTCTCGCCACCATGACCGTCGACCACCTGACCCGCTACGTCTTCCCCAGCGCCTGGGAACTCGGCTGGGCCGGCTCCTCCATCGGCCGTATCGCCTTCCCGCTGTTCGCCGCCATGGTCGCCTGGCATGGCCTGTTCAATACCCGCAATCCGCTGCGCTACGCACGCCGCATTCTGATCATCGGCATCGCCGCCCAATTACCCTACATGATGATGCCACGGGCCTCCGACGCCTTCATTCTCAATGTCTGTTTTACCCTGGCGCTGGGGCTGGCCTGGGGCGCCTGGCTACGCCAGCTGCTCGCACGCCACCGCAGCGGCAGCCTCGGCAGCGCCTGGTTGGGGGCAGCCATCGCCGCCACCCTGGCCCTCTGGTACCTGCTCGGCGGTTGGGTCGAATACGGCCACCGCGGTTTGCTGCTGGTGCCGCTGTTCATGCTCGCCATGCACCACCTGCACGCGGCCGGCGAGAGCCTGGTCGAGCGTCTGCTGGCCGTCTCCCTGGCGGCCCCCGTACTGATCGTGGCGGGCCTGATGAACAGCTCCGACATGGCCAAGTCGTTCACCGTGGCCACCTGTCTCGCCGTGCTGTGGCTAGCCGCCGGCGCCCATCGCACGACACCCGGCGTGCCCCTGGCCATGCCCCGCCGGCTGTGGCTGACCTGGTACCCGGGCCACTTCGCCCTGATCGCGCTGTGGCTGTGGGCCAGCGGCGCGCTCGGCTGAACCGGCCGCACTAGCCCTGGCCGGCCTCGACCTCGTCACCGCTCAGCAGCGCCTCGAACGCCTCGACGCTCATGGGACGGTGGAAATGGTAGCCCTGGAACAGACGGCAGCCCCGGGCCAGCAGGTACTCCTGTTGAGCCCGATTTTCGACCCCTTCCGCCACCACGTCGATGCCCAGGTGCTGGGCCATGGCCAGCACCGTTTCCACGATGGCGGCATCGTTGCCGTCGGTGTCGAGGTTGCTGACGAAGCTGCGATCGATCTTGAGCTCGTCCAACGGCAGCGACTTCAGGTAGGCCAGCGACGAGAACCCGGTGCCGAAGTCGTCCAGCGCCAGCTTGACCCCCAGCCGCTTGAGCGCCTGCATGCGCTCGACGGCGTCCTGCAGGCCGTCGATCATGATGCTCTCGGTCAGCTCCACCACCAGCCGCGCCGGGTCGATGCCATGGGTGGCCATCACCCAGGTGAGCCCCTCGACGAAGCCGGGCTGGCTGAAGTGACGCACGCTGATGTTGACCGACAAGCGCGGCAGCACCTCCCCCGGCAGGCGAGCCAATAGCTCGCAGCAACGATCCAGCATCCAGGTTTCCAGCTCGACGATGAGATCGCTCTCCTCGGCGATGGCGATGAACACCTCGGGTGAAATCCAGCCATGTCGGGGGTGCTTCCAGCGCATCAGCGCCTCGCCGCCGATGACCCGCTCGTGCTCGTCGAGCTGGGGCTGGAAGGCGATGCTCAAATGATCCTCCACCAGCGCTCGTCGCAGCGCCTGTTCCATCTCCAGACGCCAGCTGAGCTGGGTCTGCATCGAAGGTTCGTAGCCGCAGATCTGCGCGCGCCCCTTGAGCTTGGCCTGGTACATGGCGGTGTCGGCATGGCGCAGCACGTCGCCGACATCCTCGTCGCCCAGGGGAAAGAGAGTGTAGCCAATGCTGGGGGTCACGCTGATGCGCTGCCCGCCCAGGTCATAGGTGCGACGCAGAATCGTCAGCAGGCGTTCGGCCCGGTGCTCGGCCCGCTTCAGCTCCAGCTCCCGGTCGGTACTCAAGGCCGGCATCAGCACCACGAATTCGTCGCCACTGAGCCGCGCCGCCATGGCATCCTTGTCGACGCTGAGCAACAGCCGCTTGCTGACCTGACGCAGAAGCTCGTCGCCCACCGCGTGACCCAGGGTGTCGTTGATGATCTTGAAGCGGTCCAGGTCGAGGAACAGCACCATGCCGACGCGACCGTCGTCGCGCCGGTCGCGAATGGTGGAGGCCAGCGTCTCGATCAGCAGGCGACGATTGGGCAGCTCCGTGAGCGGATCGAAGTAGGCCTGGCGGTGGATGGTCTCCTCGGCCAGCTTGCGCTCGGTGAAGTCCTCGATGATCGCCACGCCCCCCACCACTTCACCCGATTCGTTGCGCAGCGCGCTATAGAAGGCGCGTAGCGGCGTCTGCTTGCCGCCCCCCACGGCACGGTAGGTGCCCTCGAAGTAGCCGGTACCGCTCTCCAGGGCGTCGCGTATCGCCCCGGTCACGCGCTCGTCGCTGAGCTGCGTCAGCAGGTTCATGCCCTGCAGCCCCTGGCGATTGGTACCGAGGATGTCGAGACACATCTCGTTGCAGTCCACCACCCGTCCTTCCCGGTCGAAATGCATCACCCCGAGTGGAGTGTGGCGGAAGATGGCGCGATAGCGCGCCTCGCTCACGCGCAGCTGCTGTTCGCGGGAGGAGACGATCAGACGCAGGGCGATGTTGTCGGTGATGGTGCGATGCAGGCGGCGGCTGGACACCAGCACCAGCCCTAGAAACAGCACCACCATGGCAGCCAGCAGCCAGGAGAGCGACGTGGCCTGGAGCAGCAGTTGCCCCAGCAGCGGCAGCATGGTGGGCAACACGAACAGCGGCGCCATCCATGCCACCGACGAGAGCGTGGTCACGCCCCCCGCCGCAATGCCGGTCAGCACGATCGCCAGCGCCGCCAGTTGGCCCTGGTACTCCGTGGTGAACATGGTCAATCCAGCCATGCCCCACAGCGCGCCGGCAATACCGGCCCCCCAGGCGAAGCGAAACAGCCAGCGACGGCGATGGCGCTGCTGCGACGGCTGACGGTGATAGAACCAGGCCAGCCACAGGCGAGCCCCCGATACCCCGATCAGCGCAGCCAACCAGCTCGCCAGCAGCATCGGCGGCATTATCGGCCACATGGCGGCCACCAGCAGGCACGCCGCCAGCACGCTGGCCAGCACCGGCTGCCACAGCCGCTCGTAGAGCAGGTGTACCTGCTCATGGGCCAAGCGGCGCCGATGGGAGATGTCCGTCAGCGGCGCGCCATCATGTTCGCGCAGCTCATCCTGTTGCGGGAGAGGCATGCAAGGGTCCGAGAAGTGGAGTGGTATGACCGAACTATATTTACTCGATGCCGCCACCATTGGCGAGGCGCCCCCCTCAACGCAAGCCGCCGACAGCACAGGCGGCGGCCCTACCTCCGCGGCAGCTGCTATGGCCAGGCATAGACACCGCGGTTCAAGGCATCACGAATGGCCGAGATCACCTTGGCACCACGCAGGGTCGCTCCGCTGTAGCCATCGATGTCATCCACCAGCGACGCGGGCTCGTAGAGGGCGAAAATCCGGGTGACCGGTGCGCCCTCCAGACGCTCGGCGATCTGGCGGTGCTGCAGCATGACCGGATAGAGCTCATCGCCCTCTTCCAGGGCCAGATAGTCCACGCCGCGATATGCCAGATGGCGATAGGCCAGCGACTCGATATGGCCATCGCGCAGATCGAAAGTGATGTTGACCTGGATACCGCCGCGATCGGTGAAGACGCCGCGATAGTGTCCGTCGAGCGGCAGCCCCAGCAAGGCACGCGCCAGACGCTCGTCCTGGGCCGGCGACGTCGCCTCCTCGGCCTGCCTCTCCGGCATGGCCCCGGTGGGCTCGCCCGGCCCGCGCTCGACCGGCTCACCTGCGTCGTCGACCAGCCGCCCGATCAAGTAGCGCTCGAGCATCGCCTCGGCCCTGGGGCTGTGAGGCACGCCGGGGCGCTTGTTGTCCCAGCCCTCGGTGGACTCCCGACCGCACCATTCGAGCAGGACCTCTTCTTCGGTGGGATGATCGGGCACGTAGTCGGTGATGTCGTAGACCCGGCCGTGAATGGCCTTCCAGCAGCTCTCGGCACTGTCGTGCTCGGCCAGTTCCTCCAAGGTGATGGACTCCAGGTCGGAGTCCTCGACCGTCTCCCGGTCGCTGCCGGAAAGCGCATTGACGGAAACCAGAGTGAAGAGGCTGGCCACGAAGGCGATGAAAGCCGAATAAGCGATCTTGTTCATAGGAAATCGAAGACCTCGCTGTGAATGCGTGAGGCGGGAATGCCCTGCTCGATCAATAGCCGCTGTAGATAGGCGTTCATGCCGGGCGGGCCGCAGAGATAAATCTCTCGTTCGACGAAGTCGGGGCAGTGTTCACGCAGGAACGCCTCGGTGAGAGGCCCCCGATCGCGATAGTAGTGCTGCGTATAATCGAACTCCTCGACGCGCTCGGCTATCTCGCAGAACTCTTCCTGGTAGTAGGCGCGGTCCGGGCTGTTGGCCAGGTAGAACAGGTGCACGTGCCCGTCGGGAACGGATCCGGCGCCCAGATTGCGGGCACCGGCAACGAACGGCGTGATGCCGATCCCGCCGCCGAGCCATAGCATGTCGCGCTGCGGGAAGCGCCGCTCGAAGAACTCCCCGTAGGGGCCTTCGATCAATACCCGCGTTTCCGGCGTCACCGTCTGCAGGGCGTGGCTGGCATCGCCCAGGTCCTTGATGCCGATACGCAGCCGCGCATCCGCAGGCGCCGAGGCAATGGTGTAGGGGTGCTCCTCACCGCGCCCGGCGGCAAGTCCCTGGTCCAGCGGGGTGAGATAGACGAACTGCCCCGCCTCGTGGCGAATGCCTGCGCCCTCGGGGCGCAGCACCAGTTCCACCACGCCGCGGGCCAGCGGTACCACCTGCTCGATGCGGTAGGGATGGCGCCGCTGTGGCGCCACACCCTTGCGCCAGGCAATGGCGCCCAGCCCGGCAATGCCGAGCAGCCACCACGGCCAGGCCTCTCCGGCCAGCAGCAAGGCATGCCAGAGCCCCAGCAGCAGCGCCATCGCCGAAACCAGATGCAGGTGCTTCCAGCGCTGATAATGGGGCTTGCCGAAGAAGTCGAAGGTTGGCGCCAGAAACACCACCATCGCCACCCAGGCCAGCCAACCGAGCCATATCGCGGCCTGGGAAAATGGCGGGAACAGCGTGGCCACCGCAGCATCCAGAGATGCCGGAACCGCCGCCAGACCCAGTGCCAGTATGTGGACCATCACCAGGATGAAAGCGGCGAAGCCCAGCCAGTGATGCAGGCGCCAGAGCCGTGCCAAGCCACCGAAAGGCCTGTCGAAGCCCGGCACCCGGCAGCTCACCAGCCCGGCCAGCAGCATCATGGCCAGCCCCAGGATGCCCGTGACACGACCGACCCAGGTCAACCACAGCTCGGGCGGCCCACCCAGCCCACCCAGGCGCGGCAGCGCCACTGCCAATGGCAGCAGCAACGCCACGATCAAGACGCTATCGCCCGGTCTCGGCAATCGTCGCATGGTCTCCCCCCGCCAGAGTGCTGATATCAGTGTCGTCTAATGGCACCAGGCTTCAAGAGCGGTGGCCGTTTGTTCGCACTAGATTGATCCATGTCATGTCAGACTGAGAGTTTTCGCGTCATCGAAGCGCCACCAACCAGTCATTCACATGTAACGCTCGGTCGCCACTCTCTTCGGGCGAAGACCCACTAGCCCTTGGCAAGCGACATGCAGCCTGCCCCCAGGAGAGACACGCCCATGACCCAGCACCAACATCCCGGCCACGTCGACCCCATTCTGGCCGCTGGCGACGAGCCGGCGAGCAACGTTTCCGGCAACGCCTACTTCGGCGATATCCTGGAAGCCCGCATGAGCCGCAGAACCCTGCTGCGCGGTAGCCTGGCCGCCGCCATCGCCGGCGCCATGGCCACCGGCCTGCCCTTCGGTCGCGCCCTGGCCGCCGGGAGCTCGTCGCCGAGCATCGGCTTCCAGGCGATTCCGATCGGCACCGGCGACAGCGTGGTGGTCCCGGAAGGCTACCGGGTGCAGGCCTTCATTCCCTGGGGCACGCCGATCAGCGGCAGCATGCCGGCCTTCTCGCTGGACGCCAGCGGCGAGGATCAGGCTCACCAGATCGGCAGTCACCATGACGGCATGCACTTCTTCGCCATCGACGGCAGTTCCCGCGACGGCCTGCTGGTGCTCAACCACGAATACGTCGAGCCGCGCTTCCTGCACGGTGCGGCGGCCGGGCTGGCGCTGGACGCCGACGGCTTCCCGCAGCACGAGGACGGTTCCCGCGATGCCGACCAGGTGCGCAAGGAGCTCAATGCCCACGGCGTCTCGGTGGTGCGGGTGCGCCAGGGCGACGACGGCCAGTGGCAGGTGGTGGAGGATCGCCTCAACCGCCGGGTCACCGGCCTCACGCCGATGCAGCTGGCCGGGCCAGTGGCAGGCACCGAGCACGTGGTGACGAAGTACAGCCCCGACGGCAGCATGACCCGCGGCACCCTGAACAACTGCGCCCACGGCGTCACGCCGTGGAACACCTATCTGGCTGCCGAGGAGAACTGGGCCGGCTACTTCGCCAACGAAGATGTCGAGATCGACCGTCGCCAGAGCCGCTACGGCATCGAGACGCGCGCCGAAGGCCGCTATCAATGGCACCGTGCCCAGGGCGGCGCCGACGAATTCGTGCGCTTCGATGCCACTTCACACGGCACCTCGCCCAGCGAGGACTACCGCAACGAGCCCCACGCCTTCGGCTACATGGTCGAGATCGACCCCTTCGATCCGCAGAGCACGCCGGTCAAGCGCACCCACCTGGGCCGCTTCGCCCACGAAGGTGTGATCTTCGCCCCGGCAGTGGAAGGTCAGCCGGTGGTGGCCTACTCCGGCGACGACGCCCGCTTCGAGTACATCTACAAGTTCGTCTCGGCGCGGCCCTATCAGGCCGCCAGCGCCGACGGCTCGCTGCTCGACGAGGGCACGCTCTACGTCGCCAGGTTCAACGACGACGGCAGCGGCGAGTGGCTGGCCCTGGCCCCGGGCCAGAACGGCCTGACGCCGGAGAACGGCTTCGCCGACCTGGCCGACATCCTGGTCAACACCCGCAGTGCCGCCGACCACGTCGGCGCGACCAAGATGGACCGCCCCGAGTGGGGCGCCGTCGACCCCGCCACCGGCCAGGTCTACTTCACCCTGACCAACAACACCCGCCGCAGCGAAGAGCAGGTCGATGCCGCCAACCCACGCGCCGAGAACCACTTCGGCCACATCATTCGCTGGCAGGAAGAAGGCACCCATGCCGCCGAGCGCTTCACGTGGGATATCTTCGTGCTGGCCGGCGATCAGGATAGCGGGCGCGATCTGGCCGGTGAGCCGCTGGGTCAGGAGGCGATCTTTGCCAGCCCCGACGGGCTGTGGATCGATCCGGACCGTCGCGTATGGATCCAGACCGACATCAGCGAGTCGGTGATGAATACCGGCATCCACGAGGTGTTCGGCAACAACCAGATGCTCGTCGCCGACCCCGAGACCGGCGAGATCCGCCGCTTCCTCACCGGCCCCATCGGCCAGGAGATCACCGGCGTGGTCACCACCCCGGACCAGCGCACCATGTTCGTCAACGTGCAGCACCCCGGCGCCACCACCAGCGCCGAGGCCTTTGCCGCTGGCGAATCGGTCAGCCACTGGCCGGACGGCGGCAGCGCCATTCCGCGTTCGGCGACGCTGGTGATTACCCGCGAGGACGGCGGCATCATCGGCGCCTAAGAGAGAGGCAAAAAACAGCGGGCCCCGCCAATGGCGGGGCCCGCTGCGTTGCGTCTTGCCGTGTTACAGGTTGCCCTGGCGGAACGCGTCCTCGAAGCTGAAACGCGCCTCCGGCGCCTCGGGCAGCAGCCAGGCGCAGGCGTGCACTTTCTCCAGCAGTTCGCCGTGGGTCGGTGCCAGCAGGTTGACGTGGGCGAGCTTGCGCCCGGGGCGCTCGCTCTTGTCGTAGCGGTGCAGATGGGCGTCGGAGATGGCGAGTATGGCCGCCGGATCGCCCTCCTGGCCGATCACGTTGATCATGCAGGTCGGCATGCGGACCGAGGTGTCGCCCAGGGGCAGGCCCTGGATCGCGCGCAGGTGGTTCTCGAACTGGCTGGTCACCGCGCCGTCCATGGTCCAGTGGCCGGAGTTGTGCACGCGGGGCGCCATCTCGTTGGCCAGCAGCTTGCCGTCACGGGTCTGGAACAGCTCCAGAGTCAGCACCCCGACATAGTCGAGCTCGTCGAGCAGCGCACGAATGTAGCCGTCGGCGGTCTGCTGTACTGCCTCGTCGAGGTCCGGCATCGGCGCCAGCGAGTAACGCAGGATGCCGTCCACGTGCAGGTTCTCGGCCATGGGGTAGAAGGCCATCTCACCCTCGCGGCCGCGCACGGCGATGATCGAGACCTCGCGCACGAAGTCGACGAAGGCCTCGACGATCAGCTTGGGGTGGTTGATCGAACGCCAGGCCTCGGCCGCCTCGGCCGGGTCGCGCAGCACCGCCTGGCCCTTGCCGTCGTAGCCTTCGGTGACCGACTTGGCCACCACCGGCGTGCCCAGCTCGCGGGCCGCCGCTTCCAGCGCCTCGGCGCTCTCCACGATACGGTAGGCGGGGGTGGGAATGCCCAGGCGGTCGAACAGCGCCTTCTCCTCGGCGCGGTTCTGGCAGATGCGGATTGCCTCGCTCGAGGGGTAGACCGGTTTGACCTCCTCGATGGCCTGCACCAGCGCCACGGGCAGGTGTTCGAACTCGTAGGTCACCAGGTCGACCTTGGCCAGGAAGTCATTGAGCAGGTGATGTTGATCGGTGTAGATCATGACATCACCGATCCCGGCGCTGGGGTGGCCGGTGGTGTCGAGGAAGGTGAAGCGGTTGGCCAGCGGGTAGCCGGCCAGGGCCAGCATGCGGCCGAGCTGGCCGGCACCGAGTACGCCAATGTTCATGTCGCAGTCTCCTCTCGCTGGCTCATGCGGGTTCGCCGACTCATTCGTCTGCGGGCCGGGGGTCGGGGTTGTCGAGCACCGTCTGGGTCTGCTCGGCGCGAAACGCCTCCACGGCGGCACGCACCTTGGCATCCTGCAGGCCGACGATCTGCGCCGCCAGCAGGCCGGCATTGGTCGCCCCGGCCTTGCCGATGGCCAACGTGCCCACGGCGATGCCGCCCGGCATCTGCACGATGGAAAGCAGCGAATCGAGCCCCTTCAGCGCCTTGGACTCCACCGGCACGCCCAGCACCGGCAGCGCCGTCTGCGAGGCCACCATGCCCGGCAGGTGGGCGGCCCCACCGGCACCGGCGACGATCACCTGCAGGCCGCGCCCGGCGGCGCTCTTGGCGTAGTCGAACAGCAGATCGGGGGTGCGATGCGCCGAGACCACGCGGGTCTCATAGGCCACGCCCAGGCGTTCGAGCATCGCCACGGCGTGCTCCATGACCGGCCAGTCGGATTTCGACCCCATGATCACGCCTACGCGTGGCTGCTGGCTGGATGACATTTTGCGGTTCCCGTGATGAGGCTGGTTGGCGAAGGGCAGGTATTCTAACGGCGCCCGCAGGCGCCGTCATCTTGACCAGTCGGGCAAGCGGCCGCCCGCTCGCGCGGGGCGGCCTCCTCAGTCACGTCGTCCCGGCTCCGGCCGAGTGAATTTCACGCCGGCTGGCCAGCCAGTTGGCGCCGATGGCCAGTATCATCACCGCCACCCCCACGGCCTCCACCATGAAGTTGGGGTAGAACACCGCCACGATGGCCCCCGAGATGGCGATACGCGGCAGCCACGACATACGCGTGAAGAGATAGCCCTCCAGCGCCGCGGCAAAGGCACCAAGCGCCAATATCGCGATCAGCCCGTTCCAAGCCAGGATGTGCAGCGGGCCGCCCATGATGATCTCCGGATTGAAGACCATGAACATCGGGATCAGATAGAGCCCCTTGGCGAACTTCCACGCCTGCACGCCGGTCGCCATCGGTTTGGAGCCGGCGATCGCCGCCCCGGCGAAGCCGGCCAAGGCTATCGGTGGCGTGACGTTGGAGTCCTGTGAATACCAGAACACCACCAGGTGAGCGATCAGCAGCGGAATGCCGAACTCGGCGGTCAGGGCCGGCCCCACCAGCACGATCAGCACGATGTAACTGGCGGTGACCGGCAGCCCCATGCCCAGGATCAGGCTGGCCAGCAGCACCATCAGCAGCGCCAGCACGATGTTGCCGCCGGAGAAGGCCATCATCATGGCGGAGAACTTGAGCCCCAGGCCGGTGAGCCCCACCACGCCGACGATGATGCCGGCCACGGCACAGGCCAGGGAAACCGACACGGCATTGCGCGCGCCCAGCTCCAGCCCTTCGATCAGCTTGACGAAACCGGCCCAGATCACGCGTCCGGTGCTGGCCAGGGTGACGGGCTGCCCCTGGCGCGGTGCAACGAAGAAGAACCAGATCGTATAGCGCAGCGCGGCCACGGCGACCATGGTCACCACCGCGTAGAAGCCCACCCGCATCGGCGACATGTGCATCGCCAGCAGCCACACCAGTACCGCCAGTGGCAGCAGGAAGTGCCAGCCCTCGCGCAGCACGTCGCGCATCTGCGGCAGCTCGCTTTTCGGCAGACCCTGCATGCCCTGCTTGAGGGCGATGATGTGCACGAACAGATAGACGGTGGCGAAATACATGATGGCCGGCAGGATGCTCACCTTGACCACGTCCAGGTAGGGCGTATTGGTGTACTCGGCGATCAGGAAGGCCCCGGCCCCCATCAAGGGCGGCATGATCTGACCGCCGGTGGAAGCCGCGGCCTCGATGCCGCCGGCCTGGTGCGGCTTGTAGCCCAGGCGCTTCATCAAGGGGATGGTGAAGGCGCCGGTGGTCACCACGTTGGCGATGGCGCTGCCGGAGATCGAGCCCATGCCGGCGGAGGCGATGACCGCGGCCTTGGCCGGGCCGCCGCGCTGGCGGCCGGTGGCGGCGTAGGCCATGTCGATGAAGAACTTGCCGGCGCCGGTACTCTCGAGAAAGGCGCCGAACAGCACGAAGACGAAGATGAAGGTCGCCGCCACCCCCAGCGGCAGGCCGAAGATGCCCTCCTGGCCCAGGTAGAGCTGCCCCACCACCCGGTCGAGGTTGTAGCCGCGGTGCTCGAGAATGCCGGGCATGAACTGACCCAACCACGGCAGCTCGCCGCGCGGGCCGGCAAAGGCGTAGAGAATGGCGATCGCACCGATGATGGTCATGCCCAGGCCTACCGCACGGCGGCTGGCCTCGAGCACGGTGACCACGGCAATGCAGCCGACGATGATGTCGGTCTGGCTCCAGAACCCGGCGCGGCGGATGATCTCGTCCAGGTAGAGCACCATGTAGCCACCGGTGATCAGGGCCCCGGCGAAGAAGGCCGCATCGATCAGCCAGCCCAGCACACCGCGTTTGCGGTTGGGGCCGAACACCGGAAAGATCAGGAACGCCAGCATCATGATCAGCATCAGGTGAACGCTGCGCTGATAGAACAGCCCCAGCGGCTGGATGCCGGCGGAATAGAGCTGGAACAACGACAGCCCCACTGCGACCAGGGTGATCAACCACAGGATCGGTCGGGGCTGAATGGCATTGCCACCGGGTACGGTGACGGGCGGGTTGGCAGATTCGCTCATGCGCGCCTCTCAGGGGGTGGAGTCAGGGGTGCGCAGGTGGATCGTCACCCGCTCGCCGGCCGCCAGTTCGCTCAGGCTGATCCGACGTCCCTCATGCAGCAGTCTATGGTCGACTCTGGCAGAGCCGACCCTCAATCGATAGCGGTTGCCGGGCACCGGCTCGTCGATGTCCTCGATCCAATAGCCGCCCTGGCCGTCCGAGACCTGGCGCCCCCGGCCCGGCACGTGGCCAAGTCCAGCGGCGAAGTCCGGCTGGTGGCTACGCTCCAGTACCATGTTCCCTTGGTGATGGCGATAGCAATCCTGCACGCGAATACCGGTCACGGAGTGATTCCACTCCATGCACCAGCGCTCGCCTTCCGGCATCGGCAGCGAGACCAGCGCCTGGCCGTGATCGTCGAGCACTTCCAGATGCGAGGCATCGGCCCAGACCGCCGTGCTCGCGGCACATAGTGTCAGCACGCAGAAAGTCGCCGGCCCGAGGGCTCGGCGACTCCTGCGCAGGTTCGCAGCAAGCATCGTGGATGCCTGACTGAACGAGCCTTACGGACGCTGGTGGTCGGCCACTTCGGCGCCCACTTCCTCATAATAACGCAGCGCGCCATCGTGGAACGGGACCGGAGTGGAGTCGATGCTGAACTCGACGGTGGTATCGTTGGCCGCCGGGTGCACGGCGATCAGCTCGTCGGTGTTCTCGAACAGCAGTTTGGTCAGCTGGTAGGCCAGCTCTTCGTCCATGTCGGCGTTGACGACCAGCACGTTGGGAATGCTGATGGTCTGCACCGCCTCGTCCATGCCGTCGTACATGCCGGCACGCAGCTCATAAGCGGCGAAGGTAGGCTCGACTTCGCGGGCGTTCTCGATCTCCTCCTCGCTGAAGCCGACCAGGCGGATGCTACGGGTCGCCGCCAGGTTGAGGATCGAGCTGGTGGGCGGCCCCACGCTCCAGAAGCCGGCGTCGATGTCGCCGTCGCGGATGGCGTCGGCGGTCTCGTTGAAGTTCAGACGCTGCGGGCGGAAATCGTCATAGGTGATGCCGTTGGCTTCCAGCAGGGCGCGAGCGTTGAGCTCGGTACCGCTGCCCGGTGCGCCGACTGAGACGCGCTTGCCACGCAGGTCTTCCAGCGACTGGATGTCGGAATCGGCCAAGGTGACCAGCTGCACGGCGTTGGGGTAGACGGACGCCAGCGCACGGGTGTTCTCGATCTGACGGCCTTCGAAGTCACCGGTGCCGTTGTAGGCCTGGTAGACGGTATCGGCCAGGGCCAGGGCCAGGTCGGCATCGCCGCGCATGATCAGGCCCATGTTCTCTACCGAGGCGCCGGTCACTTCCGCCGTGGCGCTGGCCCCTTCGATATGGTTGTTGATCATCTCGGCGAAGCCGCCGCCGATCGGATAGTACACGCCGCCGGTACCGCCGGTGGCGATGGAAAGCTGCTGAGCGGCAGCCAGCGGAGCCGTGGCCATCAGCGAAGCGGCAGCGACATATTTGAGAGCGCGCATGAATCTCCTCCGTCCTGAAACCGGATCGTTTATGGTTGTTTCGGGAGCGTACCGGGCGAGCCCGGCCGCTTACCTGTCAAAAGCTAGCACGCCCCTGCGTAAAGAGGCTAATCGACAGTTTCTACGTTATTGGAAATTTTCGGCAATTCCACCAAGGTCGGCTTAGCCAAGGCGCCTCTTGCCACTGCCCCGCTACCGCTGTCTGGGCGTTACGAAAAAGTCGTCAAACGGCACTGGCAAAATTGGCAAAATGCCCCCATGATGTGGTTGTCGCAATCGCCCACTGGAGCATCATGAGTACGGCACGACATTCTTCCAACGCGGAACTCCTCGACCCCCCGCGAAGTTGCCCTGACCTCGACGTCAGGGACCTGGAAAAGCGCACACGTCTGATGCGCATCGTTACACGGCTCATCGCCGTATCCGACCTCGGTTGCCGCGAGATCGCTCGCCGTGCCGGCCTGCCGGCCCAGAAGGTCAGCGATCTGCTCTCCGGCCGTCTGGAGCATCTCTCCGTCGAGGAGCTGCAGATTCTCTACCGCACCATCGACCCGGAGCCGACGGCCCACTGACGCCGCCGCACCCCCATCTCCTGTCACGCCCTGCCGGGTCACCGGCGGGGCGTGATGCGTTGCGAGCCTCAGGAACACTTTCTGCTCTTTTTCCGCCTCTCTTTTTCTTCCCTGCTTTCCCTTGCCTGCCAGCCACTTGCGCAAACATTACGCCAGCATTAAGAGCATGCTAATGATCTCTTGATGCATATCTTGATGCATATCAAGCCCCTCGACCTTGGTCGCAGGTAGGCTTTCCGGTGTCACCCTCTTATCCCGCCGCGGGGCGATCCCCCGCGACACCCAGGCCACCGGAGGCGCCATGGACCACCTTCGCCGCTCCCTTCTCGGCCAGCTCGCTCGCCTCAGCGCGGGTGCCGCCCTGATACCGCTTTCGAGCGTTGCCAGCGCCGGCATCAACAGCCAGCCGCCCCGCCGAGAAGGCGACCCCACCAAGCGCTACGGCATGCTCATCGACCTGCGCCAATGCATCGGCTGCCAGGCCTGCACCGTGTCGTGCCATATCGAGAACGACGCCCCCCTGGGCAAGTTCCGCACCACCGTCTCCCAGTACGAGGTGGAGCATCAGGAGACCGGCGAGCTTGCCACCTTCATGCTGCCGCGCCTGTGCAACCACTGCGAGAACCCGCCCTGCGTGCCGGTCTGCCCGGTCCAGGCGACCTACCAGCAGCAGGACGGCATCGTGGTGGTGGACAGCGACCGCTGCGTGGGCTGCGCCTACTGCGTCAACGCCTGCCCCTACGACGCCCGCTTCATCAACGACAGGACCCAGACCGCCGACAAGTGCACGTTCTGCGCCCACCGCCTGGAAGCCGGCCTGCTGCCGGCCTGCGTGGAGAGCTGCGTGGGCGGCGCGCGGATCATCGGCGACATGCGCGACCCGGAAAGCCAGATCAGCCGCATGATCGCGGAGCACCGCGACGCGCTGATGGTGCTGCAGCCTGAAAAGAACACCCTGCCCCAGGTCTTCTACCTCGGCATGGACGAGCGCTTCATCACGCGCCCGCTCGCCGAGCCGGTGGCCCTGGAAGTCCTCGACCCCCACGGCAAGGAGATGGGTTATGAATTCCATGGCCATTGAGCTGCTCGCGCCCCGCTACGCCATCGCCTGGTACCCCTGGGCGGTGCAGTACTTCTTTTTGATCGCGCTCTCCTACGCCACCCTGTGGCTGGCGGCCCCGGCGCTGGTGTTCGGCAAGCAGCGCTGGCTACCCACCGCGCGCCTGGCCATGCTGGCCTGCCTGACCACCACCCTGGTGGCCCCGGTGGCGCTGCTCGCCGACCTGCACCAGCCGCTGCGCTTCTGGCACTTCTACGCCTACGCCACCTCGAGCTCCTGGATGTCCATCGGCAGCCTGCTGCTGCCGCTCTACGTGGTGGGCGTGCTGCTGCTCGCCTGGCTGGCCTGGCGCCCGGCGCTGCAGGCCAGCCGCCAGGCACCCGGCCTGGCCGGCCTCGCCGCCCGCCTGCTGGCGTTCGGTGCCGCCCCTACCCCGCGCGCGGCGCTGGTGCTGGTGGGCCTGGGCACCCTCGCCCTCTCCACCGGCATCATGCTCTATACCGGCGCCGAGCTTGCCGTGGTCAAGGCGCGCCCGCTGTGGAACACCGTCTGGCTGCCGCCGATGCTGGTCGCCACCGGCTTTATCGCCGCCGCCGGCCTGACCCTGGTGCTCAACCGGGTCAGCGGCCTGCGTGACCAGGCCACCATCGGCCAGATGCTCAGGGTGCTGCTGGGCGCCTGCCTGGTGGCCGGCCTCGTCGCCGGCAGCTGGTTCCTGGACGGCATCAACGCCAACGTCGGCTCGGTGGCCGCGGCGCTCGACTCGGTGCGTGCAAGCCCCGCCTGGCGCAGCACCGCCCTCTGGGGCGGCCTGACCGGGGTGGCCCTGTTCGGCGCCGTGCTCTTCCTGCTTACCCGCCCCGCCGCCCGCCGCCCGGCCCTCTTCACCTGGGCCTGGGTGCTGGGCCTGGTGGCCATCCACATGGGCTGGATGTTCCGCTGGGTAGTGCTGATGGACGTGCAGCACGTGGCCCGCAACAGCGCCGGCTTCCACCACTACGGCATCCCCGCCGGCTCCTCCGGCATCCTCGGCATCGTCGGCACCTTCGGCCTGTGGCTTGCCGCGGCTCTGGTGATCGACCTGCTGATCCCCTGGCGCCAGGCGCGCCAGGGCGGCAGCGCCGCCGACGTCTCACTCTCGGACAGCTCAGACAGCCCCGCACAGTCCGACGCCCAACGCGCTGCACACAACATGGAAGGAGCGCCCCGCCATGGCTAAGTCCCCCGTCGATACCTCACGCCGCCGCTTCATGAAGGGTGCCGTCGCCGCCGGCGGTGCCGCCACCTTCGTTGCCGGCTACTCCGACCCCCTGGCCAAGATGGCCAAGGGCGTGACCGGCAGCGCCGGCGAGACGCCGAAGCACCCGATCCACGGCAACTCCCTGGCGCCGGAGTACCGGGTCGACCTCGACAGCGGCGAGCTCACCCTCAACCCGGACCAGCGCACCGCCTTCACCATCTGCTACGGCTGCACCACCCAGTGCGGCGTGAGGGTACGCGTCGACAACGAGAGCGACCGGGTGCTGCGCGTCTCCGGCAACCCCTACCACCCGCTCTCCGCCGACGACCACCTGCCCATGCGCACCCCGGTGGCCGAGGCGCTGCGCCACGTCAGCGCCTACGGCGGCCAGGGCCAGGTCAACCGCTCCACCGCCTGCGCCCGCGGCAACGCCATGATGAGCCAGCTGGAGAGCCCCTTCCGCATCGACCACTGCCTCAAGCGGGTGGGCGAGCGCGGCGCTCGCCAGTGGCAGAAGATCTCCTTCGAGCAGCTGATCGAGGAGATCTGCGAGGGCGGCGACCTGTTCGGCGAGGGCCACGTGGACGGCCTGCGCGCCATCCACGACCACGACACCCTGATCGACCCGGAGAACCCGGAGTACGGCCCGAAGGCCAATCAGCTGATGGTGATGGAGGCCACCGACTACGGCCGCTCCGAGCTGCTCAAGCGCTTCACGCTGAACGGCTTCGCCACCCGCAACTACGGCCACCACGGCTCCTACTGCGGCCTGGCCTTCCGCATGGGCTCCGGGGCGGTGATGAACGACCTGGGCGCCAACGCCCACGTCAAGCCGGACATCCAGAACGCCAGTTTCATCATGTACATCGGCACCGCGCCGAGCCAGGCGGGCAACCCCTTCAAGCGCCAGGGCCGGCTGATCGCCAAGGCGCGCGCCGAGGGCACCCTGGAGTACGTGGTGGTGGACCCGGCGCTGAACGCCGCCGCCTCCCACGCCGCCGACCACAACCGCTGGGTGCCGATCCGCCCCGGCACCGACAGCGCCTTCGCCATGGCCATCATCCAGTGGCTGCTGGACAACGAGGGCTATGCCCGGGCGTTCCTCGAGCTGCCCGGCAAGGCTGCCGCGGACGCCGCCGGCGAGGCCACCCACTCCAACGCCACCCATCTGGTGATCGACACCCAGGACCACCCCCGCCGCGGCCACTTCCTGATGGCCAGCGACCTGGGCCTGGCCGAGGCCGGAAGCGACGCCGATGCCCCCCTGGTGGTGGTCGACGGCGAGCTCATTCACGTCGAGGAGGCGATGGCCGCCGAGCTCTTCGTGGACCGCGAGGTAGACCTCGCCGACGGGAGCGCCGTGCGCGTGAAGAGCAGCATGACCCTGCTGCGCGAATCGGCCAACGAGTTTGAGCTGGCCACCTACGCCGAGCACTGCGGCATCCCCGAGGCCACCATCGTCGACCTGGCCAGCCGATACGCCAGCCACGGCCGCCGCGCTGTGGTCAACTGCCACGGCGGCATGATGTCCGGCAACGGCTTCTACGCCGCCTTCGCCGTGCAGATGCTCAACCTGCTGGCCGGCAACTACAACATGAAGGGCGGCAGCGCCGTGGGCGGCGGCCAGTTCAACGGCTTCAGCCAGGGCCCCCGCTACGACCTGGTGGACTTCCCCGGCAAGCGCGGTCCCCAGGGGGTCTTCCTCTCCCGTTCGCGCTTCCCCTACGAGCGCTCCTCGGAGTACCGCCGCAAGGTCGAGGCCGGCGAGAACCCCTACCCGGCCAAGGCGCCGTGGCGCTCCTTCGCCCCGCCCACCCTCACCGAACACCTGCCCTCGGCGCTGGACGGCTACCCCTACCCGATCAAGGCGCTCATCGGCTGCATGGCCAACCCCATCTACGGCCAGGCCGGGCTCGAGGCGATGATCGCCGACAAGCTCAAGGACCCGAAGCGCCTGGGGCTCTTCGTGGCCGTGGACGGCTTCATCAACGAGACCAACCGCTACGCCGACTACATCGTGCCCGACTCGGTGATGTACGAGGTGTGGGGCTTCACCGGCGCCTGGAAGGGGGCGCTGGGCCGCCTGACCACCGCCTGCTGGCCGGTGGTGGAACCGCGCCAGCAGAAGACCGCCGAGGGCGAGCCGGTGTGCCAGGACAGCTTCTTCATCGCCGTGGCCAAGCGCCTGGGCCTCGCCGGCTTCGGTGACGAGGCGATCCCGGATGCCGACGGCCACCTCCACCCGCTCAACCGCGCCGAGGACTACTACCTGCGCGCCGCGGCCAACATCGCCTACATGGACGAGCCGCTGCCCGAGGCCGACGAGAGCGACATCGCCCACGCCGGGCTGGCCCCGCTGCTGCCGCGCCTCGAGCGCACCCTCAAGGAAGAGGAGCGCGGTCGGGTGGCCTACCTCTACGCCCGCGGCGGACGCTTCCAGGACGCCAGCGACCACTTCCGGGGCGAGCGGCTGACCAACGCCTGGCGTCGGACCCTGTGCGTCTACAACGAGGTGGTGGGCACCAGCATCGACACCATGAGCGGCAAGCCCAACCGCGGCGTGCCCGGCCACAGCCTGCCGCTGCTGGCCAACCAGCAGACCATGCGCGAGGTGTTCCCCGAGGACGAATGGCCGCTGCTCGCCTTCTCGTTCAAGTCCAACCTGATGAACTCCTACGCCATCGGCAACGAGCGGCTGCGCATGATCAAGCCCTACAACCCGGTGCAGATGCATCGCCAGGATGCCGAGCGCTACGGCATTTCCCACGGCGACACCATCCGCATCGAGAGCCCCGGCGGCAGCGTGGTGGGCCTGGCGCTGGTCAGCGAGAGCGTGATGCCGGGGTCGCTGGGCATCGAGCACGGCTACGGCCACCGCGATCTCGGCGCCACGCCGCATGTGATCGATGGGGAGTCCCAGCCGGACATGCCCTGGCTGCGCGCCGGCATCAACATCAACGACCTGGGCTTCCGGGACCCGACCCGCAACGTGGACGGCACCTGGCTCGAGCCCATCAGCGGCGCAAGCGTGCGCCAGGGCCTGCCGGTGAGGGTCCGCCGCGCCTAGTGCTGTCTCACCATGGAACGCTAAATCGCCCCGGCCAGAAGAGCCCGGGGCGATTTCGCTTCCTTGCCATACGCCGAGGCTCTAGTCTTCGCGCTGCTCGTACTCCTCGGCCACGCGGATGGCCTCGGCTTCGGTGTCGTGCTCGGAGATGACGATCTCGTTGCTGGGATCCGTCTCGTCGATCACGTTCCAGCCGGTTACCGGCAGGTTCATGTCCTGAGCGTCACGGATCGGTTCGACGCGTGCCTGCTTGGGTCCGCTCTTGGGCATGTTGCCTCCTTGCTCTGCTGCGTGTGCCTCATCAAGCTAGTCAACCCTCGTCAGCAAGCCAAACGAAGCCGCAGTGTCACGCCTCGGGCGCCAGGTCCGTCACCGCCCCAGTGCTGGCAGAGCTCACCGTGCGGGCGTACTTGGCCAGCACGCCGCGGGTATAACGCGGTGCGGGCTGGCGCCACGCGGCTCGCCTCCGTTCCAGTTCCACAGCGTCGACGTGCAGCTCGATGGTGTCGGCCTCGGCATCGATGGTGATGGTGTCACCGTCCTCGACCAACGCCAGCGGGCCGCCCTCGAAGGCCTCGGGCGAGACATGCCCCACCACGAAGCCGTGGCTGCCGCCGGAGAAGCGCCCGTCGGTGATCAAGGCCACCGAATCACCCAGCCCGCGGCCCATGATCGCCGAGGTGGGGGTGAGCATCTCACGCATGCCGGGTCCCCCCTTGGGCCCTTCATAGCGAATCACCACCACGTCGCCGGCCACCACCGTGCCGTCGTTGATGCGCGCCTGGGCCTCTTCCTCGGAACCGAACACCCGGGCGCTGCCGGAGAAGCGCGTGCCCTCCTTGCCGGTAATCTTGGCTACCGCGCCCTCAGGAGCCAGATTACCGTGGAGAATACGCAGGTGGCTCTCGGCCTTGAGCGGAGCGTCCAGCGGCGCGATGATCTGCTGGCCGTCCGGATATGGCTCGACACCGGCCAGGTTCTCGGCCAGCGTCCGTCCCGTCACCGTCAGGCAGTCACCGTGGAGCAGGCCGGCGTCGAGCAGGGTCTTCATCAGCGGCTGGATGCCACCGATCTCGACCAGCTCGCTCATCATGTAGCGGCCGCTGGGGCGCAGGTCGGCCAGTACCGGCACGCGCCGACCGATCTCGGTGAAGTCGGCGAGCGAGAGCGGCACGTCCACGGTGGCGGCCATGGCGATCAGGTGCAGTACCGCGTTGGTGGAGCCGCCCAGTGCAATCACTACGGTGATGGCATTCTCGAAGGCCTCGCGGGTCATGATGTCGGAAGGTTTTATATCGCGCTCGAGCAGTTCGAGCACCGCGGCACCGGCCGCCTCGCAGTCTTCACGCTTGGCCTGGGACACGGCATTTTGCGCCGAGCTGCCCGGCAGGCTCATGCCCAGCGCCTCGATGGCTGAGGCCATGGTATTGGCGGTGTACATGCCACCGCAGGAGCCGGGCCCGGGGATGGCCGTCTCCTCGATCTGCTTGAGCTCGATCAGCTCCAGGTCACCGCGGCTGTGAGCCCCCATGGCCTCGAACACCGAGACGATGTCGGTGTGGTTCTTGCCGGGCTGGATGGTGCCGCCGTAGACGAAGACGCTGGGCCGGTTAAGGCGTGCCATGCCCATCAGGCAACCCGGCATGTTCTTGTCGCAGCCGCCAATGGTCACCAGGCCGTCGAAGCCCTCGCAGCCGGCCACGGTCTCGATGGAGTCGGCGATCACCTCCCGCGACACCAGCGAGTACTTCATGCCCTCGGTACCGTTGGCGATACCGTCGGAGATGGTCACGGTGTTGAAGATCACCCCCTTGCCACCGGCCGCGTCGGCGCCGTCGCGGGCGCGCTCGGCGAGCTCATGGATATGACTGTTGCAGGGGGTGACCATGCTCCAGGTGGAGGCGATGCCCACCTGAGGCTTGGTGAAATCTTCGTCGGAAAAGCCCACCGCACGCAGCATGGCGCGGCTGGCCGACTTGCCGACGCCGTCCACCACCGGGGCGGAGTGGCGACGACGCGGGTCCGGGGAATCGCTCATGGAAGTGGCTCCTTCGTTTCGCTTGCCGATCTACGAAGGGTGGTTGGCCAAAGGCTTCCTGGCAAATTCCAGCCTGGCCGCCGCCGAACCGTGGCGCTAAAGCCCGATGCCGACTGGCCGATATGACCTGGAGCTCATGCAGTGTTATAACAGCGAACAAAGCCAGTACGACTTCTCCCCCGCAGGGAACCGCCATGCCTTTCAGTGAAGCCAAGGAACACGCCCCCGGGCATTTGCACCATATCTTTGCCGATCCCTACTCCGCCTTCGACAATCTCAACGTCGAACGCCAGCTGCATCTGCGGGTCGCC
Organism: Billgrantia desiderata; assembly: GCF_900108215.1. Classification (NCBI taxonomy): domain Bacteria; kingdom Pseudomonadati; phylum Pseudomonadota; class Gammaproteobacteria; order Oceanospirillales; family Halomonadaceae; genus Billgrantia; species Billgrantia desiderata. The sequence goes on along the minus strand of NZ_FNVC01000004.1, from coordinate 206,462 downwards.
CTGCAGACGCTGGTGTGCGAGCCGATGACCGACGGAACGCTGACGCTGCGGGTCATCCACGGCTGGGAGAACGGCGGCTTCGAGCCCGCCGACCTGGCCCACAGCGACCATCGCCTGGCAACGCTCGAAGACTTGGAGCAGGTGCGCGCCAGCTACCAGCAGGCCATGGAGAGCGCCGCCCCGCTGCCGCGCGACGACGCCTCCCTGCTGGCCGCACCGTTGGCCGACGCCATCGCCGCCGCCGAGGCCAAGGGGCAGGCACTCGACGAGGAGACCCGCACCATCCCCGCGCGCTGGCCCACCTTCGACCAGGGCCTGTCCCTCTACACCTTCTTCAAGGTCTATCACCGTCTTACCTACGGCGAGGACGACAGCTACCGCTCGATCCGCTGCCAGACACCGCAGGGCCCCCACGAGATTCACGAATTCCACCTCGAAGAGGGCGAGTTCGCCGTGATTCGCCCCGTCGAGGATGCAACCGGCAACAGCGTCCTGGTGCTGCACGACAGCCAGCTCGAACCGGTGTTGATGCTGCTGGAGGCGTGCCGCACCTGAGCCGGCCCCCGCTGCCTCAACCGGCGGCGGGTTTCTCCCGCGGCACCCGGCCCATCAGGTAGAACTCCGGGTTGGGCGGCGTGCCGGTGAGCGTGACCAGGCGGTTGGAGAGACCGAAGAAGGCGGCGATGGCGCCGATGTCCCAGATGTCGTCGTGGGTGAAGCCCGCCTCGATCAGACGCGCCTGCCACTCATCGGTGAGCTCCCCCACGTCCAGGCCGCAGTGCAGGGCAAAGTCGAGCATCACCCGATGCCGCTCGCTGATCGGCGCGGTACGGTGGTTGATGGCGACCTGGTCGGCCAGCAGGGGGTCCTTGCTGTAGATGCGCACCAGCGCGCCATGGGCCACCACGCAGTACAGGCAGCGGTTGCGGGCGCTGGTGGCCACCACGATCATCTCCTTCTCCGCCTTGGTCAGCGTGTCGGACTCGCGCTCCATCAAGGCGTCGTGGTAAGCGAAGAAGGCACGAAACTCATCGGGCCGGTGTGCCAGCATCAGGAACACGTTGGGCACGAAACCGGCCTTCTCCTGCACTGCGAGGATGCTGCCGCGAATGTCTTCAGGCAGGTCCTGGATCGATTCGGGCACGGGAAAGCGGCTGAGCGGGGCTGGCATGGCAAGGACCTCTTGTGTCGTTGTGGTTACCGGTCATCACCAGTTAACGTCAACGTAAACATGTTGTCCATGCGACATCCGCTCACACCTCTTCCATCAGCGAGCGTGTCACCACCCGGTTGCGGCTGATCTGCTTGGCCTCGTACATGGCCTGATCAGCCTGGCGGTAGATGGCCATGGCCGCCGGCACCTGGTCGTAGTCGCTGCAGCACACCAGCCCGAAGGAACCTGTCACCACGCCATGGCGCGAGGCTTCATGGGGAATCTGGAGCTGCTGCAGGGCATGGCGAAAGCGCTCCAGGGCGTAACGCCCCGCCTCCAGCGAGTCGGCCTCGAGCAGGATGCCAAACTCCTCGCCGCCCAGCCGGAACAACCTGTCGCCGGCACGGCGGAAGTGAGCCTTGAGCAGATCGGCCACCTCGATCAGCACTTGGTCGCCGGCCTGGTGCCCATAGGTGTCGTTGAAGAGCTTGAAGTCGTCGATATCCATTATGGCGAACAGCAGCGGCTTGCCGTCACGCTGACGGCGCTGAATCTCTTCGTTGATCAGGGTTTCGAACTGACGCCGGTTGAGCAGCCCCGTCAGCGGGTCGGTGCGCACCATGGCCGCCAGCTTGTGGTTGGCCTGCTCCAGTTCCTGGGTGCGCTGATGCACCTTGGTCTCGAGCTGATGGTTGAGGGTACGCTGCAGCTCGTAGGTCTCGCGCTCCGCTTCCAGCTTGGCACGCTTCAGGTAGTTGATCTTGCAGGCCAGCCCGAAGGCCAGCAGCAGGAAACCGAACCCTGCACCCAACTCCAGGGCGTACTCGGTGGCCAGCCCATAGGGCACGAAGCCGCCCAGACGCAGTGCATAGAGCACGCTACCCGCCAGCAGGCCGCTCCAGCCCAGCAGGAAGATCCGCGCCAGCCGATCGCCCTTGAAGCTGAGCCAGGCGCTGGCGCCGAGCAGCAGCAGCGCATAGCCGATGCTCAGCGGCACCAGCGCACGCAGTGCCCAGGCAAAGCGGTCGGCCAGGCTCGGCAGTACGCTCAGCACCAACAGCCCCGTGAGCGCCACGAGGCCCTTGGCCAGACGCGGCGCCTGCCGTTTGAGGCTCAGATAATCGAGGCTGAACAGGGTGAGAGCGACGTACAGCAGCCCCGCGCTGAGCAATAACACCTGCTGGTTGAAGCGCGGCCACTCCGGCCACAGGAACTGGTAGCCGAACCCTCGTAGCGAAAGGTTGAACAGCAGGAACGCCCCCAGATAGAACACGGAATGAAGGAAGGCCTTCTCGCGGGTGGCGACAAAGGTCAGCAGGTTGTAGAGCAGCAGCGCCAGCAGCCCGCCATACAGCACGCTGTAGGCCATCAGCTCGCTCTGGGTCCGCTGAAGGAAGCTGGCATCGTCCATCAGCAGCATGGGCAGAGCAGGCACCAGGCCGTCGTGACTGGCCAGACGCAGATAGACATGACGCGTCTCGTTCGCACCGATGTGCACCGGCAGCACGAAGGAGTGATGCCGCACGGGGCGGGAAGCGAATGGGCGTCGGCTGCCGGTGCTCCACTGTTGCAGCACCCTACCCTCGGCGTCGACGGCATAGGCATCGATGAAATCGGGCAGCGGCGAGGCCAGCTCGAGCAAGCGTCGCAGGGGGGCATGGGAGGCGTTGGCGAGTTCCAGCTTCAGCCACCAGGCCGAATGGGTGAAACCGAAGTTGGGCACCTCCTGCTCCAGCATCTGCCAGGGCAGTGCCTCGGCCTGCTCCAGGATCTGCTCGATGCCGAGCTGAGCGGTTTCATCCTCGAGTACCGCCACCTGGGGGGCAGGATTGATGACGGTGGAAGGCGTGGCGATGTCGACAGCAGCCTGGGCCTGCCACGCAAGCAACCACGAGAGTGACCAGATCAGGGCGGCCGTCCATTTGGCCATGCCGGTTTGGGCACCGGCGAGCGCGCAGCGCATCGGTACACTGCCTCCTATCGTGTCCTTACGATCCCTCCACTCTAGCAGGTCTGGCCTGGGAAACTCTTAACTTACGCAAAGCGCCCCACCCGATCGGGTGGGGCGGCACATTGCCAGTCGGCGGTGTCAGCTCAGCGAAATGGTGCTGTTGATGCCGCTGGAGACGTTCTCGGGCTCGAACCAGCGTGCGGTGACGGTCTTGGTCTGGGTCCAGAACTGGATCGCCTGCTTGCCGTTGGGGCCCAGGTCGCCGAGCTTGGAGCCGCGCGAGCCGGTGAAGCTGAAGTAGGCCACCGGCACCGGGATCGGCACGTTGATGCCGACCTGGCCGACGTCGATGTCGGTTTCGAAGCGGCGCGCCACCCAGCCGGAGTTGGTAAAGATCGAGGTACCGTTACCGTTGGGGTTGGCATTGATGAAGGCGATCGCCTCGTCCAGCGTATCCACGCTGACCACGCACAGCACCGGACCGAAGATCTCCTCGCGGTAGATGGTCATCTCCGGCTTGACGTCGGCGAACACGGTGGCGCCGACGAAGTTGCCGTCGGGATAGCCCTCTACCTGATAGCCGCGTCCGTCGACGAGCAGCCTGGCGCCCTCCTTCTCGCCGGCATCGATCAGGCGCACCACGCGGTCGCGAGCCGCCTTGGAGACCAGCGGGCCGAGGTCGGCATCGCGCTGGGTGCCCGGCCCCACCTTCATGTTGCGCGCGCCCTCGACGATGTCGTCGAGCCACTGGTTGGCCTCGCCCACCAGTACCACCACCGAGTTGGCCATGCAGCGCTGACCGGCGGCGCCGAAGGCCGAGCCCAGCAGGTTGTTGATCGCCTGGCTGCGGTTGGCGTCGGGCATCACGACACAATGGTTCTTGGCGCCCATCATCGACTGCACCCGCTTGCCCGCCTCGGAAGCACGGCGGTAGATGTGGGTGCCCACGTTGGTGGAGCCGATGAACGACAGCGCCTTGATGTCCGGATGGTCGCAGATCTGGTTGGCCACGTCGGGGCCGCCGTGCACCACGTTGAGCACACCGGCCGGCACGCCCGCTTCATGGGCCAGCTCGACCAGACGCATGGTGGAGCTGGGGTCCTGCTCGGAGGGCTTGAGCACGAAGGTGTTGCCGGTGGCGATGGCCAGCGGGAACATGAAGCAGGGCAGCATGATCGGGAAGTTGAAGGCGGTGATGCCCGCGCCCACCCCCAGCGGCTGGTTGAGGGTGTAGACGTCGACCTCGTTGGCGGCGTTCTCGGCCAGCTCGCCCAGCTGCAGCGAGGTGATCGAACAGGCGTGCTCGACCACCTCCAGGCCGCGACCCACCTCGCCGGCGGCGTCGGGCAGGGTCTTGCCGTGCTCCTCGGTGATCAGCGCGGCGAGCTCCTCGGTGTGCTCGCGAATCAGCGCCTGCAGCGTGAGCATGATGCGCATGCGCTTGGCCAGCGGTGTCTTGCGCCAGGTCTTGAACGCCTCCTTGGCGCTGGCCACGGCGCGGTCGACTTCCTCGGCGGTGCAGAACGGTACCCGCGCCACCACTTCCTGGGTGGCGGGGTTGATCACGTCGCGCCACTCCTGGCTCTGGGACGGGACGGCCTGACCGTCGATGTACATGGGAATTTCACGAATGGACATGGCGAACTCCTGTTGTGCTTGTAGTCGTTGTACGGCTGAAGCTGAGATGTAGACCTTGTGTGTAGAAACACACGAAGCGTGATGAATTCGAGTCTATATAGCCGCGTGGCGGCGTGACAACGGGCACTTCTTCACATGCCTTGTGCAATAATGCACAAACGAATTCCATGAGGTGCGAGCCGTGCTCGACTGGCAGGACATCCAGATCTTTCTCGAAGTGGCGCGCAGCCAGCGGCTCACCGATGCCGCCCGGCGCCTGGGCCTGGACCACTCCACGCTGTCGCGGCGCACCCGACGCTTCGAGCAGAAACTCAATACCCAACTCTTCGAGCGTAGCACTCATGGCTACCACCTGACCGAGGCCGGACAGCAGTTGCTGGCCCACGCCGAGGAGATGGCCCGCCACGCCTTCGAGGCGGGCGAGAGCCTGGCCGACAAGAACCGCCAGCTCGGCGGTCAGATTCGCCTGGGCGTGACCGAAGGCTTCGGTACCTGGGTCGTCGCCCCGCTGCTCTCGGTCTTCTGCGAACGCCACCCGGGCATCACCCTGGATCTGCTGGCGCTACCGCGGGTGGTCAACCTGAGTCGCCACGAGGCGGACCTGGCCATCACCGTGGAGCGCCCGGCGAGCCAGGGGCTGGTGATTTCGCGACTGTGCGACTACCGCCTGCGGCTCTACGGCAGCCAGGCCTACTTTGCGCGACACGGGCGCCCCACGCGGCTCGCCGACCTGGGCCACCATCGCCTTATCGGCTATGTCGACGACCTGATCTTCAGCGAGCAGCTGAGCTACCTCGACCCGCTGCTCGATCCCGCGGTGGTGGGCGTGGCACCGCACTTCTCGATCCGCAGTACCAGCGTCACCACCCAGCACGCTGCCGCCCTGCAGGGGGCGGGACTCGCCGTGCTGCCCTGCTTCATGGCCGAAACCGGCAGCCGGCTCGAGAGCGTGCTCGACGACGAGGTGGAGATCGTGCGTCAGTTCTGGATCACAGCGCGCCAGGAGCAGCGGCGCCTGGCGCGGGTCAGGCTGCTGTGGGACTTCCTGCGCGAGGCGCTCGAAGCCAACCGGGCGCTGCTGATGGGCGAGGCGCGGGAGCTGACGCTGCCCGACGCCTCGCAGTAACGCAGGCGAGGTTTACGCGGCCGAGTCGCAGCTGAGCTGACGGGCGGCCTCGCGCCCGGCGATGGCGCCCAGCACCACGGCGCTGAGCAGGCCGTTGCCGGAGAGATAACCGCTGTCGCCCGAGCCGGACACCCCGCGCGCCGCACCACCGGCGGCAAACAGGTTGGCGAAGGCGCCGCCGTCCTGGCGCAGCACCCGCGCCCGGGCGTCCACTTCTAGCCCGCCCTGGGTGTGGAACAGCGCGCCGGTCACCTTGATCGCATGGAAGGGCGCCACCAGCAGGTCCTCGGCGCTGAAGGTACGACCGAAGGCATCGGCCCCACCGCTCTCGGCCAGGGCCTGCATCTCGGCGAAGGTCTCGCGCAGTGCCTCCAGCGGCAGCTCCAGCCCTGCCGCCATGGCTTCCAGGCTGTCGAAGGTGCGTACGGCCCCGGCGATATGGGCGTTGCGGTAGTCTTCGAACTCCAGCGCCGCCTGATGGATGCGCCGGTCGAACAGGTTCCAGGCCATGCCGCCCGGCTGAGCCAGCACCTTGGCCGCCTGCTCCGAGTAGCCGCCGTGCTCGTTGGAGAAGCGCCGGCCCTCGCGGTTGAGCTGCACTCCGCCGCGCATCATCACCGCCCAGGTGATCAGGGTCTGGTGCGGCATCGCCAGCGAGCCGTGGCCCTGGCAGGCGCCCAGATCCTTGAGGCTCGCGCCCATCGCCTCGCCCCACAGCAGGGCGTCGCCCTGGTTACCCTCGTGGCCGAAATAGAGCGCATCCTTCAATGCCGGCAGGTGGCGCGCCACCAGCTCGGGGTTGCCGCCGTAGCCGTTGCAGGCAAGGATCAGGGCATCGCAGCCGATGGCTTCGCGGCTGCCGTCGGGGCGTTCGAGGGTCACGCCATGCACCCGGCCGGTGTCGCTCACATGCAGGTCGACCACCCGGGCTTCGGTGAGCAGGTCGATGCCCGCCGTCGCCACGGCATTGAGCAGGCTGCCCATCAGCTCCTCCCCGATGCGCCGTGGGGTGGCATGCATGCGCATGCGGCTGTGCCCGGGATAGAGGAAGCCCTCGACCAGATCGAAGGGCACGCCGTGGGCGTCGGCCAGCCACTCGACCACCCCGGCCGAGGCCTCGGTCAGCGCCCGCACGATGGCCGGGTCCGCCTGGTGGCCGTTCTTGCGCTGGATGTCCTCGGCCATCAGCGCCGGGCTGTCCGTCACCCCGCGCCGCTCCTGAAAGCGCGTGCCCGCCGCCGGGATGAAACCCTGAGACATGGAGGTGCTGCCCCGCGGCAAGGCATCGCGCTCCAGCACCACCGAATCCGTGCCGTACTCCTTGGCGGCCAGCGCCGCCACCAGCCCGCAGGCGCCCGCCCCGACGATCACCAGCGGCACGTGCGCCTCGAACGCTTCTCCGCTGCCAAAGGCGACGATAGGCATGACGTTACTCCTCAGTGGTTGCCGCCGGCCTGGGCCCGGTAGGCGTCGAGAATCTCGCCCGCCGGTGCCTGCCACACCTCGGCATGGCCGGAGATGTGATCGAGCACCGCCTCCAGGCAGCCGATGCGATGCGGCTGGCCGACGAGCCAGGGGTGAAGGTTGAGTGCCAGCAGCCGTCCGCCCTGCTCACGCCCCTCCTGCAGCAGGAAGTCGAAGGCGTCCGTCACCTGAGCCACCCAGCTGTCCTCCGAGTGCAGGTTCTGGCACATCACGAACTGGTCTTCGATCTCGGTGGAGAGCGGCAGCATGGTCAGCTCGCCGCGTTCGGTGGCGAAGGCGTAGGGCAGATCGTCGTTGACCCAGTCGGCGCAGTACTCGATGCCGTTCTCGGCCAGCAGCTCCGGGGTGTTCCAGCTCTGGTGCTTGGCCGGACTCAACCAGCCGCGAACGGGTTGCCCGGTCAGCTCGCGCAGCGTCGTCACCGAGCGGCGCACGATCTCGGCCTCCTCGTCGCGATCCTGGCCGCCGTAGTGCAGGTGATCCATGTTCCAGCCGTGGCACAGGAACTCGCCGCCGTAGGCTTTCAAGCGATGCAACAGGTAGGGCTGCTGCTCGGCGAGCTGGGCGTTGATCGCCCAGGTGGGACGAATGCCGCGCTGCTCGAAGGCCGCCAGCATGCGGTAGATGCCGACCCGGTTGCCGTAGTCGCGCAGCGAGTAGTGGCGCAGGTCCGGATAGGGCATGGTCATGCCGTTGGGCACCTTGAACGGCACGCCGCGCTGATTGAGCGGGTAGAACTGCAGCGAGACGTTGATCCACACCGCCAGCGGCTTACCGCCGGGCCACTGGAGCGGCGGGCGCTCGCCCAGCATCGACCAGGCATAGCGCTCGTGATCGTAGCCGTGGCGTCGCCAGGGGTAGTGCAGGTATTCGGGTTCGAGGGACATCTCTCAGCTCCTCCCGGCCATGGCGGCCTTGGCATCGATGTCGCGCAGGGCGTCGTCGTAGTGGTGGGCGAGATAGTGCCGGGCGATCTCACGGCCGGTGGCGACCCACACGTCGCTATGGCCGGTGATGTACTCCAGCGCCTCCTCGAAGGCCTTGATGCGGTGCGGACAGCTGATCTGATAGTTGTGGGTGGGGATGCACATCACTGTGCCCGACTCGGCGCCCTCGGCGTAGAGCCGGTCGAAGTGGCGCTTGAGCATGGTCAGGTAATGGCGCGGCTCCACCTTGTTCACCGCGTAGACGATGGTGTCGTTCATCTCCAGCGAGTAGGGCATGGAGATGAAGCGCCGCCCCGAGCGCAGCCGGATCGGCGTGGGCTGGTCGTCGTGGAACAGATCGCAGGTGTAGATGCCGCCCTCCTCGCCGAACAGCTCCTGGCCCACCTCGGCGAACAGGTCGAGGGTGTGCTCCGAGTGGGACAGCGCCGGCGCCAGGTAGCCGGCGCACTTCTGCCCGGTGTGGCGATGGATCGTCTCGATGCCGTCGCGGATCATCTCCCGTTCCTGGGCCTCGCTCATGCCGTAGGTGTAGCGGGTGTTGTAGATGCCGTGGCTGAAGAACTCCCAGTCGCGCTCGCGGCACATGGCGACGATCTCGGGGTGGTGCTCGCAGAGTGCCACCGAGAGCGACACCGAGCCGCGAATGCCGTACTTGTCGAGCAGCGCCATCTGGCGCTCGTGCCCCACCCGGTTGCCGTAGTCGCGAATGCTGAAGCCCGGCACCGAAGGGTGCGGCGTGGGCCACGGCTTGCGCTGCGGGTTGGCCGGCGGGTCGAGCTCGTAGTACTCGATGTTGGGCGCCACCCAGAAGGCCACCCGCGCCCCGTTCGGCCAGGCGATCTTGGGCCGGTTCTCGTAGGGCCAGTAGTCGTAGGCATCCAGCGTCTCTTTCATCACCGCCTCCTCGCCGCTCAGGCCTTGTCGCTCGCGCGCGCCTCGAGCCAGGCCAGCACGTCGGCCACGTTCATCACGTCGGCGTACTTCAGGTGCAGGTCGGTGAGGTTGGCGTAGTGGTAGCTCTCGTGCTTGTCGGCCACGCACTCCATCGGCACGATGGTGCGATAGCCCCGCGACAGGCTGTCCACCGCGGTGGCGCGAATGCAGCCCGAGGTGGAGCCGCCGGTGACGATCACGGTGTCGACCTGGTGCCACACCAGCAGCGACTGCAGCGGCGTCTCGAAGAAGGCCGAGGGCATACGCTTGGTATAGACCACATCGCCTGGCTCGATCTCGACCCGCTCGTCGAAGGCGGCGCGGTCGGAGCCGTATTTGATGTTCTGCAGCGAGTCGGGGGTGTCGGTGCGCGTGCCCCACACGCCGGCATCCTCGGCGGAGTCGAGGAAGGCCACGTGGGTCCACACCACCGGCCAGCCGAGCTTGCGGAAGCCGCGCGCCAGCTGGTTCACGTAGTCGAGCTGATTGGGGTCGGTCTCGTAGGCGGTGGTGTAGAGATCGGTGCGGGTGTAGGCCTTCTGCGGGTCGACGTTGATCAGCACCGCCTTGTTGCCGAAGCCGAACGGCACGCGCTGTGGATTGGCCATCACCTCGAAGAAGATCTCCTTGGCGGTCTTGTCGGTCGTGATCATGCGCTCTACTCCTGTGTCTTTGTCCTTGTGATCAACGGGCGTCGTACTTCTCGCCCAGCTCGAGCATCTTGCGCGTACCGAGCACCTCGTTGAGCTGGCCGAAGTCGAGCATGCGCTCGCGGAAGGCGTCGGTGGTGCCATCGCGGCGCAGGGTGGCAAAGAACTGGCTCGCCATGTGGGTGAAGGCGCGTACCAGGGCGCCGGGGAAGATCACCAGCGAGAAGCCCTGCTCCTGCAGCGCCCGGGCGTTCTGCAGCGGCGTGTCGCCCCCCTCCACCATGTTGGCCATGATCGGGATCCGGCCGCGGAATTCGGCCATGATGCTGGCGATGTCATCGTCGCTGCGAATGCCCTCGATGAACAGCATGTCGACCCCGGCCTCGCGGTAGGCGTGAGCGCGCTCGATGGCCCGGGCCGTGCCCTCCACCGCCACCGCGTCGGTGCGGCCGATGATCAGGGTCGTGTCGCTGGCGCGGGCATCCAGCGCGGCCTTGAGCTTGCCCACCATCTCGCCTTCCGGCACCAGCGTCTTGCCGCGCAGGTGGCCGCAGCGCTTCGGGTAGGTCTGGTCCTCGAGCTGAATGGCGTTGGCCCCGGCACGCTCCAGCATGCGCACGCTGCGCATCACGTTCATGGCGTTGCCGAAGCCGGTGTCGCAATCGACCACCACGGAGAGCTCGGTGCGCTCGCGGATGTGCGACATCACGTCGTTGACCTCGCTGACGCTGACCAGGCCGATATCGGGTCGACCGAGCTGGGTGTAGGCGATGCTGGCCCCTGAGAGGTAGACGGTATCGAAGCCGGCCTCGGCGGCGAGCGAGGCGCTCAGGGCGTCGTAGACGCCAGGTGCTACGACGATCTCGGGAGCGTGCAGTCTGGCCTTGAGGTCGCTGGCATCAAGAATCATGACGGGTGAATTCCTCGCATGGTCGGAAGTCGGGTAAGGGGAACGACGTCCCCGATCAGGGACGTGCCAGCGCCAGGTCGTTCCAGACCTGCTGTCGCACTATCCGGCCGTGGCGTAGCTCGAAGCGGTCGATGAAGCGCACCCCGGCAAAGGGGGTGCCATCGGGCCATTCGCCGTCGAGCTCGCCATGGCAGAACACGGCGGTGAAGGCATCGCCATCGCAGGTTTCCACCGCGGCGATGCGCTTGCGCACGAAGCGATAACGGCCGGCGGCCCAGGCCACCAGCTCATCGAGTCGATGCATCACCCCGCTACCGGGAAAGACCATGGTGAACGTCTCGTCGAGCAGGGTTTCGGCGCGTTCGAGGTCACGCGCCTCCAGGGCGGCGAGAAAGTCGCGCACGATCCGCTCCGGGGCCGCGGCAGGCATGTCGGCAGGCATAGGGTCTCCAGGCAAGCCTTTGTCGTTGTTTGGCGCTATTCTTCGAATTGCATGGAACACAAAGCTGTCCTATGCATAATACATTTCTATGTCCACCCAACACCTCGCGTCAAGCGCTTCATCACGACCGACAACAACGCACAAGGACCGCAACATGAACGATACGCATGCGAATTCCGTGGGGGGTACCAAGTCCCATCGCATCTATCTGCTGCTCAAGGACGCCATTCTCAGCGGCCGGCTGGCACCGGGGCGCAAGCTGCCCGGCGAGCTGAAGCTGGCCGAGCAGTACGGCGTGTCGCGGGTCACGGTCAGGCGTGCCATGCAGGCACTCAACGAGGCAGGGTTGGTGGCGCGCAAGCCGGGGCTCGGCACCGTGGTGCTGGAGCAGCCGCTGGACGCCACGGTGATGACCGCCAGCGTCGCCAACCTGCTGCCCAACATGGTCAAGATGAGCAAGGCCTCGCGGGTACGCCTGCTGGAGTTCTGCTACGTCAGACCTCCCGAGCCGGTGCGCGAGAGCCTGGGGCTGCACGAGGGCGACAAGGTGCAGCGCTCGATTCGCGTGCGCCTGGCCGACGGCAAGCCGTTCTCCTACCTGGTGACCCACGTGCCGGAGTACATCGCCCTGCATTACAACGAGGCCGACCTGTCGCAGACCCCGCTGTTCGCCCTGCTCGAACGCAGCGGCGTGAAGGTCGACCATGCCGCCCAGACCATCTCGGCCACCCTGGCCACTCACGAGGTGGCCGAGGCGCTGGACGTCTCGGTGGGCTCGCCGCTGATCTCGCTGACTCGCGTGGTTTACGACGAGGAGGGACGCGGCGTGGAGCATCTCGACGCGCTCTACCGCCCCGACCGTTACCGCATCCAGATCGATCTCAACCGCACCGGCGACGAAGCGGCGCGCTACTGGGAACCCATGGCGCCGGAGCCCCGGCAGGCGGAAACCGAGCAGCAGACGTGAGCGTGACGCGAACCAAATGTGCTGTTTTTAATACATTTAAATCACAGATAAAAATACATTTGACCTGTGATATCTGTCTGGGATAGATGTATTTGGAGCTGGTTGTATTGAAGAGAGTCGACACCAGAATGACGCAACCCCGTTGAAGCGACCGACATGACAATGCCAACGACGCTGTTCGACAAGGTGTGGGACGCCCACGAGATTCTGCGCGGAGAAAGCGGCCAGAGCCTGCTGTGGATCGACCGCCATTTCGTGCACGAAGGCTCCTTCCATGCCTTCAACAAGCTGCACGAACGCGAGCTGTCGGTGGCACGCCCCGACCTGACCTTCGGTATCGCCGACCACTACGTGCCGACCCTGACCCGCCGACTCGATGCCATCGGCGACGCCAAGGTGCGCGGCATGATCGAGCAGCTGGCCGACAATACCCGCCGCCATGGCATCACCCTGTTCGGTCTCGACGACCCGCGCCAGGGCATCGTGCACGTGCTGGGCCCCGAGCAGGGCCTGACCCAGCCGGGGCTGCTGATGGTGTGCGGCGACAGCCACACCTCCACTCACGGCGCCTTCGGCAGCATCGCCTTCGGTATCGGCGCCTCGGAAGTGGCCCACGTGCTGGCGACCCAGACCCTGTGGCAGAGCCGCCCCAAGAAGATGCGCCTCACCGTCGAAGGCGAACTGGCGCCAGGCATCAGCGCCAAGGACATCGCGCTGACCTGGATCGCCCGCCTGGGCGCCGACGGCGCCCGGGGCTACGCCATCGAATACGCCGGCAGCGCCATCCGCAGCCTGTCGATGGAAGCGCGCCTGACGCTGTGCAACCTCTCCATCGAGGGCGGCGCCCGCTGCGGCATGATCGCCCCCGATGCGACCACCTTCGACTACCTGCGCGGGCGTCCCTTCGCCCCCCGGGGAGCGCAATGGGAGCAGGCTTTGGCCTACTGGCAGACGCTGAAGAGCGATGACGGCGCCCGCTTCGACCGCGAAGAGAGGCTCGCCGCCGCCGAGATCGCCCCCACCGTGACCTGGGGCGTCTCGCCGGAAGAGGCGCTGCCCATCGACGCCCGCGTACCCGACCCGGCCGACCAGCGCGATGCCGGCAAGGCGCGTCAGCTGCGCGACAGCCTCGACTACATGGGCCTCGCCGCCGGCCAGAAGCTGACCGACATCGTCATCGACCGGGTCTTCATCGGCTCCTGCACCAACGCGCGCCTGGAGGATCTGCGCGCCGCCGCCGCGGTACTGCGTGGGCGGCGCAGCAAGGTGCCGGGCATCGTCTCGCCCGGCTCCACCCAGGTGAAGCGCCAGGCCGAGGCCGAAGGGCTGGATGCCGTGTTCCGCGAGGCGGGGCTGGAGTGGCGTGAGTCCGGCTGCTCCATGTGTGTGGGGATGAACGGCGATCTGGTGCCGCCCGGCGAGCGCTGCGCCTCTACCACCAATCGCAACTTCAAGGGCCGCCAGGGGCCGGGAGCCAGAACCCACCTGATGTCCCCGGCCATGGTCGCCGCGGCAGCCGTGGCCGGCCGCCTGGCCGACGTGCGCGAGCTGTGACAGGAGCCGAATGATGGAACCGATCAAGATCATCGACGCCCCGGCCTGCCCGCTGCCGCTGGCCAACGTGGACACCGACCAGCTGATTCCGGCGCGCTTCATGAAGGAGCCGCGCAGCGTCGGCTACGGACGCTTCCTGCTGCATGACCTGCGCCACGACGAAAACGGCCGGCCGGTGGCGGGTTTCATCCTCAACCACCCGCAGGCGGATGAGGCGAAGACCCTGGTGGCACGGCGCAATTTCGGCGCCGGCTCGTCGCGGGAGGCCGCCGTCTACGCGCTGGTGGACTTCGGCTTTCACTGCGTGATCGCGCCCAGCTTCGGCGACATCTTCGCCTCCAATGCGGTCAACAACGGGCTGTTGCCGGCCACGGTCAGCGAGGCGGACGCCGAGGCACTGCTCGCCGCACTCGGCGAGTCACCCGGCCCACTGCGCGTCGACCTGGAGGCGCAGCGCATCGCCATCGGCGAGCTGAGCGTCGCCTTCACCATCGCACCGACCTGGCGCACCAAGCTGCTCAACGGCTGGGACGACATCGACATGACTCGTCAGCACGCCGCAACCATCGCCCGCTTCGCCACTCGCTATGCCAGCCAACGGCCCTGGCTCGATGCCGGACCGCCACCGCTGATCACACGGGGCTGACGCTGAATACCGGCCCAAGGGCCAATGACAAGACCACCAACGCTGCAGATGATCAAAGGAGAACAACTATGAACAAGCCTCTCATCGCCTCCCTGGGCCTCGCCGCCCTGGTCGCTTCCGGCCAGGCCCTGGCCGTGGAGCGCATCACCGCCGTCCACGCCTTCCCGCCATCGCTGATCTACACCCAGAGCTTCCTCGAGTTCGTCGACAAGGTGAACGAGCGTGGCGAAGGCGTGGTGCAGATCACTGTACGCGGCGGCCCCGAGGTGATCGGTCTCTCCGAGCAGCCCGACGCGGTGCGCAACGGGGTGGTCGACATGGCCTACACCGCGGCCAGCTTCTATGCCGGCACCGTGCCCGAGCGCGACGCCATGGTGGCCTCCAACACCAACGCCATCTATGCCCGTGAGAACGGCGGCATCGACCTGCTCAACCAGATCCACCAGGAGAAGATGGGAGTCTACTATCTGGGCTGGTTCGACAGCGGGGTGAGCTACAACCTCTACACCATCAACGAGCCACGCCTGGACAGCGAGGGCAACCTCAGCGTCTCCGGCATGACCCTGCGCAGCAACCCGGTGTACGACGCCTTCTTCCAGGACTACCTCGGCGCCCAGCCGATCAGCCTGCCCACCACCGACGTCTACTCGGCGCTGGAGCGCAACGTGGTCAACGCCACCGGCTGGACCCAGATCGGCCTCAAGGACCTCAACTGGGACCGCTTCCTCAACTACCGCATCGATCCCGATTTCTTCTCCACCGACATGGGCGTGATCATCAACCTGGATAGCTGGAACGGCCTGAGCGAGGAAGCCCGCGAGATCCTGCAGGAAGTGGCCATCGAGCACGAGCGTGCCAGTGCCGAACGCTTCGAGGTGCTGGCCGAGGAGCAGCAGGCCGAGCTGGAGGCCGACGGCATGCAGGTCTTCCGCCTGGAGGGCGAGGCCGGCGAGCGCTTCTCCGAGGCCGCCCGCGAAGCCACCTGGGAGCGCATGCGCCGCCAGATGGAGCGCCACCCCATGGGGCTCACGCACTACGATGAGCTGATCGAGAAGTTCAACGACCTGTAAGGCGAACGGGCCGGCCGTCGCGGCCGGCCCGCTGCTGCGGTTCGTTCTCGTCGGTCCCTTTCCCCTTTTCATCGCGCCCGGGGTGGCTTATGCGTTACGCCAGTCGTGTCTATCTGCTGTTGCTCAACGGCATGGCCCTCGCCGCCGCCATCATGCTGGTGTGGCTGATGGTCGCCATCGTGCTCTCGGTGGTGATCCGCAACCTGGGGTTGCAGCCCTCGGCGTGGTTCTTCCTCTCCACCGAATACGCCATGTTCTACCTGACCCTGCTGGGCGCGCCCTGGCTGGTGCGCCACAAGGGCCACGTGCACATCGAGCTACTCACTTCGATCCTGCCACCGCTGGCGCTGCAGGTGCTGAGCCGCCTGGTGGCTCTGCTGTGCGTGGCGGTATGCGTGGTGCTGGCGTGGAAGGGCTACGACCTGGTGTCGATGAATCTGGCGCGCAACGACTATGACGTGCGCGCCTTCTTCGTGCCGAAATGGATCCTCACCGTGGCCTACCCGGTGTGCTTCACCATGATGGCCATCGAATTCGCCCGCTTCGTGGTCGGGCGCGACATCCTTCACAGCGGCGAAGCGGGGATCAAGGAATAATGGAATGGTATCTGGCCCTGGCCTTTCTGCTGTCCCTGATTCTCGGCTTCATGGCCATCGGCACGCCGATCGCCCTGGCCTTCCTCGCCGCCAACGTCATCGGCGCCTGGCATTTCATGGGCGGTCAGAACGGTCTCATCCAGCTGCTCAACAATGGCTTCGGCGCCCTCTCCAGCTTCAATCTGGTACCCATTCCACTGTTCCTGCTGATGGGTGAGCTGTTCTTCCGCACCGGCCTGGGCATGCGCATGTTCAACGCCATCGACCAGCTGATGGGCAAGGTGCCCGGCCGGCTCTCCTACGTCACCGTGGTGGGCGGCACCGGCTTCTCGACCTTGAGCGGCTCGTCGATGGGTTCCACCGCGCTGATGGGCTCGCTGCTGGTGCCGGAGATGGAGCGCCGCGGCTACCAGAAGCGCATGGCCATCGGCCCGATCCTGGGCACCGGGGGGCTGGCCATCATCATTCCCCCCTCGGCGCTGGCGGTGCTGCTGGCCACCCTGGCCAAGGTCGACATCGGCGCGCTGCTGATCGCCGGCATCCTGCCCGGCCTGCTGCTGGCGGGGCTCTACATCGGCACCATCTGGATCCAGACCCGGCTCGATCCGGACGCGGCGCCCAACTACGAGCTGGAGCCGGTGCCGCTGGGCCAGAAGCTCAAGCTGGTGCTCACCGACATCCTGCCGATGATCAGCGTGATGATCTTCATCGTCGCGCTGATGCTGCTGGGCTTCGCCACCCCCTCCGAGGCGGCGGCCTTCGGCGCCCTGGGCGCCATCGTGCTGGCGCTGATCTTCCGCTGCATGACCTGGGAGGCGTTCAAGCTCTCGGTCATCGGCGCGCTCAAGGTCACCCTGATGGCCTACCTGATCGTGTTCGGCTCGGCCACCTTCAGTCAGCTGCTGGCGTTCTCCGGCGCCTCCAGCGGGCTGATCCAGTGGGCCACCAGCTTCGATCTGGCACCGATCCTGATGCTGCTGGCGATATTCGCCGTGCTGCTGGTGCTCGGTACCTTCATGGAGCAGATCTCGATCATGATGCTCACGGTGCCGTTCTTCTTCCCGCTGGCCCAGGTGCTCGGCTTCGACCCCATCTGGTTCGGCATCATCATGCTGCTGGCACTCGAGATCAGCTTCTCCACGCCGCCGCTGGGGCTGTTGCTGTTCGTGATGAAGGGCGTGGCGCCCAAGGGCACCACCATGCGCGAGATCTATTCCGCGGCGATTCCCTACATCCTCTGCTCGATGCTGCTGGTGGCCATTCTGGTGGTGTTCCCCAGCATCGCCACCTGGCTGCCTGGGATGATCAACTGAGCCCTTCTCAGGTCACCGCCCCACGCTGCTGAAAGCGCGGGGCGAGATGCTCGCCTGCGCTCAGCACCTCACGCAGATGCTGCGCCGCCTGCCAGACGTCCTCATGGCTCAGATAGAGCGGCGCGAAGCCGAAGCGCATCAGCCCCGGTTCGCGGTAGTCGCCGATCACGCCGCGCTCGATCAGCGCCTGGACGATGGCATAGCCGTGTTCTCTTTCCACCAACCCCACCTGACTGCCGCGCTGCGCCTCGTCTGGGGTGATGTCACTGATGCCGTGTTCCTCCAGGCAGCCGCTCAACGACTCGCGAAACAGCTCGATCAAGCGCTGGCTCTTGCGCCGCAGCTGGGCGAGGTCCACCTCCTGCCACAGCGCCAGCGACGCTTCCAGCGCCGCAAAGGCCAGCGGCGAGTGGGTGCCGGTACGAAAGCGCGAGATGCCCGGCGCGGGGGCATAATCGGCCTCGAAGGCGAACGGTGCCGCATGACCCAGCCAGCCCGACAGCGGCTGCCATGCCTGCGCCTGACAGTCGCGGCGCACGTAGAGAAAGGCCGGCGCCCCGGGGCCGCCGTTGAGGTACTTGTAGGTGCAGCCCACCGCGTAACGCACGTCGCAGGCGGCGAGGTCGACGAGCAGCGCGCCGGCCGAGTGGGCCAGGTCCCAGACCACCTCGGCGCCGCTGGCATGCACCTGGCGGGTGATCGCCGCCATGTCGCGCAGGCGCCCGGTGCGGTAGTGCACATGGCTGAGCACCACCGCCGCCACCCGCTCGTCGAGATAGGCATCCAGCGCCTCGCCCTCCGGCACCACCCGATGCTCGAAGCCGCCGAAGCGGCAGAAGCCCTGGGCGATGTAGCCATCGGTGGGAAAGTTGCCGCCTTCGCTGAGGATCACCGGCCGCCCCCGGCCCTGCCCTTCGGTGCCCTTTTGCCCTTCGGTGATATAGCCCAGCAGCTTGAAGATATTGTGGGTGATGGTATCGGTTACCAGCACCTCTCCCGGCTCGGCTCCCAGCAGCGGCGCCAGCCGGTCGCCGAGCCGCTCCGGCGCATCGAACCAGCCCTGGTTCCAGCCCTGGATCAGCGAGTCGCGCCACTGGCTCATCAGGCCGTCGACGGCAGCCACGGCAGCGCGGGGCTGAGCTCCCAGGGAGTTACCGTCGAGGTAGATCGTGCCTTCCGGCAGCGCGAATCGGTTTCTGAAGGTGGCCAGCGGGTCCTGGCGGTCCAGCTCGCGGACGTCATCGAGAGTCAGGGGCATGCTCGGCTCCGGCAAGGAGATGGTGGTAGGGATGAGTCGGGATCGGGTCAGCTCGCGCCGTCATCGGGCCAGTTCGCGCAGCTATCCATCCAACTCGCGAAGCAGGGCCCGCACCGGCGAGGCGTCGGCCCCAGCCAGCTTCAGCGGCAGGGCAACCAGCTCGTAGTGGCCCGGCGATACCGCGTCCAGCACCAGCCCTTCGAGAATCGCCATGCCGTGATGCCGCACCCGATGGTGCGCCAGCAGACGGCTATCCACCTCGGGATCGAGCGAAGGAGTGTCCACGCCGATCAGCCGCGCGCCGCGCTCGGCCAGCAGGTCGATGCTCTCCGGCGCGATGGTGGTGAAGTCGCTGCGCCAGCGCTCATGGGGAAAGTGCCCCCAGGTGCGCAGCAGCACCCGCTCGACGTGCGACGGCAGCACGGGCAACAGATGTTCGGGCTCGACCCTCGGCCCGGCATGGCGCATGTCCAGCACCACGCAGGGGCCCAAATAGGGGGTGAGTTCCACCTCGTCGATGGCTTGGCCATCGGCCGCGTAGTGGCTCGGCGCATCGGCATGGGTGCCGGTGTGGGTCGAGAGCGTGAGGCGCGAGACGTTGACCGGGCACTGCCCGTCGAGCACCCAGGTCGGCTCATGGGCAAACGGGGTATCGCCAGGCCACACCGGCATGTCGGCGCGCAGCGGCTGGGAAATGTCATGGAGCCGGCTCATGAGGCGCCCTCCTCCAGCGTGGTGCGCACCGACCACAGCTCGGGGAAGAACTGCAGATCCAGCGCCTTGGCGAGATACGAAGCCCCGCCGGTGCCACCGGTGCCGGGCTTCTGTCCGATGATGCGCTCCACCGTCTTGAGGTGGCTGAAGCGCCACTGGTGGAAGTGGTACTCGGTATCGACGAGCTTTTCGGCCAACTCGTAGAGCTCCCAGTAGCGGCCGGTATCGCGGTAGATGTCCGCCCAGGCCTGCTCCACCTCGTCGCAGGGCCGATAGGGCTCGGACCAGTCCCGCGCGACGACCGAATCGGGCAGTGCAAAGCCGCGCCGCGCCAGCAGCTGCAGGCTGATGTCGTACAGGCTCGGGGCGTGGAGCACCTCGCTGAGGCGCCGGTAGCGCTCGGGATGGCGACGGTGCACCTCGATCATCGCCGCATTCTTGTTGCCGAGCAGGAACTCCAGCTCGCGATACTGGAACGACTGGAAGCCCGAACTCTGGCCGAGGCTGTCGCGAAAGCGCGCGTAGTCCGCGGGGGTCATGGTCACCAGCACCTCCCAGGCATTGATCATCTGCGCCTGGATCCGCGCCACCCGGGTGAGCATCTTGAACGCCGGGCGCAAGCGGTCGGATGCGATGTGCGCTGCGGCGGCGTGGGCCTCGTGCAGACACTGCTTGAGCCACAGCTCCGAGACCTGATGGATGACGATGAACAGCATCTCGTCATGCTCCGCGGTACCCGGCCGCTGGGCCGAGAGCAGCGGCTCCAGCTGCAGGTAGTCGCCATAGCTCATCGGCTGGTCCCAGTGCACCCCCTCCTGCGAGAGATCCACACTGGCGCTGCGTGCCTGCCCTTCCTTCCGCTTGGCCATGGTCGCCCTCCTTCGTCGTCTTTCCGTCAGTTTACGAAGTTACAACCACAGCCACTGACCGACCAGGTGTTCTACCTGAACTGGTATCGGGTCATGCGCCAGGGCGAAGCCGAGGGCT
This sequence comes from Billgrantia desiderata, assembly GCF_900108215.1. Taxonomy (NCBI): domain Bacteria; kingdom Pseudomonadati; phylum Pseudomonadota; class Gammaproteobacteria; order Oceanospirillales; family Halomonadaceae; genus Billgrantia; species Billgrantia desiderata. The sequence goes on along the minus strand of NZ_FNVC01000004.1, from coordinate 186,122 downwards.
CGGCGGCAGGAGCCCTGGCGCATACACTGCATACCGTCATCGCATGCCGCTGAGAAGGCGAATCAGGCGCAGCCTCAGGTCCCGCAGAAGGTGCGGAACACCCGCTCGGTGGGCTCGGCCGGCCGCATGTACTCCTCGCGCCCGGGCTGGTCGTCGAAGGGGTGGGTAATGATCTCGAGCAGGGTCTCGAAGGGGCCGTAGTCGTTTTCGTCCATGGCCGCGGTCAGCGCCTGCTGCACGCGGTGATTGCGTGGTATGAAGGCCGGGTTGGCCCGACGCATGCGCTGCGCCCGTTCGCTCTCGCCCTGCTCTTCCTGGGCGAGACGCTCGCGCCACTCCTCCAGCCAGCCGGCAATCTCCTCGGGGCGTTCGAACAGCTCGACCAGCGCGGCTTCCGCCGTAGCGCTCTCGGCAACATTCGCCAACCGGCGGAAGGTCAGGGTGAAGTCGGCGCGGCCACGGTGCATGCCCGCCAACAGCGCCTCGATCAGTGCCTTGTCACCGGGCTTCTCGCTGGCCAGGCCGAGCTTGGCGCGCATTACCGCCAGCCACTCGCGCTCGTACTGCTCCGGGAAGCGCTGCAGCAGCTCGGTGGCCCGCTCCACCGCGCGCTCGCTGTCGTCGTCGATCAGCGGCAGCAGGGTCTCGGCCAGCCGCGCCAGGTTCCACTGGGCGATCCACGGCTGGTTGGAGTAGGCATAGCGCCCGCCTTCGTCGATGGAGCTGAACACCATTTTCGGGTCGTACTGCTCCATGAAGGCGCAGGGGCCGTAGTCGATGGTCTCGCCGGAAACCGAGGTGTTGTCGGTGTTCATCACGCCGTGGATGAAGCCCACGCCCATCCACTTGGCGATCAGCGCCGCCTGGCGCGCCTGTACCGCTTCCAGCAGGCCCAGATAGCGCTCGCCGCCCTGGCGTGACTCAAGCGCCGGATAGTGGCGCTCGATGACGTGCCCGGCCAGCTCACGTACGCCTTCGATATCGCCGCGGGCGGCAAAGTATTGGAAGGTGCCGACGCGGATATGGCTGGAGGCGACCCGGGTGAGAATGGCCCCGGGCTCGGGAATGCCGCGCATGACCCGCTCGCCGGTGGTCACCGCAGCCAGCGCCCGGGTAGTGTGGATGCCCATGGCGTGCATCGCCTCGCTGACCAGATACTCGCGCAGCACCGGCCCCAGGGGCGAGCGGCCGTCGCCGCCGCGGGAGAACGGCGTGCGCCCCGCGCCCTTGAGCTGAATGTCGCGCAGCCGGCCGTCGCGGTCGGTCACCTCGCCCAGCAGCACCGCACGGCCGTCGCCCAACTGCGGCACGAAGCCGCCGAACTGATGCCCGGCATAGGCCTGGGCCAGCGGTTCGGCACCACGCGGCACCACGTTGCCGGAGAACCACACCGCCGCCTCTTCGGCATCGAAGGCGGAAAGCTCGAAGCCCAGCGCCTCGGCCAGCGGCCGATTGAAGGCCACCAGGTGAGGCTCACGCACGGGCACCGGCTCGACGTGGGCGTAGAAGCGTTCCGGCAGGCGGGCATAATGCAGAGTGAACGGGGGAAACATGGCAACTCCAGCAATCTTCCTGCCGCTCACTGTAGGCGCGGGGGCGGCGAAAATCGAGCGCCGTTGCACCCCCTTACAAGGGGCTGGTCACGAGCGACTCGTGACAAACGACTAGCCGGTAGCGGAAACCGGCCGCTCGAACTCGCGAATGCTGGCCACGAAGTCGCTGAAGCGCTCACCCTGGATCAGCACGTGATTGCGCAAGGCATGCTCCGCCGCCACCGGGTCGCCCGCCTCGATGGCTGCCACCACGTCCCGATGCTCGCTCAGGGAGCTGTGCATGCGCTGGCGAACCTTAAGCTGCAGGCGACGGTAGGGCTTGAGCCGCTGCTTGAGCTGACGCGCCTCACCGAGCAGAAAGGTGTTGTGGCTGGCCCGGTAGATGCAGTCGTGGAAGGCCTCGTTCTCGTAGTAGTACTCGTCGGTGTCTCCGGCCCGGGCGGCCGCCTCGCAGCGCTCCAGCGCATCACGCAGCTCGGCGAGCTCCGCATCGCTGATGCGCCGCGCCGCCAGCCGCCCGCACATGGCCTCCAGCTCCGCCATGACCTCGAACATCTCGATCAGCTGATCGATGCCCACCTTGGCCACGAAGGTGCCCTTCTTGGGCGAGACCGTCACCAGTCCACTGGCCACGAGCTGCTGGATCGCTTCACGCACCGGGGTACGGGAGACGTTGAACTCCCGCCCCAACGCCTCCGGGTCCAGCCTTTCGCCAGGCAGCCGGCGGCCGTTGATGATGTCGTTCTCCAGCGAATCGCGCAGGCGCTGTGCATTGGAGCGCTTGGTGCTGGTCATGGCCACCTCCTCGGTCGCGGCATTCAAGAGTGGGTCTTTTTACTGTAACGGATTTGACATGAGTATACGTAACGTCTATTGAAGTATACATCAGCACGCCTGATGGATATAAATTACTCAGTACAACAACAACCCAAGGAGACGCCCAATGCAACGCCACACCCTAGCCACTCTGGCCGTGACGCTCGGCCTGGCCCTCGCCTTCAGCAGTGTCGCCGCCGCCAACACCGTACTGCGCGCCTCGCACCAGTTCCCCGGTGGCCAAGGCGATGTCCGCGATGAAATGGTGCAGATGATGGCCCGGCAGATCGCCGAAGCCGATGTCGGACTCGAGATACAGGTCTACCCCGGCCAGTCGCTGTTCCGTGCCAACGAGCAGTGGGGTGCGCTGGTACGCGGCCGTCTGGACATGACCCTGCTGCCGCTGGACTACGCCAGTGGCCGTCATCCGGAGTTTTCCGCCACCCTGATGCCGGGCCTGGTGCGCAATCACGAGCACGCCGCGCGCCTCAACGAGTCCGAGTACATGGACATGATCAAACAGGTGATCATGGACAACGGCGCCCGAGTGCTGGCCGACAGCTGGCTGGCCGGCGGCTTCGCCTCCAGCGAGCAGTGCATCACCTCTCCCGATACCGTGCGCGGCCAGAACATCCGCGCCGCCGGTCCGGCCTTCGAGCAGATGCTGCAGGCCGCCGGCGCCTCCATCGCCTCGATGCCCTCCTCGGAGGTCTACACCGCCATGCAGACCGGCGTGCTGGATGCCGCCAACACCTCGTCGATGTCGTTCATCTCATTCCGTCTCTACGAACAGGTGGAGTGCCTGACCGAACCGGGCGATTTCGCCCTGTGGTTCATGTACGAGCCGATTCTCATCTCGGAGCAGGTATGGCAGCGCCTCAACGAGGAACAGCAAGCCGCTTTGATGGAAGCCGGCAAGGCCGCCGAGGAGTTCTTCGCCGCCGAGGCCGCCGCCATCGATCAGGAAATGGTGAGGGTCTATGAGGAGAACGGCATCGAGGTGGTGCGCATGAGCGAGGAGGACTACAACGCCTGGCTCGAGATCGCCCGAGAGACCTCCTACAAGAACTTTGCCGAAAACGTGCCCAACGGCCAGGCCATCATCGACGCGGCCCTCGCCGTCGATTGACGTCCAGCCCTTCCCAGTGAGCCGGGCCACCCGTCACGGGTGGCCCCCGTTTCGAACCTCGGGAGGACTACATGGCCATGGCCCACTCTCAATCTCTTGCTCAACGATCCGGCGCCATCGGCGGCTACATCCGCCTGATGGACGCCCTGTCACGCGCCAGCGCCTACCTGGCAGCCGTGCTGTTCATCGCCGGCGTCGTGGTGATCTGTCAGATGGTCTTCATTCGTTACGTGCTCGGCATGAGCACCAGTTGGCAGACCGAGTTCACGGTGTTCTCCGTTACCGGCGCCATGCTGATGGGCAGTCCCTACGTGCTGATGACCGGCGGCCACGTGGCCATCACCATTCTGCCCGACGCCCTGGGAGGTACGGCACGCAAGATCATGCGCCTGGTGGCCGCGCTGATCGGTCTGGCCTTCTGCGCGGCGCTGGCCTATGCCTCCTGGGTCTACGTGATCGAGGCCTACCAGTACAACTGGCGCACCGGCACCGTGTGGAACCCGCTGCTGTGGCCGGGACTGATGCCGATGGCGGTGGGCACCAGCCTGCTCACGCTGCAGTACGTCGCCGAAATCCTGCGTGGGGAGGTGTGAGCATGGATCCGATCACCATGGGCATCGTCGTCGCCATCGCGCTCATCGTGCTGATGGCCATCGGCACTCCCATTGCCTTCGCCCTGGGCGGCGTCTCGCTGCTCGCGCTGATGTACGACCGCGGTCTGCCGGAGCTGATCTACTTCGGCGAGACCTTCTTCGACCGCATCGCCGAATTCGGCTTCGTCGCCATTCCCATGTTCATCCTGATGGGTGCCGCCGTGGCTTCCTCGCCTACCGGACGCGACCTCTACCGCTCGCTGGACCTGTGGATGGGCCGTCTGCCGGGTGGGCTCGCCGTTTCCAACATCGGCGCCTGCACCATCTTTTCGGCACTTTCCGGCTCGTCGCCAGCCACCTGTGCGGCCATCGGCAAGATGGGCATTCCCGAGATGCGCACCCGCGGCTATCCCGACGGCGTGGCGGCGGGCTGTATCGCCGCCGGTGGCACGCTCGGCATCCTGATTCCGCCTTCGGTGACCATGATCATCTACGGCATCTCCACCGAAACCTCCATCGGCCGTCTGTTCATGGCGGGGGTGCTGCCCGGGCTGATGCTGGCCGGCCTGTTCATGATCTGGACCATGATTGCCTGCCGTCTGGCCGGTGGTTACGCCAACCCCATGGCCCAGGCCGCGGCCCAGGTGAAGCAGAACATCAAGGCCAACGTCGACACCAACCTCAAGGCGCTGGTGCGGGTAGTGCCCTTCCTGCTGGTGATTGCCGGCATTCTGTTCGCCCTCTACGGCGGTGTGGCCACACCCTCCGAGGCGGCAGGGGTCGGTGCTTTCCTGTGTGTGGCGCTCGCTGTACTGATCTACCGCATGTGGCAGGTGGGACCGATCAAGCTGATCATGCGCGACTCCCTGCGCGAGAGCGTGATGATCATGCTGGTCATCGCCACCGCCGAAGTGTTCGCCTATGCGCTCTCCTCCATGTTCATCACCCAGACCGTGGCCGCCGCCATCGCCGACATGGAAGTGAACCGCTGGGTGCTGATGGGCATCATCAACCTGTTCCTGCTCGTCGCCGGCTTCTTCCTGCCGCCGGTGGCGGTGATCGTGATGACCGCACCGATCCTGCTGCCGATCATCCTCGCCGCCGATTTCGACCCCTACTGGTTCGCGGTGATCCTGACCATCAACCTGGAGATCGGCCTGATCACCCCACCGGTGGGCCTCAACCTGTTCATCATCAAGGGCATCGCGCCGGACATCTCGCTGCGCAACATCCTGCTGGGCAGCCTGCCTTACGCCCTGTGCATGGTGCTCGGCATCGTCCTGCTGTGCCTCTTCCCGGGCATCGCCCTGTGGCTGCCCAACCTGATCATGGGCTGACGGAGAGCCGACATGAACATGACCTTCCTGCAGGAGCTGTTCAACAGCATCACCCAGCGCGACGCGCGGCTGTGGCGGCGCCAGGGCGAGGCCGGCGTTCCCGACCACGGCCAGGTGCTCGCCGCCTGCCGGGCGCTGCTGGCAAGCGACGGCGAGGCCTCGAGCATCAGCCTGGCCAGTCGCGCGCTCTCCATGTACAACCGCCTGACGATGGAGGAGCGCACCCGCTTCTTCGAGGGGCTTGCGAGCGAGTTCGCCGCCGACCCGGCGCGCATCGACCAGGCCTACGAGGCCTACCGCGAGCAGCGCGACAACTCCCGTTTGCAGGCCCTGTTCGACGCCTGCGAGCCGCGTCGACAGGAGCTGTTCCGGCGTCTCAACCTGGCCAGCAACGGCACCTACGAGCTGGTGCGCATGCGCGAGGATTTGCTGACACTGCTGCGCGAGCGCAACGGCGACAAGCAGGAGCTCGCCGCCATCGATGCCGACTTCGCCCACCTGTTCGGCTCCTGGTTCAACCGCGGCTTTTTGGTGCTCAAGCGCATCGACTGGAATACACCGGCCTCGATTCTGGAGAAGATCATTCGCTACGAGGCGGTGCACGAGATTCGCGACTGGGACGACCTGCGCCGCCGCCTCGACGCCCGCGACCGGCGCTGCTTCGCTTTCTTCCACCCGGCCATCGGCGACGAGCCGCTGATCTTCGTCGAAGTGGCGCTGTGCCGGGGCCTGCCCGACCGTATCCAGCCCATTCTCACGGGAGAGCGCAGCGGCGAGCGCGACATCGACGATCCCGAAGCCGCCGATGCCGCCGCCTTCTTCGGCATCAGCAACTGCCAGACCGGCCTGCGCGGCATCTCCTTCGGCAATTTCCTGATCAAGCAGGTGGTCCAGGAGCTCAAGCTGGAACTGCCCCAGCTCAAGCACTTCGTCACGCTCTCGCCGGTGCCGGGCTTTGCGGCCTGGCTCGCCGAGCGGCGCGACGACGAGGTTCTGCCCGACGAGCTGCGCCAGGTGCTGCACGAGCTGGACGCCCCCGACTGGCATCTCGATGCGGCCCACAGCGAGCGCCTCGCGGCAGTGGTCAAGCCGCTGGCCGCCCGCTATCTGGTCGAGGAGAAGAACGCCCGCGGCCTGCCGCTCAACCCGGTGGCCCGCTTCCACCTCGGCAACGGCGCCGAGTTGCATCGCATCAACTGGCTCGGCGACATCTCGCCCAAGGGCTTGAAGCAGGCCGCCGGACTCATGGTCAACTACCTCTACGTGCTCGACGACATCGAGCGCAACCACGAGAACTACACCGCCAACGCCACGGTGGTATGTTCCAATGCAGTTCGCGATCTCAATCGCCGTGCCAGAAAGATGGCCAAAGGAGAGCCTGCCAAATGAGTCACAACCTCTTCGAAACTTTCGCCGCCCGCATGCGCGACCGTAGCGACGCCGACTTCATCACCACCCGCGAGGGTCGGCGCTACTCCTACCGCGATGCTCTGGACGCCAGCGCCCGCCTGGCCGGTGCGCTCAAAGCGCTGGGCGTGGCCCCCGGCGACCGCGTTGCGGTGCAGGTCGACAAGAGCCCCGAGGCGATCCTGCTCTACCTTGCCTGTCTGCGCATGGGCGGCGTCTACCTGCCGCTCAATACCGGCTATACCGCCGATGAGGTCCGCTACTTCCTCGACGACGCCGAACCGGCGCTGTTCGTCTGCCGCCCCGCCGCCTTCGATGAGGCGCGCACGGTGGCCGGCGAAACCGGTTGCCCGGCGGTGGAGACCCTCGGTACCGATGCCGACGGCAGCCTGCTGACGCTGGCCGAACGGGGCGACGCCTATACCGGCATCGAGCCGCGCGAGCACGACGACCTCGCCGCCATTCTCTACACCTCCGGCACCACCGGCCGCTCCAAGGGCGCCATGCTGACCCACCGCAACCTCGGCTCCAACGCCGCCACTCTGGTCGAAGCCTGGCGTTTCACCTCTGCGGACCGCCTGATTCACGCCCTGCCCATCTTCCATACCCACGGGCTGTTCGTCGGCTGCAACGTGACCCTGATGGCGGGCTCGAGCATGCTGTTCCTGCCCAGGTTCGATGCCGACACGATCTTCGAGGAGATGCCCCACGGCACGGTGCTGATGGGCGTGCCCACCTTCTATACCCGTCTGGTAGCCGACGAGCGTCTCACCCCCGAGGCCACCGCCAACATGCGCCTGTTCGTCTCCGGCTCCGCCCCGCTCACCGCCGAGACCCACCAGGCCTTCGAGGCCAAGACGGGGCACGCCATTCTCGAGCGCTACGGCATGACCGAAACCAACATGAACATCTCCAACCCCTACGACGGCGAGCGCCGCGCCGGCACCGTGGGCATGCCGCTGCCGGGGGTGGAGTACCGCATCACCGACCGCGAGACCCACGCGCCGGTGCCCCAGGGCGAGATCGGCATGCTCGAGATTCGCGGTCCCAACGTCTTTATCGGCTACTGGCGCATGCCCGAGAAGACCCGCGAGGAACTGCTGGAAGATGGCTTCTTCATCACCGGCGACCTGGCCATGACCGACGAGCAGGGCTACGTGCACATCGTCGGTCGCGACAAGGACCTGGTGATCTCGGGCGGCTACAACGTCTACCCCAAGGAGGTCGAGCAGGTGATCGACGAACTGGAGGGCGTGGTGGAGTCGGCGGTGATCGGCCTGCCCCACCCGGATTTCGGCGAGGGCGTCACCGCCGTGGTGGTGCCGCAGCCGGGCGTCACGCTGGAGGAACGACAGGTGCTCGACCACCTCGAAGGGCGGCTGGCGAAGTACAAGCAGCCCAAACGGGTGTTCTTCGCCGATACCCTGCCGCGCAACACCATGGGCAAGGTGCAGAAGAACGAGCTGCGCAAGCAGTACCAGGACACCTATCGCTGAGCTTGCGTTCGCTCCCCCGCCAGCCCGGTCGGTTTGCGCCGGCCGGGCTGCTTTGGTTCTCAACCCTGCTCTTCTAGACCACCAGCGGCGTGACGAAGAAGGCGATCAGGAAGGCGGTACCCAGGCGCATGACGATGCCCAGCACCGCGGCGCCCATGGCCTCACGTTCGGAAAGGTCGGAGCTCTCCGCCCACACCACCGGGACCTGGCCGAACACGGCGGAGAGCGGCAGGCCGGAAGAGGCCAGCACGAAGGAGCCCACCACCAGCGAGGGGTCGAGATCGGCAGCGATGCTCTGCAGTTGGCCCATGGCCAGCGTCGGGCTTACCAGCACCGACAGCACGCCGGTTTCCGGATGGATGTTGAACAGCAGCATGACCCTGCCCAGCCCCGCTTCGATCGGTGCCCAGACGCCGATGTAATCGAGCACACCGATCACAGCGAAGACCAGCGCCACGGCGGGAATCAGGATCAGCAGCAGCAGCTCCACGCCTTCCCGCGCGGCGCTGAACAGCGTGGGCATGAAGTCGCGCTCGGGCGTGAAGGTCGGCAGATGACCGATCTCGACCCGCTTGACGTCACGATAGAGCGTTTTCGACAGGATCAGCGGCACGATCACCAGCGGCAGGAACACCGCCAGCAGCACCACGGCAAAGACGTTGACCCCGGCAAAGGTCAGCGCCATCAGCCCCAGCATGAAGGTGGAGAACGACTGCTGCGACTGTACCATGGTGGCCACGGCCAGCTTCTGCTCGTCCTTGGTGGCCCCCGCCTTCTTGAGGATCGGGCCGGAGATCTTACCCGCCGCGTTGATGTCGCCGAAGATGTTGTAGACGCTCGGGATGATCACCGCCGGGTTGACGCCCAGCAGCTTCATGGCGGGCACGAAGATGCGCACCAGCGCATCGGTGAAGCCCAGCCGCTCCAGCAGCCGGCCGATGATCACGCTGACGATGATGGCCGTGCCGACCACGCCGGTGAGGAAAACGTCCACCACCACCGGTCGCACGGAGTCGAGAATGGCGTTGAACAGCCCCGAGAGGCTGGTGGGCGAGAGCAGCAGCATCAACAGGCAGATGCACAGCAGTACGATGCCGACCACTTCGATGCGTTTCCACGCCCGCTTGTTGGCCGGTAGCCCGAGTTCCTTCTTGTCCGGGCTGGAGTCTTCAGGGGTAGTCACGGTGGTTTTCATGACAGTGCCTCTATTGTTATTGAATGACTGTTATTGAATGGGCGCTTGGGGAGAGCATAACGGCAAGTGGCGCCGTCATGTCTCGCTCAGCGCATGCTTGCCCAGCAGGTGGCTCGCCGACATTTCCCGGGCGTAGGCCTGCATCGCCTCGTTGCCCACCCGGCGCACCGGCGTCGAGGTCACCCGGTCGCGGAACAGCACCACTTCCACGCCTTCGAGCAGCTCGTCCAAGGCGTAGGCCAGGGGCAGGCCGTTCTCGAGGATCTCCATCACGTGGCAGTTGCCGACCAGGAAGTTGAGGCCCAGCTCCCGGGCCGTCTCGATCAGCGCGTGGCCGGCATAGACGCGGCTGATCGAGGCCAGCACGGTATCCACGCCGGGGTTCTCGGCCACCGCCTGACGCAGGTTCTCCGGCGAGAAGCCGGTGTGCGGAAAGATGTGCAGGATGTGCTCGACCGGACTGTCGCGCTCGCCCAGATGGATGAAACCGCGGGTCTCCACGCTGGTTTCGCGGATCTCGTCGATACCGCGCACCAGCCGCTCCTCCGCCAGCAGCGCGCGATCCTGATCCAGCGCCATGTAACCGTCCAGGCGGTCGAGTATGTCGCCCAGGGTGGCTACGCCCGGCAGCGCACGCCCCACGAACATGATGTTGCCGTGAACGCCACCGTAGGAAATGCTGCCCTTCTCCACCTTGTGCCCGTGCAGGAAGGGGATGCCCGGGTGCAGGCCGTGAAACGCCTCGTGACACTCCAGCCCGGCCACGTCGTAGAGATCGAGATAGTTCTTCAGCGTCACCCCGCCGCAGCTGGCGGCATCGGCGATGGGGTGATGCGCCACCACGGCATCCACCCCGGTGGCCCCGGCCAGCTCGATCACCAGCTCCGTCATGGTCATGCACACGGCGACCTTCTTCACTTCCTTGCTGGGGTCGCCGTAGATCAGCCCCGGAATCTCCAGCACCTCCTTGCCGTAGATTCCCGACGATTTCATGATCACGAAGGGGTGCTTGCCGCTCTTCACCTCCTCCATGGACGACACCGTCCTGCCGCCCGTGATCACGCTCATCGCATTGACGATATCCGCTACCTTGGCCATCGTTGTTCTCCTCGCATCAGCCATAAAAAAAGACCGCCAGCACAGCGAGAGGCGTAATGCCTCAAACTGCGCTGACGGTCTCGAGCACTCGCCTTCTCAGGGCGAGTTCACATCACCAGTCAGTCTTGCCTGCGGAGTTGCGGACCATGCCCGACGCCTGAGCGTCAGAGGTAGTCGCGCACATCCTTCTTCAGTACCACCACCGTGGCAGAAAGCTCGGCCTCGGCGTCGTAGTCCTTGAAGATGGACAGGACCTCGAAGCCGTACTTCGCTACCAGCAGCTGCTTGAACTCGTGCTTGAATCCCTTGATGAGATAGTGGTCGGCCAGCTCGCTCACGTTGCTGTTGAGCACGTTGAGGTAGCCAAGCGCCGGCACCCGCTTGTGCAGGGCGATGACGAGTATCCTGTCGCCCGCGATGTCCACCTTCTGACGCACCACGCCGATACCGAAGATGCGATGGTTGACCTCGTTGTAGTCCTTGATCAGTTCCTGCTTGAGCTGGCCCAGGGAGCCGATACCCAGGGTATCGGCATGTGGGGAGCCTGTGCTCGAGAAGTCGCTGCTCAAAGCGCTCATAGGGGTCGACCTCAATCTCGATCCGGCTGGTTCCCAGAGGACATCTGGTATACCAATCTCATGCAAGGTCCAGCCTAGTCAAGCGGGAAAAATCTGTCAACAGGGAATAATCGATTATCTCAACCCACCGACATCCCCTTGCTACTCAGCTTGCTACTCATCCGTATCGACGCCGACACCGCAGCGAAAGTGAGCCTGCCGAGAGGGCTCGATTTTCCGCTCAAGGCACACTTTAGGTATACCAAGACACAGGCTCATGATATGCCGGCCGCCCCCGCCGAGGCGCCTTTACCGCGACGGATGTGGTTGATGACCCCGCCACAGGCCAGCAGCTCACGCTGACGCGGAGTCAGGCCATGGTGCAGACGAAACGTGCCCTTGCCCACCACCTCGGCGGTGAGTTCGGCCCCGGCGGCAAGCTGGGCATGCAGATCGTGAATCACCAGGCTGTCGCCCTGCTCGAGGCGGTCGTAATCCTGCGCATCGATGAAGCTCAGCGGCAGCGCGCCGAAGCAGATCAGGTTCTGCCAGTGAATACGTGCGAAGCTCTTGGCCAGTACCGCCTGCAGGCCGAGGTACCGGGGTACCAGGGCAGCGTTCTCGCGACTCGAGCCCTGGCCGTAGTTGTGCCCCCCGACGATGGCGTGGCCGCCCAGTGTGCGCGTGCTCTCGGCGCGGCGCGCGTAGTCGGCATCCACCGCCTCGAAGGTGAACGGGGCCGAGGCGTAGACGCTGCTCCAGTAGGGCATGACCCGCTGCCCGGCCGGCATGATGTCGTCGGTGGAAATGTTGTCGCCGGTGACCAGCAGCACCGGCACCTCGAGGGTATCGGGCAACGCGGCGAGCTCCGGCAGGGCCGGGGTGTTGTCGGTCTTCTGCAGCGGCTTGAGGCGCGCCTCGGCCAGCGGCAGCGGCGCCACGAACACATCGCGGTTGACCACCATCTGCGCGGGCTCGGCGATGCGCGGATAGGCCATGTCGAGGCTGCGCGGGTCGGCGATGGAACCGGCCAGCGCCGAGGCGGCGGCGGTTTCCGGGCTGCACAGGAAAACGCTGTCCTCGCGGGTGCCGGAGCGCCCCGGGAAGTTGCGCGGCACGGTGCGCAGGCTGTTGCGTCCTACCGCCGGCGCCTGGCCCATGCCGATACAGCCGTTGCAGCCGGTCTGGTGCAGCCGCGCCCCGCTGGCGACCAGATCGGCGAGATAGCCGTCTCGGATCAGCGTTGCCAGCACCTGGCGCGAGGAGGGATTGATGTCCAGCGAAACCCCGTCGGCCACGGTGCGCCCGCGCACCATCTCGGCCACCACCGCAAAGTCACGGTAGCCGGGATTGCCCGAAGAGCCGATGTAGGCCTGGTGCAGCGGCTCGCCGACCACCTCGCGCACCGGCACTACCTTGTCGGGGCTTGAGGGTAGCGCGATCAGCGGCTCGAGAGAGGACAGGTCGAGTACCTCCTCGCGGTCGTAGCTACAGCCGGGCTCGGCCGCCAGCGGCTTCCAGTCCGCCTCGCGGCCACGCGCCGCGAGGAAGCGCCGGGTCTCCTCGTCGCTGGGAAATACCGTAGCAGTAGCGCCCATCTCGGTGCCCATGTTGGCCAGCACGTGGCGGTCCATGGCGGAGAGGTTCGCCAGGCCCGGGCCGTGGTACTCGATGATGGTGTTCTTGGCGCCAGCCACGCCGTGACGTCGCAGCAGTTCGAGCACCGCGTCCTTGGCCGAGACCCAGTCGGGCAGGCTGCCCTCCAGCCGGATGCCCCAGATCTCGGGCATGCTCAGGTAGAGCGGTTCGCCGGCCATGGCCATGGCGACCTCGATGCCGCCGGCACCGATGGCCAGCATGCCCAGCGAGCCGGCGGCGGTGGTGTGGCTGTCGCAGCCGACGATGGACTGGCCGGGAATGCCGAAGTGCTCCATGTGCACCGGATGGCTGATGCCGTTGCCCGGCCCGGAGTACCACACGCCGAAGCGCTCGCAGGCGCTCTTGAGGAACAGGTAGGTCTCGGCGTTGAGGTTGTCGGCCTGGACCAGGCCATGGTCGATGTACTGCACGCTGGGCTGGGTCTTCACCCGGTCGAGCCCCATCGCCTCGAGCTCGAGCATTACCAGGGTGCCGAGCACGTCTTGCAGCAGGGCCTGGTCGATGCGCAGGGCGATCTCGCTACCGGGCGTCATCTCGCCGTCGACGAGATGATCGCGAATCAGCTGCTGGGCGAGGTTGAGCGGCATGGATGGCGTCGTCATTGTTATTGGCCTCTTGTCACGGTGAACGGTGGGCGGCGTCAGCGGGCCGGCATTGCGCCGGTGTCAGCGGGCCGGCATTGCATAGCGCCGATCCGCCTTGCCGGCCTTCACCACCTGCCCGGGGGTATCGTGGCCGACCAGGGCCGGCAGCATGGCGGAGGCCGCCAGCAGAGCGTCCAGATCGACGCCGGTCGAAACGCCCATCTGCTCGAACATGTGCACCAGGTCCTCGGTACAGACGTTGCCGGTGGCACCGGGGGCGTAGGGGCAGCCCCCCAGCCCACCCAGCGAGGCATCGAAGCGCACGATGCCCGCCTGCCAGGCGGCCAGGGCATTGGCCAGCCCCATGCCGCGGGTATTGTGGAAATGCAGGGTGAAGGGAATCCCGGGGAAGCGCGCCTGCGCCGCCTCGCAGAGTCGCGCCACCTGGGCCGGGTTGGCCATCCCGGTGGTGTCGCACAGCGTCACCCCCTGCACGCCCAGCGCCAGCTGACGCTCCACCAGCTCGAGCACGCGCGCCTCGGGCACCTCGCCCTCGAACGGGCAGCCGAAGCTGGTCGAGAGCGAGGCGTTGACGAAGACGTTGCGGCCGCGAGGGTCGCCACGCAGTACTTCGACGATGGCGGCGAACTGTTCGAGGGACTGCTCCGGGGTCATGCGCAGGTTGGCCTGGCCGTGGGAATCGCTGGCCGACATCACCAGGTTGACCTCGTCCACCCGGCACTCCAGCGCCCGCTCCAGTCCTTTGACGTTGGGCACCAGCACGGTGATGCCCACGTCGTCACGGCGCTGTATGCCGCTCACGACCTCGGCCGCATCGCGCAGGTTGGGGATGGCCTTGGGCGAGACGAAGGAGGTGGCCTCGATGCGCGCCAGCCCGGTGGCGGAGAGCGCATCGATCAGGCGAATCTTGTCCGCGGTGGGTACGAAGGTCGCCTCGATCTGAAAGCCGTCGCGGGGCGCCACTTCGTTGATCTGCAGTTGGGTCATGCTGGCTCCGGTGTCGGTCGAGGGGTCAGATGATGCCCGCAGCGCGCAGCTTGGCGCGGGTCTCGCTGTCGATGCCCAGCTCGTCGAGCACCTCGTCGGTGTGCTGGCCCAGGGCCGGGCCGCCGTTGCCCAGACGCCCGGGAGTGGCACTGAGCCGCGGCAGTACGCCGGGCACCTTTAGCGGCTTGCCGTTGGGCCGGGTGATGGTCTGAATCATCTCCCGCGCCAGATAGTGCGGGTCGCTGGCGATATCGGCGGCGGTATAGGGGTAGCCGCAGGGCACCCGGGCGTCATCCAGGGCGGCCAGGATGGCGTCGCGGTCGCGCTGGCAGGTCCAGGCCTCGATGGCGGCGTCGATCTCCTCGGCGCGCCGCGCCCGACCGTCGTTGTGGGCCAGCCCGGGGTCCTCGGCCAGGTCGCGGCGACCGATCACGCCCATCAGGCGCTTGAAGATGCTGTCGCCGTTGCCGGCAATCAAGACGAAGTCGCCGTGGCGGGTACGGTAGGCGTTGGACGGCGTGATGCCCGGCAGGGCACTGCCGCTGGGCTCACGCACCTCGCCGGTGGCGTCGTATTCGGGCAGCAGGCTCTCCATCATGGCGAACACGGACTCGTACAGCGCCACGTCGATCTCCTGGCCCAGGCCGCTGCGGG
The DNA here is from genome assembly GCF_900108215.1 of Billgrantia desiderata. Taxonomy (NCBI): domain Bacteria; kingdom Pseudomonadati; phylum Pseudomonadota; class Gammaproteobacteria; order Oceanospirillales; family Halomonadaceae; genus Billgrantia; species Billgrantia desiderata. Next base: position 171,036 of record NZ_FNVC01000004.1, on the reverse strand, counting down.
CGCGCTCCTGCAGCGCTAGCAAAGTGCCGATTACCGCATAGAGCGCCGACAGCGAGTCGCCGATGCTCACGCCGACCCGAACCGAGGGCTCGCCGGGCTGGCCGGTGAGGTAGCGCAGCCCGCCCATGGCCTCGCCGATCACCCCGAAGCCGGGCTTGTCGCGGTAGGGGCCGCTCTGGCCGAAGCCGGAAACGCGCACCATGATCAGCCCGGGGTTGTGCTTGGCCAGCGCCTCGTAGCCGAGCCCCCAGCCCTCGAGCGTACCGGGGCGAAAGTTCTCCACCAGCACGTCAGCCTCCGCTGCCAACCGACGCACCATGTCCTGGCCCTCCTCGCTGCGCAGGTCCAGCGTGATGGAGCGTTTGGTGCGGCTCTGCACATGCCACCACAGCGAGGTGCCGTCCTCGATGATTCGCCACTTGCGAAGGGGGTCACCCGTGCCCGGCGGCTCGACCTTGATCACGTCGGCGCCGAACTCACCCAGCAGTTTGGTGGCGAAGGGGCCGGCGATCAGCTGGCCGAGCTCGAGAACCTTGAGACCGGCCAGTGGGAGCTGGCGAGACGCGGGGCTGGGCATGAAGTGCACTCCTGGCAAAACCCTGTGAATTCCAGTGAGGATGTGCCAGCGCAACCGCTCCTACAATTAGAGAATGGGTAACTCTGGTTTCGCTTGACACGAAACCAGGGGTAGGATGACTCATATTGCACCTGGAGCCTTACCCATGCGCCGCTTCGATTTCGTCACCCTTCGCCTGTTCGTCGCCATTGCCGATGAAGGGCAGCTGACGGCCGCCGCGCAGCGCGAGCACATGGCCCTGGCCGCCGTGAGCAAGCGGGTCAGCGATCTCGAAGCCATGGTCGGCAGCGAGCTGCTCTATCGCCGTTCCCGTGGCGTCGAGCTCACCCCCGCCGGACAGGCCTTCCTGCACCATGCGCGCCGTATCCTCGAAGACGTTTCGCGTCTCGAAGCGGAGCTCAGCGAGTACGGAGAGGGGGTACGGGGCCATGTGCGCATCCACTCCAACACCTCGGCGATCATCGCCTTCCTGCCCCAGGACCTCAGCGCCTTCTCGCGGGAATTCCCGCAGATCAAGCTCGACCTGCAGGAACGCAACAGCGCAGAGGCGATCAGCGCCGTGCAGGATGGCATTGCCGACGTGGGTATCTTCGCCGGACACGTGGCGGCCGACGGCCTCGAGGTGCGCCCCTACCGGCACGACCAGTTGGTGCTGGTGACCCCCGAGGATCATCCGCTCTCTCAGCGCGAACGACTGTTCCTGCACGAGGCCACCGAGTACGACTTCGTCGGGCTGCAGCAGGACACCTCGTTGCAGTCACTGCTGCACGAACAAGCCAACCAGGCCGGCCGCACCCTACGCATGCGTATTCAGGTGCGCAGCTTCGATGCCATCTGCCGCATGATCCATCACGGCATGGGCATCGGCGTGCTACCCCAGCGCACGCTCTATCAGGACCTGCGCGACCTGCGCCTGCGTCTGATCCCGCTGGCCGACGACTGGGCGCGCCGGGAGATCGTCATCGGCATGCGCCACTACGAGACGCTGCCGGTGGTGGCACGTCACCTCGTCGACCACCTGCTGCAGCCGCGCCAGGCGCAGGGCGCGTCTTTCTTCGACAAAAGTTGAACACAACCTGACCAAGCCTGAGCACATTCGTCGCCAACCCCGGCGGCTTTCAAGCAAGGGTGCCTCTCCTCTCCTCCCTGACTCGCGTATGAGCGAGTGGAATCAAGCAAATAGCTCATCAGAGCGATATTGGCGCCCGCTACGGGCCAATACCCGTCAGCACATTCAGAGCGCCTGGCTTCGTCTGCTGCGAAGGCTGGTTAATGATTCATCAATATACACCCCGCCGGTCAGCCGTTATGAATGCTTTAGCCAGTGACTCTCCTGGCCTGCGCCATGACGTTCGCTTGACCTTCGCGTAGTGGCGCAGAACAGAACGACAAACAGCACGACAAGACACGCCAAACACCGAGAGGACATAACAATGACATCGTTTACCCGCAAGGCACGCCTGCTGATTCCCGCTTCACTGCTGGCCATCGGTAGCCTCGGCGCCACGAGCGCCCAGGCCAATACCTCCCTCAACATCGGTGCCGTGCCCACCGGCACCGGCTGGTTCTTCGGTATCTCCGAGGGCGCTCGCGTCATCAGCGCCAACACCCCCTATGAAATCACCGTGCGCGAGACCGGCGGCACCCGCGAGAACGCCATTCGTCTGACCCGCGGTGAACTCGACCTGGCCTTCACCGAGGCTCTGGTGGGCTACGAGATGTACAACGGCACCGGCCGATTCGAAGACACCCCCAATCCTGATGCCCGCCTGGTCTACTGGATCGCCCCTTCCACCATGCACTGGGCGGTACGCGAGGACTCCGGCATCGAGGACTTCGAAGGGCTCAACGGCCAGCGCTTCAACCCCAGCAGCATCGGCGGCGGCGGCGAATACATCACCGAGCTGGTGTTCGACATTCTCGGGGTGGCGCCCGACTTCCAGCGCATGCGCATCGACGATGCTGCCGAGGGGGTAGTCGACGGCCGTCTGGTGGGCTTCAGCTACAACGGCGTACCGCCGATTCCGGCCTTCACCGAGGTCCACTCCTCACGCACGCTGCGCCTGCTGTCGCTGACCGACGAGCAGGTCGAACAGGTAACGACAGAACTGCCCTTCCTCGCCGGCACCGTGATTCCCGAAGGCACTTACCGCGACATGCCGGAAGCGACCTCGCTGGGTATCTACATGGGAGTGGCGGCCAACGCCGACCTCAGCGACGACACCGTCTATGAGATCACCAAGGCGTACTGGGAGAACCACGAGCAGGTGGCCAACTCCTTCAAGCCGGCCGAAGGCGTGACGCCGCAGACCGTGATCGACAACGCCACCTTCCCGCTGCATGCCGGCGCCCTGCGCTACTACCAGGAACTGGGCCTCGACATTCCCGAGGAGGTCATTCCCCCCGAAGCGCAGTGATCCACGCGCCTCCGCGGGCCTGGTGCCCGCGGGGGTTCTCGTCGTCCTTTTCCTGACGCACCGCCCTGGCTCGATGCCGCGGTGCGGGAGTCATCCGAATGATGGACACCCCAGCCAATTCCAAAGTCGTTGAGAAATACTCGGAGGACTCGGGCAAGCGTCAGCTCGCCGGCTTCTGGTTCATGGTGACGCGCCTCGCTGCCGTATCCATGGCGCTGTTTCACCTCTACACGGCCGTTACCGGTCCGGTGAACACCCAGAATGCCGTGCATCTGCTGTTCGCCCTGCCGCTGATCTTCCTGGCTTACAGCTGCCGCCAGCGTGACGCCAAGCGCGTGCCCTGGTACGACATCGTGCCGATCGCCCTGGGCGTGGCGGTTAGCGCTTACTACGTTCACCATTTCGACCGCATCATCTACCAGCTGGGCTATCTGATGCCCACCACGCTGGACCTCTTCTTCGGCGTGGCGGCCATCCTGCTGCTGCTGGAGGCGTGCCGCCGCGCCATCGGCCTGGCCTTTCCCATTCTGGTGCTGATCGCCCTGGCCTACGCCGCCTTCGGCAACCATCTGCCCGGCGTGTGGGGGCACGGCGGCTATCGCTGGGACGACCTGGTGGCAACCTTCTACATGAGCCCGACCGGGGTCTACGGCAGCCTGATGCGCACCTCCTCCACGGTGATCGTCATCTTCATCATGTTCGGCGCCCTGCTGGTCACCACCGGCGGCGGCGACAGCTTCATGCGCCTCTCCAATGCCGCCACCGGGCGCATGTCGGGAGGCCCGGCCAAGGCCGCCACCCTGTGCAGCGCCATGTTCGGCAGCATCAGCGGCAGCACCGCGGCCAACGTCGCCACCACCGGGGTGTTCACCATCCCGCTGATGAAGAAGAACGGCTACAGCCCGCGCTTCGCCGCCGCTACCGAGGCCTCGGCCTCCACCGGCGGGCAGATTCTGCCGCCGATCATGGGCGCGGCCGCCTTCGTCATGGCCGACGTCATCTCGACCAGCTACCTCAACATCATCAGCGCCGCGCTGATCCCGGCATTGCTGTTCTATCTCGCCATCTGGATGAGCGTGCACTTCGAGGCCAAGCGCCTGGGCCTCAACCCGATTCCCAAGTCCGAGCGGCCCACCCTGCGTCAGGGCCTCTACAACATCGAGACCCTGGTGATCCCGCTGATCGTGCTGATCACGCTGCTGGTGATGCGCTACACCCCGACCACCGCCGCCGTGGCGGCCTACTTCACCGCCATGGCGCTCTATCTGTTCTCCTGGCGCAGCCCGGGTACCTTCGTCGAGCGCGTCAAGTCGCTGCCCGCCGCCCTGGAGGCCGGCGCCATGACCGCCGCCATGATCGCGGTGATCATCGGCAGCGTGGCGATCATCGCCGCGGTGATCAGCCTCACCGGCCTCGGCCTCAAGGTCTCCTCGGTGATCCTCATCGTCAGCGGTGGCGACGTGCTGATCACCTTGCTGCTGGCCATGGTGGTGGCGATCATCCTCGGCATGGGCCTGCCCACCGTGGCCGCCTACATGCTGGCCGCCTCGGTGGTGGCGGCGGCCTTCATCGAGGCCGGCCTGCCGAGCCTCTCGGCGCACCTGTTCATCCTTTACTTCGCCATTCTCTCCGGGGTCACCCCGCCGGTGGCGCTGGCCGCCTACATCGGCGGCGCCATTGCCGGCTCGCACTGGTTCCGCACCGCCCTCACCGCCACCAAGATCTCGCTGGGCGGCTTCCTGATCCCCTTCATGTTCATCTACCACCCGCCGCTGCTGGGTGACGGCACCGGGCTGCAGATCGCCCTGGCCGTGGGCAGCGGCGTGCTCGGCATCACGGCGCTGGCGACCTCCACCATCGGCTACTTCCTGCGCCCCTGCTCGTGGCTGGAGCGCGGCCTGCTGCTGGCGGCGGCGCTGATGCTGATCAGCGGCCAGCTGGTAACCGATGCGCTGGGCATCGCCCTGATCGGCGCTGTATGGGCCTGGCAATATCGCCTCAACCGCAGCACATTAGGAGCCTCTTCTTCACCCCTGGCCAGCAAGGAGCCTGCCCCATGAAGATCGTGATTCCCGACGACTACCAGGACTGCGTGCGCCACCTGGATGCCTTCGCCAAGCTCGAGGGGCATGAGGTCACCATCTACGACGACACCGTGACCGACGAGGACGCCCTGGTGGAGCGCTTCCGGGACGCCGATGCCCTGGTGCTGATTCGCGAGCGCACGCCGATCACCGAGTCGCTGCTGGCCCGGCTGCCCAATCTCAAGGCGATCAGCCAGACCGGCGGCGGTGCGGCCCACGTCGACATGGCCGCCTGCAAGCGCCACGGCGTGACCGTGATGGCGGGCACCGGCTCGCCCTACGCTGCCGCCGAGCTCACCTGGGGCCTGGTGCTGGCCGCCATGCGCCACATTCCCGAGGAGTTCGAGAACCTCAAGGCCGGCCGCTGGCAGCGCACCCTGGGCAACGGGCTCAAGGGTCGCACGCTGGGTATCTTCGGCTACGGCAAGATCGGCAAGCTGATCGCCCGCTACGGCCAGGCCTTCGAAATGAACGTGCTGGTGTGGGGCCGCGAGGGCACCCGTACCCGCGCCGCCGAGGCCGGCCTCGAAGTGGCAGCGAGCCAGGCCGAGCTGTTCGAGCGCAGCGACGTGCTCAGCCTGCACCTGCGCTTGAACGCCGACACCCGCGGCATCGTCAGCGCCGAGGATCTGGCCCGCATGAAGCCCACGGCGCTGCTGGTCAACACCAGCCGCGCGCCGCTGATCGCCCCGGGGGCGCTGGAAACCGCGCTGCGCGAAGGCCGCCCGGGCCGCGCCGCGGTGGATGTGTTCGACGAGGAGCCGGTGACCAGCCATCCGCTGCTCGCGCTGCCCAACTTCCTCGCCACGCCCCACCTGGGCTACGTGGAGAAGGACAGCTACGAGCTCTACTTCGGCGATGCCTTCGACAACCTGCTGGCCTTCGACGCGGGCCGGCCGGTGAAGAACCTGGCCGAGTGAACGGGCAACGCAAAGGAGAGACACCCCATGACCTCACGTCAAGACAGGCCCTCACGCCAGGCCAATACCTCACGTCAACAGAGTCTCGATCAGGCAGGGCTCGCCACTCGCCGCGAAGTGCTGGGCGATGACTATGTGGATGCCGCGCTCTCCCAGGTGGACGACTTCAGCTGGCCGATGCAGGAGCTGGTCACGCGCAACTGCTGGAACGACATCTGGAACCGCCCGGGGCTCGCCCGCCCCACCCGCAGCCTGATCAACATCGGCATGCTGGTGGCGCTCAACCGCCCTCATGAGCTCAAGGTGCACCTGCGCGGCGCGCTCAACAACGGCTGCAGCGAGGAGGAGATCCGCGAAGTGCTGCTGCAGTGCGTGCCCTACTGCGGCTTTCCTGCCGCCATCGACGGTCTGCGCGTGGCCCGCGAGGTGATCGCTGCCTATCGCGAAGAGCAGGGCCGATAACCACCACGACAAGCGATGACCGCCACGACAAGCGATAGCCACAACACAACGACAAGCAAGGAGGTACACGCCATGAAAATGTTCCGCTCACTCCAGCCTGCCCTCAAGCCGCTTGCCGCGGCGGCGCTCGCCGTCGGCCTGGCCGCGCCGGCGGCAGCCCAGGAGGCCGTCAGTATCGGCGTGGCGCCGGCCGCCTCCGGCTGGTACTTCGGTTTCTCGGAGCTCTCGCGGCTGGTCAGCGCCGACTCGCCCCTCGAGGTCTCGGTGCGCGAGACCGGCGGTTCGCGGGAGAACGCCATTCGCCTCGGCCGCGGCGAGATCGACCTGGGCCTGATCGACGCTCCCGGGGCTTATGAGGCCTACACCGGTACCGGGCGCTACGAGAACGATGCCATCGACCAGATGCGTATGGTGCTGTGGGTGGCACCTTCAACCATGCACTGGGCGGTGCGCCAGGACAGCGGCATCGAAACCTTCGAGGATCTGGACGGGGCGCGCTTCAACCCCAGCAGCATCGGCGGCGGCGGCGAGTACATCACCGAGCTGGTGTTCGACGCCCTGGGCATCGCGCCGGACTTCCAGCGCATGAGCATGTCGGACGCCGCCGACGCCGTGGTCGACGGGCGCATCGTCGGCTTCAGCTACAACGGCATTCCGCCGATTCCGGCCTTCACCGAGGTGCACTCCTCGCGTCCGCTGCGGGTGCTCTCGCTGACCGACGAGCAGGTCGCCACCGCCACCGAGGCGCTGCCGTTCCTCTCCGCCACCGAGATCCCCGAGGGCACCTACCGCGACATGCCGGCGGCCACCACCCTCGGCACCTACATCGGCATCGCCGCCACCAGCGATCTCTCCGAAGATGCCGCCTACGAGTTCACCCGCGCCTATTGGGAGAGCATCGAGCGCCTGGGCCAGACCTTCGCCCCGGCCCAGGGCATGACGCCGGAAATCTCGGTGGAGAACACCGCCACGCCGCTGCATGCCGGCGCGCTGCGCTACTACCGCGAGATCGGCATCGAAGTACCGGATGAGCTGGTGCCGCCGGAAGCCGAGTAATCGGCAACGACCGGCCTTGTCCCGTCAAACGACACGGCCGGCCGCCCATGCAGCCAGCCCAGCCGCCACGAACGAGAGCGCCGGCAGCGTCACGGTCACCACGTCTCCTCTGCGACCTGGCGAACATCTGCCGGCAGCAGGGCAGCGGGGCTCCATAGCGGGGCCTCGCTGGCAGCATTGACCAAGGTGAAAGTCCCCACCGCCTCGGCCAGGCGCAGCGACTGCTCCTCGAGCCGTTCGGCGGCGGCGCTCGACTGCTCGACCAGGGCAGCGTTTTCCTGGGTCATGCGGTCCAGCTCGGCGACCGCCACATTGACCTGGCCGATGCCGTCGCTCTGCTCGCTGGTAGCCGCCGTGATCTGTTGGAGCACGGTACTCACCCGGGAGACGCTGGCCACGATTTCGCTCATGGTGGCACCCGCCTGACCGACCAGTTCGGTACCGTCACGCACCTTGGCCCCCGAAGCCTCGATCAGTGCCTTTATCTCGCTCGCGGCCGCCGCCGAACGGCTGGCGAGTTGGCGTACTTCGCCGGCTACCACCGCGAAGCCGCGCCCCTGCTCGCCGGCACGGGCCGCTTCCACCGAGGCATTCAAAGCCAGCAGATTGGTCTGGAAGGCGATACCGTCGATCACTGAGACGATCTCGGCGATCTTGCGTGAAGACTCGGAGATCTCATCCATGGTCGCCACCACCCGGGATACCACCTCACCGCCACGCACAGCCACGTCGGAGGCCGTCTGCGACAGGCCATTGGCCTCGCGTGCGGATTCGGCGGTGTGCTCCACGGTGCTGGTGATCTCCTCCATCGAGGCCGAGGTTTGCTGCAAACTGGCGGCGGCAGTATCGGTACGCCGCGACAGGTCCAGGCCACCGCTGGCGATCTCGGTGGCAGCGACACGCACTGCCTCGCTGCTTACACGCACCTCGAGCAGCACGTCATGGATCTTGTCGGCGAAGGCGTTGAACTGGATGGCCAGTTCGGCACTCTCGTCGCGCCCTTCGACCGGCAGGCGCTGGGTAAGGTCGCCATCGCCGGTGGCAATCTCACGCATGCGCCCGGCCAACTCTCGCAGTGGCCTGGCGATGCCGCCGCCCACCAGCCAGATCGCGATCAGGCCAAGACCGGCGACCAGCAGACCCACCAGGCCCATGCCCAGCAAGTGCTCGCGGCGCTGGTCGCCCAAGGTACGCTGCAGAGCCCCCAGCTCGGCCAGCACCACCTCCCGCGGCAGGCGAGTGAGCAGCACCCAAGGTGCCTGGTCGTCGCTGACGCTGAAGGGCAGGTAGAGCTCGAGCATGCCGTCGGCATCTTCTATCCGCTGCATCTCGCCGCTGCGCTGGGCTTCGAGAATGCGTTGTTGCACCGCATCGCCCAGCACCTGACCGGCCGCATCGCCCAAGGAGTCGTCATCGGCGGTATAAGCCGCCACGCTGCCCAGCGAAGCGACCAGCGCCATCTCGCCGGCGCCGTCATAAAGCTCCTGGTTGGCCTGATTCAGGAACTCCTGAGTGAAATCCACCGACATGTCGACACCGGCGATCCCGCGGAACTCCCCCGCCACGAGGATGGGCACGTTGAAGGAGGTGACCATACGCATGACTCCCGCATAGTCGTAGGCTGCCGGGTCGATGATGCAAGGCGCCAAGGTATCGCGCGGGCAGAGATAGTATTCGCCCCGGCGCATGCCGTTGCCCAGCGGCGCCTCGCTCTCCATGTTCTCCTCGGTGAGAACGCCCAGGCGCATGCTGCCATCGGCCTCACGGACCCACCAGGGGCGGAAGCGCCCGCTACCCTCGGCAAACCCGGTATCGACATACCTGGCATCGACACCAAAGGCGTTGGGCTCCCAGCCGATATAGGCGTCCAGCAACTCGGGATTCTCGACCACCGTGTGACGCACCAGTTGGGAGAGCTCCCTACGGCCCAGACGCAGTTGGGGACGTCCATCTTCACCAGGCATCCCCATGAGGGCATTGGTATGGGCCAGCTGACTGGCAAGCGTCAGGGCACGGTCCAGTTCGTTGCGGATACGCTGGGCCTGGACATGGGCCAGCGAGGAGAGCCGCTCATCGATGCCGCTTTCGAGCAGTGATTGGGTATGTTCGGCCACCACGTCCTGGGTGCGCGAAGCTGACACCAGGGAATAGCCTACCAGGGCAGCCGTTACGGCCAAGAGGCACGCACCGGCCAGGGCGACGACGAGCAGTCGCAGGGAGCGGAATCGTAAGCGCATGAAGTTGACCATTGTAGTTAGAAAGACTGACCAAGGTCTCAACATACTGCTTCCAAGAGCGCGGCCTCACGATTAAAGCGACTTGCATGCTCGACGTTTGCGACACGAGCGGCGCTCGCAAGGTTGCGGCTTCACCCCCGCTCCTTACTGGTCGCGCCGTATTCACTATGAATACAAGAGCGAGACACCGGCCTCAGTGCGCGCTAGCCTCAGAAAACCCTACGCAACGGACCTGAGGACGCGCCCATGTCGCAAACCATCACCTACTATCTGAGCCTGGTATCGCCGTGGACTTACCTGGGCCACGAACGACTCGGCGAGATCGCCAATCGTCACGGCGCCACCATCGACTACGTGCCGGTCACGATAAGCGCGGTTTTCCCCAGAACAGGTGGTCTTCCGCTGCCCAAGCGCGCGCCCGAGCGTCAGGCCTACCGACTGGTGGAGCTGAAACGCTGGAAGCAGGTCCATGGCGTTCCACTCAACGTCGAGCCGAAGCACTTCCCCACCGACGACCGCCCGGCAGCGCGTCTGGCGCTGACTGCCAAGGCCCGGGGGCACGACATCGCCGAGCTCTCGCTTGCCATACTGCGAGCCTGCTGGGTCGAGGAGCGTGACATCGCCGACCTCACCACCCTGCGTGAGATCGCCGATGCCTGCGGCCTGGATGGCCAGGCGCTATTGGATGAGTCGGAGAGTCAAGGGCAGCAGCGACTCGACGCGGCCTGCGAGCAGGCCATCGCCGCCGGCTGCTTCGGCGTTCCATGGTATGACGTGGAAGGCGAGCCGTTCTGGGGTCAGGACCGCCTGGAATTGGTGGAGAAGAAGCTCACCGGAGCGCTCTGAACCCGACGGCGAAGCATCAGCATCAGGCCAAACGATGCTGACCTCCTGACACAGCAGAAACGTGCCAAACGCAGCCAGTCCGGGCAATCCTGGGCGGTCACATGGCGCCATGATCAAGGCGACGAGATCAGCTCGTCGGTTCGATCATCCGCTTCGAACGTGACAGGAGGTCGTCATGAAACTGTCCATTATCGCACTTTGCCTTGCCTTGGCGGCGGTGCCGGGCGCCGCGCTGGCGGAGCGTCCCTCTCCGGAGGACAACCTCTTCCAGACCGCGCAAATCGGCACCAGCTCGCGTCCTAACGTGGTGAGCAGCTTCGATGAAATCGATACCGACCATAACGGGTATATTTCCGCTACCGAAGCCTCTCGAGCCTCCATGGCCGCCAGCTTCGGCTCCCTGGATCGCAACCTGGATGGCCTGCTCTCCCGAGAAGAGTACGAAGATCACCACAAGGATCACTGAGGTGCTCCTATCGACGCGAATGCTCAGGCGTCCGTGTCGATAGGAAATTTTTCACTTCGCTCACGCGGCGAGTTTGAGGTCGGGCGTTCGTCGGCTCTGACCTATACTTTATCGGACTTCGACCCAGACCAAGCCACCGAGCGACCTCTCCAGCCGTCGCCACCGGGACTTCCGAATCGTTCGGGAGCAATGTGATGATTCCGCTTACGAGCAGGCACGCCCCACCTACCGCCCTGGTAGAGCTGCGGGATCAATTGTTAAAGCTGTTGGATGCCGCCGAAGCCGCCCTGCCCATGAATCAGGAAGCGGCACGCGCCAGCCTGGTGCAGGCCATGAACCTGCTCGCCCAGCCCTCACCGGAAGCCGGCCCGAAGCCGTGTTTGCACGGTGGCTTGGTCAGTTGGCAGGTCAAACGCGTGATGGCCTTCGTCGAACAGCATCTGGGCTCGACGATCCGTGTCACCGACATGGCCTGCCAGACCCGTCTCAGCCTCAGCCATTTTTCACACGCCTTCACGCACACCTTCGGCGAGCCGCCGCTGGCCTACGTGACGCGACGACGCCTGATGAAGGCCTGCGAACTGATGCGCAACAGCGACGAGCCCCTTTCAAGCATCGCTCGCGACTGCGGCTTCTACGACCAATCGCACTTCACCCGCCACTTTCACCGCCGGCTGGGCATGACCCCGCAGCGCTGGCGCCGCCTGCACGCCCAGGGCCCCGCGGAGTGAGCGGGCCATCGCGGTCCCGTCACGACGCCAGAGCGGCCCTTCACTCTGTCGGACTACGCCGGCCGCTCCAGCCCGAACAGGTCGGTCGTACGGGCATAGTCGCTGCCCGCCATCCTCCCGATGGGCTTGAGTGCCTCGACGCTCACGTGACGGCCGTTCCAGATGGCATCGTCGATGTGAATCGACACCACCTCCGCCAGCACCAGACAGCCCGCCATGGGCTGGTCGCCGAAGCGCACGATCTCGCGCAGCCGGCAGCCGAAGGACACCGGCGCCGCCGCCACCCGCGGCACCGACAGCCCCGGCATGGTCACCTTCTCCAGCCCCGCCAGGGCGAACTCATCCTCTCCCGCCGGGAGGCTGGCGCTGGTGGCGTTCATCTCGTTGACCAGTGCCTCGCCGCTGATGTGCACCACGCACTCCGGCACCTGCTCCAGGTTGCGAATGGTGTCCTTTGGCTGACCCTCGCCGTTGAGCAGCGGCGAAAAGCCCAGCACAGGCGGCGCCACGCTCACCACGTTGAAGAAGGAGAACGGCGCCAGATTGGTGTTACCGTCGCGATCATGCGTCGAGACCCAGGCGATGGGGCGCGGACAGATGGTGCCGCAGAACAATCGATAGATGGCGCCGCTGCTCAGCGGTGACTCTTCCAACAGATAGTCGCTCATGAATGATCCTCTTCCAGCGATGAATGGCCAGACCGAACGGCGCTTTCCTCACTCACACCCAAACCCTGGTTGAGCTGACCGAACGGCACATGCACCGACGGCAGAATATCGCTGGTGGCCGAGAGATGGGATGCCTGGTCGTCGAAGAAAATATGCGGCTTGATGATGCCGAGAACATGCTCCTTGGCGATGCCGCCGAGGAAATAGGCCTCGTTGACGGTCACGCCCCAGCTGCGCATGGTATGGATGACCCGCTCATGGGCCGGCGCGTTGCGGGCGGTGACGATGGAGACCCTGACCTTGGGTCGATAGGCTCCCTGCGTTTCCTCTTCGCGCTGCTTTTCCAGCATCTGGATGTGGGCCAGCTTGCGCAGGAAAACGGCCAGCAAACCCGCCTCCGCCGGCACCTGTGCATTGGCTCGCTCGTACTCGCGAAACGCCTCGATCCCCTGCTGCTGGTAGATGGTTTCGGACTCGTCGGTGACCAGCACGCCATCGAAGTCGAAGGCTATGCGCAGCTCCTCCTCGTCGGTCAGGTCGAGATCGCCCGACGACAGCACCTGCCCCGCCGGATGCCCGGCCAGGATTGCCTGATCGACGTCCTGGCGATTGGCAGACAGAAAGAGGCTGATGTTCAACGCCGGAATGAAGCGATGGGGGTAACGCCCCTGCAGGAAGATGGCCCGTGTGATGCCCAGCTCATGGTGCTCGATCGACTTCATGACCCGCAGCCCGGTTTCCGGATCGTTGCGTGAAAGCAGCACCACCTCGATGGGCGGGTTGTCCGGGCTCAGCTCGTTCAACGACAGCAGTCGCTTGATGAACGGGAAGGCAACGCCAGTGCTTAACGGTTTGTTCTCGTTGTCACGCTGATAGATGCGATAGGACGCCTCGCCCTGCTCGCGAAAGACCCGATCGGATTCCTCCAGATCGAACAAGGCGCTGGATGCCAGCCCGATTACCAAGCGTTCGCTGAGATCGTAGGCCATGGCCGTCCCTGATGAAGAAGTGCAATGCACGATCTCCAGACCATGCCTCAGCGCTCCCTGCCAGACAAGCGCCTATCCGTATCGGCGTATCGGCTTGGAAGCGCATGACGGTAAAAGCGTAAACCTGTAAAACTGCAAAACTGTATTCAAGTTTGCAGCAAGGACCCGCCATGCCGTTCGCCGCTTCCCAGGAGAATACGCTCACCCCCGGCTTCATGGTCGTTCACGGCAATCGCCTGGAGGATCTGCGCGGCGTAGCGGTGGAGTGGATGAAGCGCCACCCGCTGGCACCGCTGGAGAACGAGACGATCCTGGTGCAGAGCAACGGCATCGGTCAGTGGATGAAGCTGGCGCTGGCCGCCGACGAGGCCGACGGCGGCAGCGGCATCGCCGCCGCGCTGGACGTCACCCTGCCGGCGCGCTTCCTGTGGCAGGCCTACCGTGCGGTGCTCAACCATGTAGAGGGCGACCCCAACGCGGTGCCGGCCACCTCGCCCTTCGACAAGTCACGCCTATTGTGGCGACTGCTGCGCCTGCTGCCGGAACTGATGCCGCGTGACGAGTTCGCCCCGCTGCGCCGCTTCCTCGAAGGCGACAGCGACCTGCGCAAGCACCATCAGCTCGCCGAGCGCCTGGCCGACCTGTTCGACCAGTACCAGGTGTACCGCGCCGACTGGCTCGAGGCCTGGGCTCGCGGCGAGGACGTGCTGATCTCCGCCCGCGGCGAAGCCCGCCCGCTGGATGACTCCCAGCGCTGGCAACCGGCCTTGTGGCGGGCCGTGGTGAACAGCGTTGCCGAGGACGTGGGCGACGACGGAGTGGCCTCCAGCCGCGCCATGGTGCACCGGCGCTTTCTCGCCGCCGCACGTGAGCTTCACGGCGGCGAATGCCCCCCCGGCCTGCCTCGGCGTGTGATGGTGTTCGGCATCTCCTCGCTGCCCCAGCAGGCGCTGGAAGCCCTGGCCGCCATCGCCCGCTGCTGCCAGGTGGTGCTGTGCGTGCACAACCCCTGCCAGCACTACTGGGCCGACATCATCGAACACAAGGACCTGCTCCGCGCCCAGCGCTACCGACAGCGGCGCAAGGCCGGCATGCCCGAACGGCTCGACGTGCTCGGCGTTGGCGACGCCAGTGATGACGGAGCCGAGAGCCTGCACCTGCACGCCCAGCCGCTGCTGGCCGCCTGGGGCAAGCAGGGCCGCGACTACCTGCGCCTGCTCGACGAGCACGACGACGCCCAGCAGTACGAGGCCTTGTTCCGGGCCGACTCGCTGCGCATCGACCTGTTCGAGCCCTTCGTGCGCGAAGGCCACGGCCGGCTGCTGCAGCAATTGCAGGACGACATCCGCGAGCTGCGCCCGCTGCACGAGACCCGCGAGACCTGGCCGGCGGTGGACCCGAACCACGACGACTCCCTCGTCTTCCACGCCGCCCACAGCCCCCAGCGCGAAGTGGAAATTCTCCACGACCAGCTGCTCGCCGCCTTCAGCGCCGACCCGAAGCTCAAGCCCCGCGACGTGATCGTGATGGTGCCGGATATCGACCACTACGCTCCGCATGTTCAGGCGGTATTCGGACAGCTGGAACGCGACGACCCGCGCTACATCCCCTTCACCCTCTCCGACCAGGGCAGCCGCCACCGCCTGCCGCTGCTGATCGCGCTGGAGAAACTGCTGCGCCTGCCGGAGCTGCGCCTCTCGGTGAGCGACCTGCTCGACCTGCTCGACGTGCCCGCCCTGCGCGCCCGCTTCAGCATCGACGAGCAGGACGTGCCCACCCTGCGCCGCTGGATCGAGGGCGCCGGCATCCGCTGGGGGCTCGACGCCGGCCAGCGCGGCAGCCTCGACCTGCCCGCCGGCATGGAGCAGAACACCTGGGCCTTCGGCCTGCGCCGGCTGCTGCTGGGCTACGCCGTGGGCGAGGCCGCCAGCGGCCCGTGGCAGGGCATCGAACCCTTCGACGACATCGGCGGGCTGGAAGCGGCGCTGGCCGGGCCGCTGGCCGCGCTGCTGGAAACCCTGGAACAGCAGTGGCGCCGCCTGCGCGAGCCCACCGACGTGGTCGGCTGGGTAGCGCGCCTGCGCACCCTGCTGGAAGCGAGCTTTCTGGCGGAAGCGCCGGAAGACAGCCTGATGCTGTCCCAGCTCGAACAGGCGCTGCAGAGCTGGCAGGAGAGCGCCGAAGAGGCCGGGCTGACCCGCGAGCTGCCGCTCTCGGTGGTGCGCGAGCACTGGCTGGCCCAGATCGACGAGCCGAGCCTGTCGCAGCGCTTCCTGGCCGGTGCGGTCAATTTCGCCACCCTGATGCCGATGCGCGCCATTCCCTTCAAGCGGGTGTGCCTGCTGGGCATGAACGATGGCGACTACCCACGCAGCCACCCGCCGATGGACTTCGACCTGATGAACGGCGACTACCGCCCCGGCGACCGCTCGCGCCGCGAGGACGACCGCTACCTGTTCCTGGAAGCGCTGCTCTCCGCCCGCGAGCAGCTCTACGTGAGCTGGGTGGGCCGCAGCATCGTCGACAACAGCGAGAAGCCGCCCTCGGTGCTGGTCGGCCAGCTGCGCGATCATCTACAGGCCGGCTGGCGCACAAGCGATGGCAGCGACCTGCTCCCCGCCCTCACCACCGAGCACCCGCTGCAGCCGTTCAGCCGCACCTACTTCCCCAGCGCGGCACAACAGACCGAGCGCAGCATCTCGGCCCGGCGGCTGTTCACCTTCGCCCACGAGTGGCGCGAGGTGCACGGCGAAGCGGCACCGGAAACAGCGCCCCTCGACCTGACGCCATACACGCAGGACACCCCGCTGACTATTACGCAGCTAGGGAGCTTCTTGAGAGACCCGGCCCGCGCCTTCTTCACCACGCGCCTCAAGGTCTTCCTGGAACGCGAGGACATCGTCAGCCTCGATCATGAGCCCTTCGACCTGGACGGCCTCGCCAACTGGCAGCTACAGGACCTGCTGATCCGCGAGCAGCGCCGTGCCGTGGACGAAGGCCGCGAGCGCCTGCCCGTGCTGCTCGACACCCTCGACCGTTTGCAGGGTCAAGGCGTACTGGCCATGGGTGCCTTCGGCGAGCGCATGCGCGAACAGCTCAGCGAACCGATGGACGCGCTGTTCGAAGCCTACGAGGAAGCGCTGGACGCCTGGCCCCACGCCATCGAGGAGCCCGAGCCGGTGCAGCTCGACGTGCCCGGCGCCCCGCCCCTCGAAGACTGGCTCGACGAACTGCGCGAGAGCGCCACCGGCGAGCGCTGCCGCCTGGTGCTCGCCAGCAGCAGCCTGGTGAAGAAAGGCAAGTACCGCTGGTCGCACATCCTGCGCCACTGGGTCGCGCACCTGGCAGGCCATCTAAACGACAGGCCCATGACCAGCC
This sequence comes from Billgrantia desiderata, assembly GCF_900108215.1. Classification (NCBI taxonomy): domain Bacteria; kingdom Pseudomonadati; phylum Pseudomonadota; class Gammaproteobacteria; order Oceanospirillales; family Halomonadaceae; genus Billgrantia; species Billgrantia desiderata. Next base: position 154,205 of record NZ_FNVC01000004.1, on the reverse strand, counting down.
TGCTGCTCTCCAAGGCCGGCCACGTCACCCTGCCGCCCCTAGATCCGGAAGCGGCCCGCCTGCAGCTGCGCGAGATCGTCCGCACCTGGCAGGCCGGCATGCAGGTGCCGCTGCCGCTGGCCTGCGACACCGCCTTCGTGTGGCTGAGCAAATTGGGAACGCCCGATACCGAGCGCGACAGCGACGCCTGGCGCGCCGCCGCCAGCACCTACAACGGCGACGACTTCAATGCCGGCGAGGCGGGCCGCAACGCCTACCTCGCCCACCGCTGGCCCAGCTTCACTGCGCTCTATGAAGCCCGCCAGGACAAGCTCGGCTTCGCCGAACTCACCGAGCGCCTGCTCGCCCCGGTGCATCTGGCCGTGAAAGGCGACAAGAAAGAGGGTGACAAGAAACAGAGCGGGAAGAATACATCGGGGAGCCAGGCATGAGCGAGGTCACGCAGTTAGATCCATTGTCGTTTCCGCTTCACGGCAGCCGCCTGATCGAAGCCAGCGCGGGCACGGGCAAGACCTTCACCATCGCCCTGCTCTACGTGCGCCTGGTACTCGGCGCCCGCTCGGCCAACGACGATGCCGCCTTCGAACGCCCGCTCACGCCGCCCGAGATCCTCGTCGTCACCTTTACCAACGCCGCCACCCAGGAGCTGCGCGAGCGGATTCGCGCGCGGCTGGTGGAGGCGGCCAATGTGTTTCTGCAACCGGCGCAAGGTGCCGAGGGCGACGATCTGCTGCTTCAATTACGCGCTCAATATGACCCCGCCACCTGGCCCGCCTGCGCCCGGCGCCTGCAGCTCGCCGCCGAATGGATGGACGAGGCCGCCGTCTCCACCATCCACAGCTGGTGCTATCGCATGCTGCGCGAGCACGCCTTCGACAGCGGCAGCCTGTTCTCGCTCAACCTGGAAAACGACCAGACCGAGCTGGAGCTCGAGGTGGTGCGCGACTACTGGCGCAGCTTCTACTACCCGCTCAACCTCGACGAGCTGGCCACCGTGGTGCGCCACTGGAGTACCCCCGAGCAGCTCCACGCCGCCGTGCGCGGCCTGATGCCCGAAGCCGAGGCACTGAACAAGCACGCCCCGCCCCCAGCCGAGACCATCGCCAACGCCAGCCGCGAGACCGCCGAGCGCCTGGCCCCGCTCAAGGCCCCCTGGCCCCAGTGGGTGGACGAGTGCGAGGAGCTGTTCGAAGAGGCCGCCCAGCAGAAGGCCTTCAAAGGCCAGAGCTTCAACGCCAAGAGCCGCGCCAACTGGCTCGGCGCCCTGCGTGAATGGTGCCAAGGGGAGGCCACTTGGCCCGGCCTGACCGACGCCGCCTGGAAGCGCCTCACGCCCCAGGGCATGGCCGATATCTGGCTCAAGGGCGAGCCGCCGGATCACCCGGCGCTGGCCGCGCTGGAAAAGCTCCAGGACGAACTCAACGCCCTGCCCGATCCCTACGCCGACCTGCTCACCCACGCCGTGCACTGGTGCCGGGCGCGGCTCGACCGCGAGCAGGAACGCCGCGCCGAGATGGGCCCCAACGAGCTACTCACCCATCTCGACCGGGCGCTCACCGGCCCCAACTGCGAGGCGCTGGGCGCACAGATCCGCCGCCAGTTCCCGGTCGCCCTGGTCGACGAGTTCCAGGACACCGACCCGGTGCAGTACCGCATCTTCGACTGCGTGTACCGCATCCGCGAGAACCGCCCGGAGTGCGGCGTCTTTCTGATCGGCGACCCCAAGCAGGCGATCTACGCCTTCCGCGGCGCCGACATCCATACCTACCTGCGCGCCCGCCGCGACACCCAAGGCCGCCACGTCACCCTGGGCACCAACTTCCGCTCCAGCCGCGAGATGGTCGAGGCGGTGAACCGCTGCTTCGCATTTGCCGAAGCGCACCCGCCCGGCGCCTTCCTGTTCAACTCGCCCGAGGAAAACCCCGTTCCTTTCAATGCGGTTGGCGCCAAAGGACGCAAGGACTCACTCACCCGCCAGGGCCAGCCCCTGCCGGCCATGACCCTGTGGCAGCTCGAATGCGACGAACCGCTCTCCAAGACCGCCTACCAGCAGGAGATGGCCGAGCGCTGCGCCTCCACCATGGTGGAGCTGCTCAACGAGGGGCTAAGCGGCAGTGCCGGCTTCCGCAACGAGCAGGGTGAATTGCAGCCGCTCAAGCCTTCCGATATGGCGGTGTTGGTCAACGGCCTGGGCGAGGCGCGCTCGATCCGTCAGGCGCTGGCCCGGCGCGGGGTGAAGAGCGTCTACCTCTCGGACAAGGACAAGGTGTTCGCCTCGCCGGTCGCTCCTCAGCTCGACGCCTGGCTGCGCGCCTGTGCGGCACCCGACGACGACAGGCTGCTGCGTACCGCCCTGGCCACCTCGGTGCTGGGACTCGATATCGCCACGCTGGATCGATTGAACGAAGACGAGCTGGCCTGGGAAGGCCGCGTGCTGCAGTTCCGCGACTACCACCGGCTATGGCAGCGCCAGGGCGTGCTGCCATTGGTGCGCAAGATCATCCACGACTTCGACGTGGCTACGCGTCTGCTCGCCTGGGGGCCTGCCAGCGACGGTGAGAGAGCACTTACCGACCTGCTGCACTTAGGGGAATTATTGCAACACGCCAGCCAGGAGCTCGACGGCGAACACGCGCTGATTCGCTTTCTCGCCGAGGCCATCGCCAACCCCGAAGGCCACGGCGACACCCACAAGCTGCGCCTGGAGAGCGACGCCGACCTGGTGCAGGTCATCACCATTCACAAGTCCAAGGGGCTGGAGTACCCGCTGGTGTTCCTGCCCTTCATCTGCAACCACCGCCCGACGAAGAAGGACGACTCGCCGCTGCGCTGGCACGACGCCGAGGGCCGCCTGCGCATCAGCCTGGAAGCCGACGAGGAGACCCTGGCCACCGTCGACCGCGAACGCCTGGGCGAGGACCTGCGCAAGCTCTACGTGGCGCTGACCCGCGCGCGCCACGCCACCTGGCTCGGCATGGCCCCGCTCAAGGGCGGCGAAGGCAGCGCCATCGGCCAACTGCTGGCCAACGGCGACCTGCTCGGCCCAACCGGATTCAGCGAAGCGCTCGCCAGGCTCAAGGGCGACTGCGTCGCCATCGAGATCGCCCCGGCGCCGCCGGCTCACGCCCAGATCGTTCGCCAAACCGAGCGCGACGACGCCCTGGGCGAAGCACGCTCCCCCACGCGCCCCGCTCGGGAGCACTGGTGGATCGCCAGCTACTCGGCGCTGCGCCTCTCCGGTGAGATCGTCAGCGTCGAATCGGCCAGCGCCCCAGTAAGAACTGACTCACCTGTTAAGCCCCATGACAGCGAAGCGCAGCGGAGCGGCAGCCTGCCGGAACCCGCTACCGCCATGGAGGCCACCGCGCTGGAGGTATTGGAAGAGCCCCGCGACAGCGGCCAGAGCGAACCGTTGCCTTCCTTGCATCGGTTCCCCCGAGGCCCAGGGCCTGGGACATTTCTTCATGGGATTTTGGAATGGGCCGGCGAGCACGGCTTTGCCCGCGTGGCCCGCGACCCGGCCCTGCGCGAGGAGACCCTGGCGCGGCGCTGCCAGGTGCGCGGCTGGCAGCCGTGGCTGAACACCCTGCACGCCTGGTTCGGCACCCTGCTCGCCGCCCCGCTGCCGCTGCCCAACGGCGCGGGCAGCCTCAGGCTCGAAGCGCTGACGAGCTATCAGGTCGAGATGGAGTTCTGGTTCGCCTCGCGCCAGGTCGACACCCGTCGGCTGGATGCCCTCGTAAGTGCTTACACACTGGCAACCCCGGATAACGGCTCGGGTGCCGGCCTGCCCCGCCCCGCGCTGGATGCCGACACTCTCAACGGCATGCTCAAGGGCTTCATCGATCTGGTGTTCGAATTTGATGGGCGCTACTACGTGGCCGACTGGAAATCGAACCACCTGGGGCCGGACGACAGCGCCTACAGCCAGGAGGCCATGCGCCAGGCGGTGGCCGCCAAGCGCTACGACCTGCAGTACGCGCTCTACCTGCTGGCCCTGCATCGGCTGCTCAAGGCGCGCCTACCAGGCTACGATTACGACCGGCATATCGGCGGCTCGCTCACCGTCTTTCTCAGGGGCGCCAATGCGGAGAGCCGCGGCGTACATGCCGAGCGCCCCCCGCGGGAACTGATCGAAGCGCTGGACGCACTGTTCCAGGGCGACGCCCGAGCGGCAGGCACCCGCACCACCACGGAGGCGCCGGCATGAGCAAGCGCAGCAAGCACCACGACGACGCTACCCCGGACCTGTTCGCCGATCTCGGAGAGGAATCAGCAGGCAGCCGCCAGGCAGCCGACGAGGGCGCCGAACCTGAACCGCCCCAAGCCGAGCCGGAACCGCACCAAGCCGCGCTTCACGACATCCAGGCGCTGTTCGCCTTGCTCGACCGCTGGGTGGAGCGCGGCTGGCTGCGCGCGCTGGATCGGGCGCTGGCGAGCTTCTTCCAGCGCGAGGTGAACGACACCCCGCCCCTGCTGCTGCTCGCCGCGGCGCTGGCCAGCCATCAGCTTGGTCGCGGCCACGTGTGCCTCGATCTCGCCCAGACTCTCGCCGCCCCCGACCTGGCGCTCTCGCTGCCGCCGGAAGGCGACGACCTCAGCGACCCGCCGCCGCTGCCCAGCGACCTGCTGGCCGAGCTGGATCTCGCCACCTGGCATGCTGCCCTGCACCACCCCGCCCTGGTGGCGGACGGCAACGAACCACCGGGAAACACTCCGCTGGTGCGCAGCGAGCGCGACGGCAACGTGCGGCTCTACCTGCGCCGCTACTGGCAGTACGAGCAGGACATTCGCGGCCTTATCGGCAGCCGACTTACTGCCACCACCGAGGCAGAAGCCGATACCGTCACCCTGGCCCGGGCGCTGGCGGCACTCTTCACCCCGGGGCATGAACTCGACTGGCAGCAGGCCGCCTGTGCGCTGGCCAGCCGCTCGCGCTTCGCCGTGATCACCGGCGGCCCCGGCACCGGCAAGACCACCACCGTGGTCAAGCTGCTCGCGTTGCTGCAGGCGCTCGCTCTGGGCGAAACCGCACCCGCCGGCACCGCCCCGCGCCCGCTACGCATCCGCCTGGCCGCCCCCACCGGCAAGGCCGCCGCACGGCTCAACGAATCCATTGCCAAGCAGGTGCAGGGGCTTTCGCTGGTGGAACTGGCCGCCGCCGTGGGCCAACAGGGTGTGGATATCTCAATTCTGCGCGACAGCATTCCCACCGAAGTGACCACGCTGCATCGGCTGCTGGGCTCACGGCCGGATACCCGCCACTTCCGCCACCACGCCGGCAACCCGCTGGCGTTGGACGCTCTGGTGATCGACGAAGCCTCGATGGTGGATATCGAGATGATGGCCGCCGTGCTCACCGCCCTGCCGCCCAAGGCGCGGCTGATTCTGCTCGGCGACAAGGACCAGCTCGCCTCGGTGGAGGCCGGCGCCGTGCTCGGCGACCTGTGCCAACGCGCCGAAGGCGGCCACTACACCCCGGCCACCTGCGACTGGCTGCAACGGGTGACCGGCACGCCGATTCCCGAACGCTACCACGACGAAGGCGGCCAGCCGCTGGACCAGGCCATCGCCATGCTGCGGGTGAGCCACCGCTTCGATGCCAAGAGCGGCATCGGCCAGCTCGCCGAAGCGGTCAATCGCCCGCTCGCTCCTGAGCAGAACGAGAAAGAGGCACAGAAGGAAAAGAAACGCGCGGTACGTGAGATCTTCGGCACCGATGGAAAGTCACGCTACGCCGACATCGCCCGCCTCGCCCTGGCGGACGCCGACGACCCGGCGCTGGATCGCCTGGTGGTGAACGGCAACCCCGCCGGATTCACCGACAGCGGCGAAGGCCGCCACGACCGCCGCGGCGAGCCCATCGCACCGCCCCGCGGCTACGCCCACTACCTGGACGTGATACAGGCAGCGCGGCCCGCCCAGCCCTTCTTCGGCGAAGGCGATGCACGCCAGCCCTACGACGACTGGGCCCGCCAGGTACTCGCCGCCCACGGCCACTTCCAGTTGTTGTGCGCACTCAGGAAAGGCCCCTGGGGCATCGAAGGGCTGAACCCGCGCATCGGCCGCGCCCTGCGCCGCGCCGGCTGGCTCAAGGCCAGCGACCTGGAGCTGGAACAGGGCTGGTTTGAAGGTCGCCCGGTGCTCGTCACCCGCAACGACTACGGCTTGGGGCTGATGAACGGCGATATCGGCATCACCCTCGCCGTGCCCGAGGCCCGCAGCGCAAGCGAATCGCCCGGCCGTACCCTGCTGCGCGTCGCCTTTCCGGCCAGCGACGGCAGCAGCGACATCAAGTGGGTACTGCCCAGCCGCCTGCAAGCGGTGGAAACCGTGTTCGCCATGACGGTACACAAATCCCAGGGCTCGGAATTCACGCACACCACCCTGCTGCTCCCCGACGCCCCCAACCCCATCCTCACGCGCGAGCTGATCTACACCGGCATCACCCGCGCCAGGGACTGGCTGACGCTGGTGGAGACGGGGCGCGGCATGCTGGATGAGGCTGTGACAAGGGAGGTGGTCAGGGTGAGTGGGTTGGCCGTGTAAAGCATGGTGGCGTTTAACTAATATGAAGTATGAAGGTATTTACCTGACAGTCAGCCGCTAAAAAGCAAAGTGGTCAGAGTGCCCCCCGTGGGTTATAGAACGAGTGTCTGACGCTCGGCTGTAACACCATGAGGAAACGACTATGGCCACGACAAAAAGGTGGTACATCGCAAGTTCAGCCCCCTAAAACTGACAAAAGAATCTAAGACGCAGCAAGGCCTGCAAGACAGGCATCATTACTGTAAAAACAGGAACCCATTAGGAACAATATGCTTTCTTTAAGCTCCGTTTAAACACTTACACCCCACAATCTATAAAATTACACAGGCACGACCATTTTTAATTTTCCAAGAGAGTTATTAAAACTAATTTTATCTGAAAAAATCAACACTTCATCACCGATTTTATTAGAGGTTGAGTGCTGTAGTCTATAGGCTCTTTTTTCAAATGAATGATACAGGCTATTTATGAAAGAATTATTGTCATACGACAAAAGCCAAGGAGTTGAAAGCTTCTTCACATGGTTAGAAAGTCGTTCATGATCTTCTTCTTTATACGCATTAAGATAGAGATTTGAGCCCTTCTCATAATATGGCGGATCCAGATACAAGAAGGTGTTTTCAGCGTATCCATGAAAATTTTTTATTAAATTCACACCATCCATGTTGGCAACATGGATACGACTGGAGAACCGAGATATTTTATCAATCCTGCGTATTAGCTCTTTTTTATTAAATCGGGCATCTATTTTATACTTTCCTGCTTGACTCAGCCCACCAATAACCCCTCCATTTAATACACCGGAGACATTCGTTCGATTCAAAAAGAAAAAGGAACTGGCTAAACTAAAACTGTCCACACTTCCTGAACGGCGAAGAATTTCCTTACAATTACGCCAAGACTCTACTGTCACAGGGGTTTTATCAATCCAGTCCATCAAGCGATCCGCTTGTGCAGTGCATATGCTCCAAAAAGCATAAACCAATGGGTCCAAGTCGTTAATCACTATACTTTCTGCATATTCTTCATACAGCAAGCGAAGCGCTAGGCCTGCACCGCCAGCATAGGGTTCAATATATCTACAACCATTTAAGTTATTCTCCGAAATCAAACTAGAAACAAAAGGAAATATACAATTTTTTCCTCCAGGATACCGCAAAGGAGAGTGTGCGACGCTCATGACTCCCTCCCGTGAGTTATTCTCAGAATAGCACCGAGAATAACAGAAAGAGCTACAGCCTGCTCTTCATTTCTCGAATTTGAATAATCATGCGCACCTGTTTGGAAAAGTTGAACGATCTTTCCTTTCTCCACGCTCTGACTTGACAAGGAAGTTTTTTCGTCATCGCTCAAACTTTTTTTTGCCTGATCAAAATTGTCCATTAAAAATGGTTTTAAATCTTTTCCAACTTCTCGACCAGCTGTCTCGGCAAGCATGCGCAATGACATTCTAAAAATGACAACGAAATCGTTACTGAATGCTGTTTTTTTGCTTTTATACAATTCATAAATATGCTCTATATCCCTATAAAGATTATTAATATGACCCGAGCGAAGGGAAAGGGAGCCACCGAAAACCACTAACCCTTGTTTGTCCTTCCTTCTAGTCCTTGATTGAGCTGTTTTACCTCCAGCCTCTTCCTCTGCTGAGGCAGTTTTGGCTCCCGCATGGTTAAAGCTCGATTGTCCTTCGTAAGCTTCACCTCCCCGAGAACTAGGCTGAAAGTTTGTATTTCCATTTCCACCGGCCTCAGCGTTTCTATCGGCATCCCATGAGCCAAAGACGCTGGAGTCGCAATTTAAAACACTCTCAACAAAGGCAGCTCCTTTTTCTGCCGTATACACCTCATCAACTTTTTTATCCCGCAAAGCCAAAACAATTTTTTTCAAGCTGTCAGCATCTCCAAACAAAAAACCCTCTCCGCTTTTTTCAATGCCGAGCCTTTGCTTAACACTTCTATAACTCAACACTCTATCAAGAGTTGTTTTGTTTACCCTTTCTTTGTCCCCATCAGATATAAGCTGATTATTAACCAGCAAGTCCAAAGCCTGCAGTCCAATCGTGAAATTACCCTCAAAACGATTTTTCTGCTCAGGATTCCAAGGTATTTGCCCTTTTCCATCCTGCGGACCACTATGATTGATTGATATCCAATGCTTAGCTTCCTCGCGGTTTTTGAATATCACACAGCCAACTTCTGTCGGAACTTCTCCTCTCGTCCTGAGGATTGAATTAATTTTTTTCCTTATTTTAGGATCAGCGTCCGCCAGTGATGGAGTTTCCAATACTTTCAGCGCTGTCACCCGGCGATTACCATCACCATCAATGTATTTACCCCCATCCTCAAATAGAATTAATTTGGAACTAGGATTAAGTCCATTTTGGTAAATATCTGACGCCAGGTTAACAATTTTGGCGCCTTGGTCCCTCAACATGGTTCGTATTGCTTCACGCTGATCATTTACGGGGGGAAATCTTGGATTTTCCAAATCCAATAAAATATTACTAATTTTTATTGTGCGCTCAGTATAATTTTTTTTCATATCACTCCCCCCGTAAAAAATGACCACATACTGCAAACTTGCTGCCTTTCTCTGGGATGGCAAGCACCTCGTCTTAGCAACTCAAAAAGCTAAAGCTTTTCAAGACATAGCCCTACAGCATCTATCAACCATTTTTATGCTTTTCAATCTAACCTGCCTGAAAGCCATCCCCCCACCCTTACCTGCCACTATCACCGTGCATCAGAGATGCATTGTATTGGGAATACGATTCGAGTAAAGCCAAAACTGTATCGTCATGCTAGGCCGAGCATCAATCTCAAAGCCCATAGCATGACATTTCCCGTGCATCGAATCTACGCAACCAAACGAAGCCGATGCGCTATGGCACCAGCAACTGCTCCTCCACCCGCACTCGAAAGAACGGAAAGTACGCCTCGGTGCCGAAGTGATTGCCCGCCTCGACCTGGGTGGGCAGGGTGAAGCCTTCGAAGTTCTGGAAATCATCCAGGTAGCCGCCGAAGGGCTGGAGTCGCCACTCCTTCTCGGGGTTGGCGTTGCTCCAGCGTTGGAACTGTACCCAGCGCGGTTGGCCGTTCTCGGCCACGGCGATTTCGATGGCTTGTTCCAGCGTGCCGTAGGTGATGATCGCGCGTGCCAGGTTGGGCTCGCCGGTCTCTTCCCAGCGCACTTCGTGCTGGGGCAGCAGAGCTGCCGGGGCCCAGAAGGCAGCTTCCGCCACGGCTCGACCGAACGAGGCGCGCAGGTGGTTGTCGTCGCCCCCTGCCCTGGCGACGGGCAACGTGCCGTTGAGCCAGAAGCGCGTCCAGGAGCGGCCGTTCGCCATGCCGTCCGAGCCACTCATCTGCATCAGGCCGGCGCCGGCTCGTTCGAGTCGCCAGATGAAGCCGTGTGGTGGGGCAAGGATCTGTCGGGCCTGCATGGGACGGTAGCCGGGTGCCTCCTTGCTACCGAGGCCGATCTCGCCGGTCATATGGATTTCGCTGACCACGTGAAGCGGCGAACCCGGGGCGATGGTGTAGAGGAAGTAGCGCCGGGCGGCGTCGGGAAGGCCTTCCACCATGGCGGGATCGAACGCTTCGGCGGTGGCGGGCGCCTGGGCTTGCAGCCATGCCCAGGAATTCTCCATCGCACGGTTATCGGCCAGACGCCAGGCCTGCATGGCGATCACGCCGGTGAGTAACAGCGCCAGCGGCAGGGTTACGGCCGTTGCCAGGTATGCCATTCGCCTGCTCCTTCGCTCCGCTGGCGTTCCCGTTTCAGCCTTCAGAGGCAGTCACCTTCTCGTGGAATGCGTTAATCAGACGCTACTCGATGATACTCCCGCTTGGCTGCGAGTAGCCGCTGGTCAGCGCGGCCGGTAAGGCTTTCCAGGCTGTCATCGCGGCGCAGGGTGGCAATCCCCACGCTAATCGAGATGGCAGCCAGCTCAAGTGTCTGCTGCTGCAGGCGCTCGGCGGCGGCGCGAGCGTCTTCGCTGTTGCTTTCGGGTAGCAGGATCAAGAATTCATCGCCGCCGAAGCGGCCCAGCAGGTCGTTTGCACGCAAGGCGCTCTGCAGGCTCGCGGCAACGCGTTTGAGCGCGGCATCCCCTGCGCCATGCCCTTGGGTGTCGTTGACCTGCTTGAAGGCGTCCAGATCGATCATCAACACGCTGAGCGCGGTGCCGTAGCGCCATGCCCGCTCGATTTCGCGCTGGCCCAGGGTCTCGATATGGCGGCGGTTGTAGCAGCCGGTAAGAAAGTCGCGGGTGGCCATCTCCTCAAGCTGGCCGTTGAGCAGTCTGAGCTCGCGGTTGGCATGCTGCAATTCAGCGGTACGTTGCTCCACGCGCGCTTCCAGCACCTGATTATGGCGTTCGAGCGCATCCCGGGCCTGGTGCAGCTCGGTTACGTTCTGAGAGATGCCGAAAAGATGGGTGACGCGCTGCGGGTCGTCGTCAGCATTGTGCAGCGGCACGATCAGCGTCAGCCAGTAACCGTACTGCTCGTTGCCATGCTCATCGAAGAAGGCGGCATGCTCTTGATAGCGCATCGGCTTGTTCCGCGCCACGCATTCACGGTAGCGCGCATAGATCGCCTCGGCCGTAGCAGCAGGCATGAAGGCCGGCAGCGGCTTGCCCAGGCACTCACGGCCGATGGTATCGATCTGCGCCGGGTTGGCTGCCTCGACCGTGAAGTGGCCGTCCTCTTCCACACGTACCAGGAACATGTTCTCGGGGAAGTGATTCCACAGCTCGCGAATCAGCGGATGCCCCATCAGGCCATCGTGGAAGGACTGCAGTGTCTGCTGAGGGGCTTCAAGTGTCATGCGATCACCCGCGGCGAGGTTTACACTACCTTTACAGCAACCACCTGACCTGGCAAGTGTCGCCAGCCTGTCCGGTGGGTGCTCCGTGACTGCCAATATCGTCCTAAGCACCAGTCGCGTAATTTTTCTTAAAGTAATTCTGGCAGCTGCCGACCTAAGGTAGCTGGGGTAGCGTCGAGCAACCGCTTCATGCTCGGCGCCCGATTCATAGGCACAAGCCAGTTCCTCACGGCGGGCTTTTCCTGCTTGTGCTCCGGCAGCGACTTTGCCTAGCCTAACCACCTCCTACGGTATTCGCTGCTCTTGAATGCCAGCCTCTTGAAGCCAGGGAGCGAGGTACATGGAGACATACGCGTGACGGACGAACTTGCCTTGCTGGAAGTTCAGCAAGATATACATGAATTGATCGCCCAGCAGGCGCCGTTGGAGACGACACTGGATGCGATTGCCAACTGGATCGGTATCCAGCTTCCCGGTGCCGTAGTGGCCTTCATGCGCTTCGATCCGGCACGTAGCTCGCTCAGTCTGATGCCCAGCCAGCGCTTCTCTCGAGCCTATTGGGAACGGCTCCAGAATGTTCCCGTCGACACCTCGACTGCCTCGTTCGGTGCGGCTGCCTACCTGCGTCGCCAGGTCATCACTGAAGACATCCAGGCGGATCCACGCTGGGTGGCCTTCCGTGATGCCGCCCTTGCCGAAGGATTTCGCTCCTGCTGGTCGAGCCCAGTGATTACCACTCAGGGCGAGTTGCTGGGGACGTTCGGCACCTATTACCCAGAGGCCAGGGCTCCCAGCGAACTCAGCAAACGACGGCTCATCCAGGCTGCCGCCCTGATCGCCCTGGCGGTTATCAGGGACCGTGACAGCCGCCATCACCGTACCCTGGCCGAGTGGCACCGTTCTTTGTTCGTGAATCATCCAGACGGGGTTTATGAGTTCGATCTCGAGGGCCGCTTCCAGCGCGGCAACGCCGCCCTGGAACGGATCACGGGTTACCCGGCGGGGGCCCTGATCGGCCGCCACTTCAACGAGTTCGTCGCACCCGACTATCGCGAGCTGACCCAGACGGCCTTCGATGCCGCCAAGGCAGGTGCCTCGCGTCACTACGAGACCATGGGTGTCCATGCCGACGGCCATACCTACTATGTGGAAGTCACCAACTTTCCAGTGACTGTCGAAGACGACATCATCGGCGTCTACGGCATCTGTCATGACATTACGGCGCGCAAGCGTCAGGAAGCCGAGCTGAGGCTGTTGCAGCGAGGCATCCAGTCCAGTCCCAACGGGATCCTCATGGCCGATGCCACCCGGCACGACCTGCCGCTCGTCTATGCCAATGAGGCTTTCTACCGTATTACGGGTTATACCCCGGACGATGTGCTGGGCAGAAATTGTCGTTTCCTGCAAGGTAATGAAACCGACCCCGCGGCCATCGGCAAGATCCGCCAGAGCGTGGTGGATCGTACCGAGGTGCAGGTTACGCTGCTGAATTACCGCAAGGACGGCACACCTTTCTGGAATCGACTGGCCATCAATCCCGTCTTTGACGAGGCTGGCCGCTGCACCCACTTCATCGGCATCCTGGAGGACATCACCGAGCAGAAGAACCAAGAGGCCCAGATTGCTCATCAGGCCACACACGACCTCCTCACTGACTTGCCCAACCGACCCGCGCTTGAGAATCGCCTCGAGCATGTTTTCCGAGTGAGCCGGGAGAACCAGAAACTGCTAGCGGTGATGCACCTCGATCTCGATGGATTCAAGGCAATCAACGATGGACTGGGTTATACCGTCGGCAATCAACTGCTGATGGCCGTCGCCGACCGCCTTCGGCAGCTGCTTCGCCACACTGACACCCTAGCCCGCCTCACCGGAGATGAGTTCGTCTTTCTGATGCCTGGCTTCAGGGCCCGAGAAGAAGTGATGGACGCCGCTGAGCGCATTCTCAATGCTTTGGAACACCCGTTCGAGATCGACGGCCGCGCGTTACACATCAGTACAAGCATTGGCATCGCTTGCAGCGACGAAGACGTTCACCAGGCTCAAGAATTGTTACAGCATGCCGACCTGGCCGTAGAGGCGGCAAAAAAGCAGGGACGCAACACCTGGCAGTGGTACCAGGGAGAAGGGGTTGGGCACACCAGCGAGCACGTAATGCTGCGCCATGACCTCCATACCGCGCTGCGTGAAAACCAGTTCGAGCTCTACTACCAGCCGGTGGTCGATGCCGTCAGTGGCCAGATTCGCAGCGTCGAGGCCCTGGTCAGGTGGCACCATCCCACACATGGCATGGTCTCTCCTGGAATCTTCATTCCTATCGCCGAACAAACCGGCCAGATCATTCCCCTGGGCCGCTGGGTTCTGAGACAGGCGTGCCAGAGCCTGGCCGGGCAGCTCGCAAAGGGGGAGCGTATATTTCCGGTGGCGATCAACATCTCGTCGCTGCAATTCCACCGCGATGGTTTCCTCGATGAAATACAAGACATCCTGGACGAAACGGGCCTGCCGCCCGAACTCCTCGAGCTGGAGATGACCGAAAGTATCTTGATGGTGGGTGCTGAACTGGCTATCGAGATGATCCGCAGACTGCGTGGTATGCGGATCACGGTCGCTATCGACGATTTTGGTACCGGATTCTCAAGCCTTAGCTACCTGCGCGACCTGCCCATCCATAAGATCAAACTGGACCGCGCCTTTATCCAGAACATCCTCACCAGCCGTAGTAATGCCGCCATCGTCCAGGGCATCATCACCATGGCCCATCATATGGATCTGGTGGTGGTCGCCGAAGGCGTTGAGGAGCGTGAACAGCAGCAGGACCTGATCCGTCGCAACTGCAACCTGTTACAGGGCTTCCTGTTCGCCCGCCCCATGCCCCTGGCGGACCTCATGGCCTTACCGGATCGACTTCCCGCTGATGAATGACGACACCATCATTGATTGACACCTTGAATTAGGCATACCATAGTTTACTTAGCGAGCCTTATTTTTCTCAGCCGCAATTTTTCCGTTTAATAACAATAACTAAATCCCTCCGACGCCATACGCAGGATACGCCATGGCTATTGCTCCCCGTCCCGGCAACCCCGCAGCACAAGTCATTCGCTCGTTACTTCAACACAAGCACGAGTTTTCGCTGTACTCCAAGGCCATGCCCTATGCCTTGGCCGTTGAGGTCACCGAGCTCGACCTGGATAGTGGCCATCTGGTGCTGGAAGCCGAATACAGTGATGGAAATCTGGAGCACTACTTCACCAAAGGAAGCTTGAGCTTCGACCTGGAAGCTCTGAAGGGCCCACAAACCAGCGAGCGCGAGACCTACAGCCTCACCAACGTAGCCGCCAAGCTGCTTAAGACGGACAGTACATCGTATCGTCTGGAGTGCCAGCTACCCGAATCGGTGTTTGTGCATGAGAATCGGGGAGCGGTACGCATTCCCTTCATCCTCGGTATGCAGACCCGCGTCAGCCTCGAAGTCTACTTGCATGAACTCAACATACCAGGCCGACTACGCAACCTGTCGGTGGGCGGCTGCATGGTCGACATTGATTTGGCAGATAGCATCGCACTTGGCGTGGACCAGGACATTCCGGGGGTCACATTGGAATTCCCCAACGGTGAGAGCTTCTTCGCTGAAGGCACGATCCGGCATATCCGTCCCTTCGGTAACCATGGATATGCCGCGGTCGGCGTTCAGTTCATCCACCTGACGATGCCCCAGACAGAGGCCCTGTTCCGGTACGTGAATGAATCGGAGCGAGAGGCCGCCTACCGCACCGGGTCCAACGAAAAGATGACCCAACACTCGCCGCTGTTCATCCCAGGGGCCAAGGAGAAGAAGATACTTCAACGAGAAGCCCAGGAGCAGGAGAAGCACACTCGCCAGTCGCCCATGGAGCGCGGCGTGATGAACGTGGCCCATCAGCTCCAGGTGGGGTTGATGTACATGAAGACGCGTAACCTGTTCCCCAGCGAAATTTTCTATGATTGCGTCGACACGCTGCGCTACCTGGTGGAACAGGACCGCAAGGCCTTACTGTATGCCCTGGCGTTCCTGCGCGACGAACCCGACTGGGTCAGGCATGCAGTCCAGGTCGCTGGCCAGTTGGCGGATTTCATGATGCTGCGCGACCCACATGATCCCCAGGTGCGTGAGGCGATACTGGGCGCCTTGATGCACACCATGGGCAAGCCACTACTGGTCAGTGCACAGCTACCGTCACTCAAGGTGAACATGAACCCGGCACAGAAGGCGATACTCAGGGGTCATGTGACTGTGTTACGCGACAAGCAGCACGAACTTGGGTGGGAGCCAAGCCCAACCTGCCGCGATGTGATCGAGAATGCCAACGAGCGTCCGGACGGCTCCGGCTATCCGATGGGCAAGCGCGGCGAGCAGCTCTCTGAGCTGATTCGTTTGGTCGCGGTGATCAAAGCGATCAACAAGCTGATGCATGCGCGTAACGGCGTACCACCACGCTCACCACTCGATGCCTACCGAAAGATCCATGAAGCAGATACTGCCTACGACAAGACGGTGCTTGTGGAATACATTCAAGTGTATGGGCTGTATCCGATCGGTAGCCTGGCCAAGTTCTCGGGTGGCTTTCTCGCCTGGGTAATGGATATCGACGGCAAAGGTATGCCAATCCAAGTCCACGTCGTCAAGAACCTGCGCTTTCCTGAGACCAACATCAGTAGTGTGCTTACAAAAAGCGACTTTTCTCAGATCGGTAAGCTCGAGGACATTGTCAATCCCGCTGATTACGGATTGAAGGTCGTGAAGGTGTAGAACCACTGTTCTCCACGCTCACTCTGCCAATGTGGTTGGTGCCGCTCTGATGGATCAGCAGGGCTTCGCCGTCGAGGGTGGTGCGCATGTGGCGCAAGATACCGGCATGTACCGGGCCTGAGGGGATCGGCCAGCTCTGGAAGGATTCCGCCTCGGGATCGAAGCGCACCAGCATGTCCGGCCGCACGCCGCTTTCGTTGTACCAAACCGCCCCGTCCAACACGGCGATGGCGTAAGGGTGGGAGTCCGGGCCGCTGGGCGAGTCCCATTCCTGGATATCGCCGCTTTTGGGGTCGTAACGCCCCAGCCGGCCCAGCCCGGAATTGACCCACCAGATGATGCCGTCTTCGTCGATATCGAGTCGACGCACCGTGGTGCCGGCCTCGGGCAAGGCGATCTCGCTCACTTCCATCGATTCGGGGTCGACGCGCAGCAGGCAGTTCGCCCCGTTGCAGGAAGCCCACACGGTGCCATCCGCAGCGATCTTCAGCCCATAGGGTCGCGAGCCTTCACGCGGGCTGGTGGCCAGTTGCACCTCGCCGGTTTCCGGGTCCAACCGGCCAATCATGTTGCTCTGCTGCAGGGTGAACCAGAGGATACCGTTCTCGGCGAACTCGGCGGTGTGCGGATCGCGCGCGGCTTCGTCGGGCATGGGGTATTCGGTGATCTCGCCGGTTTGCGGGTCGAATCGCCCCATGGTGGCGTTGCGGTTGCCGGTGTACCAGGCTGCACCGTCGGGGCCGATGTTGACCGAGTGGGGCCTTGCTCCCGAGGGCAGCGCGAACTCCTCCATCTCGCCCGTCTCGGGGTCGAGCCGGCCGAGAATGTCCAGCCACTGCCCTACCCACCAGATACTGCCGTCCGGCGCTTCGACCGGATCGCGCGAGCGCTGCCCCAGCGTGGGCACCTTCCACTCTTCGAACTGGACGCTCAGCGGGCCATCGGCGGGCGTTGCGGCCCGATTATCGCTGGGCGGGAAGTGCTCGGCGAGATAGCCGAGGATCTCGTCCTGCCGCTCGGGAGCGTCCGACAGGTCGATCATGGTGGAGACGAGGAAGTCCCACTCCTCATGGGTGTACCCTGAGCTGCGTTCGATCAGGTTGACGCCGTGGCAGGCAGCGCATACGGCTTCTACCGTTTCCCGGCCTTCCCCGTCCGGCAGCGCGTAGGCTGCGAAGGGGTGGCAAAGCGCAGCTGCCAGGAACACGGAACCAAGCGTTCTGCGAGCCATGTGGTTGTTCTCGGTGGCGGCGAAGTCCTCTGAGCGTAGCCAATAACCCCGGGCAGCCCAACAAGCGACGCCAGGATATCGGTTGGATCAGCGCTTCGGCGCGGCTTGCGGGAACCTGGGCAGCTCGTCGGCAAGCTCGTACCACTCGGCCTTGGACGAGACCCAGGCGTGGTAGCGCTTGCCGGGTGTTACCGGAGTATCCAGGGTGCCCAGCCGCAGTCGCTTGGCTTCGGGCAGGTCGTCGCGGGCGCTATAGAGCGGGCTACCGCACTCGGCGCAGAACACCCTTACCTTGCCCGGCGTGGCGCGATACTCCTTGAGGTACTCCGTGCCCTGGGTGATGCGAAACTCGGCCGAGCGGATGGGCGCCACGGCAACGAAGGCCGAGCCCTGGGCCTTCTGGCACTGCTTGCAGTGGCACATGGAGACTTCATCGATCTCGCCGCGGTATTCGTATTCCACCTTGCCGCATAGGCAGCTTCCCTTGTGCATCGGCCTCTTCTCCCGGTGGCTTTCGCTTACCATACCCGTTTCGCTATCGGCCGCCACGCTCGCCAATGGTATGGAGTACATCCCTGCGCTTGCCCCCTACCGGCGTCGGTGTCATCGTCGTTCGGTGACCATCAGCCGCCGACCACAAGGAGCTTTATCGTGTTCATCGCCATGAACCGTTTTCGGGTCAATCCCGAGCGAGTGAAGGAGTTCGAGCAGATCTGGCTGGAGCGGGAGACCCATCTGCAGGGCCTGCCCGGCTTCGTCGAGTTCCATATGCTGCGCGGCCCGGAGAAGGAGGACCACGTGCTCTACGCCTCGCACACCATCTGGCGCTCGCGGGAGGACTTCGAGGCCTGGACTCACTCCGAGGCGTTCCGCAAGGCCCACGCCAACGCCGGCCAGAGCAAGCGCGAGGGGCTCTACCTGGGCCCGCCCAACTTCGAAGGGTTCGATGTCATCCAGACGGTCGGCAACGATAGCGATGCCTGAGGCCATGGAACGCATGAGGATCGACGCATGAGAGCGGCGCAGCGTACGCCGCCGCTCACCCACCTGGGCGGCCACGACGTGCTCTTCGCCATGGCCGCCGAGGCCGAGTACGGCCCGCACCTCAGGCAGCGCTTCGCGCCGTTCATGACCGGCGTCGGCCCGGTGGAAGCTGCGGTTGAGCTCACCGCGGCGCTTGCCGCGCACGCCCAGCAGGGGCGCCTGCCGGACCTGGTGGTGTCGCTGGGCTCGGCGGGCAGCCGGGTGCTGGAGCAGACCGAGATCTATCAGGCGACCTCCATTGCCTACCGCGATATGGACGCCTCACCGCTGGGCTTCGAGAAGGGGATTACGCCCTTCCTCGACCTGCCGGCGATCCTGCCCCTACCGCTGCGCATTCCCGGCATTGCCGAGGCCACGCTCTCCACCGGCGCCAATATCGTCTCGGGCGAAGCCTATGCCGCCATCGCGGCGGATATGGTGGACATGGAGAGCTACGCCTGCCTGCGCGCCTGCATGCGCTTCAACGTGCCGCTGATCGTGCTGCGCGGCATCTCGGACGGCAAGGCGGAGCTGCACCACGTGAATGACTGGACGGAGTACCTCCACGTCATCGACGAGAAGCTGGCCACCGCCATGGATCGGCTCGGCGTGGCGCTGGCCGAGGGGCTGTTGGATCGCTGACTCTCATGGGTGGCCGGGTCAGGTAGCTTCCGACGCGGCTTCGCCCCCTTCCGGGCCATAGAAGAACACCCAGGTGGCGAAGTCGTCGGTGAAGTCTTCGAACCGGTGGACGACGCCCGCCGGCACGAACAGCACCTCACCGGCCTCGAAGGGCTGTCGGGTGTCACCGTTGACGAAATGGCCCGAGCCGGAGATGACGACATACACCTCGTCTCGGGTATGCGGCATTTGGCGATCCACTCCTTCCGGCTTGTAAATCTCGATTTGGAGCGAGCCGTGTCGGAATACCTCGGCAAAGGGCACACCGTTGTTGTCCTGCAACGTCTTCAATACAGCCGATGGGATTAGGCGCTCCATCATGGTTTCTCCGCGGTAAGGTTAAAGGCCCATATCCGCTCACTGGACAAGGGGCGGGCCGAAGCCCGTCACTCGGTAGCGCGTGCTTCGCCCGCCCCCCGGAAGTTTCTCCAGGCAGCCCTTGGCCAGCAGGTCGGAAAGATGGCGGGTGGCAGTGGCCTTGCTGACCTTGGCCACCTTCTGATATTGGGCAGCACTGATCCCCCCTTCGAAGCCTCGCTCCCCTCCATCCAGCAGACGATTGAGCACCTTGACCTGTTCCGGCAACAGGCCGGCTTCGGCGAATCGCTGCCAGAAGCGTGTCTTGGCCAAGGTACGCTCGATGCCGGCGAGAGCATCTTCCAAGGTTTGCAGCAGGATATCGAGAAACCAGGCCAGCCAGTCGCTGAGATCCGTCGTACCACGCTGGCTGGTTTCAAGCACCCGGTAGTAGTCCTGCCGCTCAGCCAATATCGCAGCGGACATGGTATAGAGGCGGATGCTTTGTCGGTCGGCCTGGGCCAAGGCCCGGTCGGCAATGGCGCGGGCCAGGCGGCCGTTCCCATCCTCGAAGGGGTGCAGGGTCACGAACCAGAAGTGGGCAACACCGGCACGCAGTAGAGGGTCCAGGGCCGGGTCGTGGCGGCTCGTGTCGAACCACGCCAGGAAGGCAGCCATTTCGTCCTCCAGCACCCGGCGAGGTGGGGCTTCGAAGTGCACCTTGGGCTTGTCGAGACGGCCAGAGACGACCTGCATCGGCTCTTCGCCCCGCCATTCCCCTACCCGCAGCCTGACCAGCGATGTCTCGGCATCGGGAAAAAGCCAGCGATGCCACTGGAAGAGCCGCTCGCGGGTCAGCGCCGTATCCGGCGAGCCGATGGCATCCATCATTATGTCGGCCATGCCTTCCGAACGCGATGACACAGCCGTCGCCACGCCCGCCACACCGAGGCGTCGCGCCAGGGAGGAGCGTACCGAGGCGGCATTAAGGCGCTCTCCTTCGATGGCCGAGGAGGTAATGATGTTCTGCAGCAGCGTATCCAGCATTACTGCCGGATCTTTGTCGCCCGGGAGGGCGCCTACCCTGCCCAGCAGCATCCCAAGAGACCGCCAAGCTTCCTGAAGGCGAGGCTGGATCACGGCGGCCCGCCAGTGGAAAGCGGGCCAGTCGGGTTGCTGCCAGATCCAGAGTGGCGTCGTGTTTGAAGCGTTCATGGCGGTACCCTGAATGACTGGTGAGCCGAATAACCCAATTATTCGGCTCACTATATGAGCCGAATTGTCGTCTCATTCGGCTCAAGGGTCAACCAAGGCTTATTGCTGGTCTGGCTTAGACCAGGTGCGGCTCGAGCCAGCGCTTGAGCTGTGAGCCCTGCAACACCCCGGCCTGGCGGGCGACCTCACGCCCCTGCTTGAACACGATCAGCGTGGGAATGCTGCGAATGCCGAAGCGACCGGCCAGGCCCGGTTCCGCCTCGGTGTCGAGCTTGGCGAAGCGGATGCGCGGTTCCAGCTCGGCGGCGGCCTGGGCGAAGACCGGCGCCATCATCTTGCAGGGGCCACACCAGCCGGCCCAGAAGTCCACCACCACCGGCAGTTCGCTGCGCTCGATCAGCGCCGCGTAGTTGGCGCTGGTGAGCTCCAGCGGCGCCCCGGTGAACATTGGCTGTTTGCACTTGCCGCAGCGCGAGGCGGCCAGACGCGCCGTGGCCACGCGATTGATGGCCAGGCAGTGGGGGCAGGCCAGATGCAGGGAGTCGGACATGGCTGGGCTCCGGGATAGACAGGGTTGGTGAGGATATGGAGGCATCAGGGCTGGAAGTAAAGCCAAGCAGGGCTATGGGATAAGGACCGCTTCCACCGGCCGCCTCAGCGAGCGCGGCATCGCCTTGCCCCGGCCGAACCGCACCACCAGGTCGGGACGCCCACCGACGATACCCAGGGCCTCGGCGAACGCCGGGCGCACGCTGGTCTCTTCGACCGGCTGGTTGATGAAGGCGTTGCAGATACCGAGTGCCGTCGCCTGCAAGGCGAAACGCTGATAGCAGCGCCCGGCTTCCACCCAGTGCGCCTTGTCGTCGGCTTGCGAGATGAACACGGCAATGCCGGCGGAGCTGCGCACCTGGCGGGCGACCTTGGCGTTCTCGATACCTTGCCGAAACAGGGCACGGAATAGCCATCTGCCCAGCCAGCGCGGCGTGGCCGGGCTTCCCATCGCACGCGCGAAGAGGCCGTCCCCGGCTTCGAGCGCCTCGTGCTCGCCAAAGCGGATCCAGGCCTCGAGCTCCTGCCTGAATGCCCGATTGGCGATTTGCCGGCTGCTGGCCTGGAGCACGAATCCCAGCACTTGCTCTATCGCCGGTCGCTCGGTCAGCAGGCTGATGGAGACCCCATTTCCGGTTCCGGCGCCCTGGAGCAGGTAGAGCTCCTGGTCGGTAACGGGCAAGCCGTTGTAGTCGGAGCGGGTGCACTGCCGCGCCGGGATCGCCTCGAACAGCGGTGAGCGCTCCGGTTGGTAGGGCGTCAGCGTGACATGCACCTCCCCCGCCCCTTCGGCATGGAAGGTAACCTCGCCCTGCATGCCGAACGCCCGTGCCGCCAGGCTCAGGTTCTCGGCGGCGCAGCCCAGCGAGACGTAGAGGTGATGGTCGTCCGGATCTACCACCGGGGTACGCCGGCTGAGGTCCGGCAGGATGGAGATGGCCTCGTCGGTGGCGCGAAAGCGCCAGCACTGGGTGTTGTGGCCGGAAGGAGCCAGAGTGGCATAGCGAATGAGTTCGTTCAGCCGCGCGACATGATCGGCCGTTTGCCCATTACCATGGCGCCACAGACTCGCCACTACCTGTTTGTAGTTCATCGTCTGCCCCCACCCTGCTCCACCCACCCTGACGAAGCCCCTCTGCTTGCCTCAGTTTAATGGATTCGGATCCAAGTGGCGCTTGGTGAGTGCTCAGAAGCCAGAACCGACATTAAAATATCGCTAAAGCGCTTAACCGACACTATAGTATCGGAATGAAAACGAGACATGTGACGCTCAGCCCCCATGCTGCCCTCTCGCTGCGCCTGTTCGCCGGACTGATCGAAGAGGGGCGTCTACATAAGGGGTGGACCCGAGACGAACTCGCCGAGCGAGTGGGCGTTGGCGTTGTCACGATTCGCCAGATTGCCAAAGGCTCTCCCCGGGTTGCCATCGGCACCTACTTCGAAGCGGCTGCGCTGGTCGGTGTATCGCTATTCACCGACGACACGGGCGCCCTGAAACGCGAGTCCGCTACCCAGCTGGAACGGCTGGCGCTGCTTCCCAAACGCGCCCGCCGTCAGCAGCATGAGCCCCTCGACGATGACTTCTAGCCAACGTGCCTATGTTTGGGTGTGGCTGCCTAATCAGCCATTCAACACGGCAGCAGCATCGGCGGCGCCCGTCCCAAGGCGCTGTTGAATGACCAGAATCGCAAGCTGGTGGCGAAGCTCTCATCCAGCACCGACCTCTTCAGGTAAAAGACATCATCGGCCGTCAGCTCGCCTCGATCCGGGCGCAGTGGGATAGCGTTTGCGATGAGGTCGGCTTGAGCTCGGTCGACCGCGCCTTCCTCTGGGGCAGGCAGTTTCTCAATCCTTTCGCGCTGGAGGGGTATTCGGAGTGAGGTGGGCCTCGCTCGCGCGGCTTCGCCATGTCACCCGAGTGCGTGCGGATAGCAACATTTTTTCCATTGAGCCCTCCGCCTTGCCTCAGGCAGGATGGGGGTAGGAAGCTGGTTGGTAGAGACACGCAACGGCATACCGCTGGAGGAGCCACATGCAACCGCTGAGCTACTACTACTACAACGTGCTGGAAGGTCTCGAAAAGCCGTGCGACGTGCCGGCGACCCAGCTACAGGAAGGCTACGATATCCTGTATCGACACGGCGGGCGTATCGAAATGGACCTGATGCGCAAGGCCGAGAATAGTAATGCCCAGGGTAAGCCCTACCACTGGTACGAGGCCTTGGACGAAGAGCAGCGGGCGAAACTGCACAAGGCCCTGGATGAGGAAAACCCCGCCAAGATTCTCAAGGTCATTCAGCGCAACGGCTATGCCGGCGTGCTCTATCACCATGCCTGGCACCACTTCCGGGAGTCGGGCGCCGCCTAGGGACCGACAAAGGATTTACCAGCACGTCGACCAGAGAGTGCCGACTGCTTGATAAGCAAGTCTTGACGTGAAGGGCCGCTTTCCCGAGGAAAGCGGCCCTTCTGCTTTGCATTGACACACCACGCTCTGCTGGTCTTAGATAGACTCTATTTTAGATAGATCGGTCTATATAGATATCGAGATTCAGGAGCGCCATCCAATGCCCGCTTCCAAGCGCGACCATCTGCTCGCCACGGCCGAGCGCCTTTTCTATGAGCAGGGCTTTCATGCCACCGGCATCGACCGCATCGTGGCGGCGGCCGGGGTGGTACGCATGACACTCTACAACCACTTCGCCTCCAAGGAGGCGCTGGTCGCGGCGGTACTGCAGGCGCGCCATGAGCGCTTCGTCGCCAGTCTCGATGCGGCCACTGCCGCCGCCCCGCCGGGCCAGGCGACACGCGCCTTGGTCGATGCACACGGTCGCTGGCTAGAACACAGCAGCCAGCATGGCTGCATCATGGTCAAGGCAATGGGTGAGTTTGCCGAGCACAGCGCCGAGGTTCATGCGCTGGCGATCTCCGCCAAGCGTGACCTGCTGGCACGCATCGAAGCCGCTGTGGCACGCGATGGTCTGGATCATCACGCCGACTTGGCGCGACGCCTCTTCGTGGTACTGGAGGGCAGCAACACGGCGGTGGTGCTACTGGGCATGCAGCCAGCTCTGTCTGACACCCGGGCGGTGGTCGATGCCCTGCTCAACGAGGCTCGGAGCGTGAGCTCATGAGGCCCCTTTCCGCTCTTGGCATGGCCGCCCTCGGCAGCGGGGTCATCGCCATCACCTACGGGCTGGCCCGCTTCGTGTTCGGCCTGTTCCTGCCTGCGATGCGCGACGAACTGTCGATTTCTTCGAGCATGGCCGGCGTGATCGGTGCTCTACCGTTCCTGAGCTTCGTCTTTGCCATCCTCGCCGCCCCCTGGGTGACACAGCACCTCGGGGTTCGCCGAGCCGGTATCGCGGCGGCCGCCTTGGCCGGGATCGGGTTGATCATGATCGCCCTGGCGCCTTCCTCGTTGCTGCTGGCCGTCGGCGTGCTGATCTGCGGTATCAGTACCGGCCTTTCCTCACCGGCAATGGCGGAAGCGGTTTCCCGGGTCGTGCCATCCAGGCTGCGTGGGAGGGTCAATGCCACCATCAACGCGGGCACCAGCGTGGGCATCGCGCTGGCCATGCCCGGGGTGCTGATCTGGGCGGAGGCCTGGCGCAGCGCCTATGTCGGCTTCGCCGTCTTGGCGGCCCTGGGCGCACTGGCGGCTTTCCTTTTCCTGCCCCGGGACGACCGCCCTGCCCAGTCATCGCTGCCTTCCCTTGCGGCCCTGCCGGTGAGCCGTGAGCAGTGGCACGCCATCACTCGGCTGAGCGGCCTGGCCGCCGGCATGGGGTGCGTGAGTGCAGCTTACTGGGTGTTTGCTCCCGATGCGGCGATCGCCGCCGGGGGCTTGGGATCGAGCCAGACCGCCTGGATGTGGCTGGCAGTCGGCCTCGGCGGGCTGACAGGTGGCAGCGCCGGCGATCTCATCGCGCGATTCGGGTCGGTGTTCAGCCATGCCGCTGGCTTGGTGGCGCTCTCCGCCGGTCTGGTTCTGCTGGCCCTTGCCCCCGGCCATTTCCCTCTCGCCCTTGCTTCTGCGGCCCTGTTCGGCGCCGGGTACATGACCCTGACCGGGTTCTATCTGGTCAGGGGAATCGAGATCATGGAAGAGGCGCCCGCCTTCGGCCCGGTGCTGCCACTGCTCGCCACCTCGGTCGGCCAGGTCGCCGGCTCCCCGCTGGCCGGCTGGCTGGTCGGGGCAGAAGGCCATGGCACCACCTTCCTGCTCTTCGCCGCCCTGGGCCTTGCCGTCGCCGGGCTGGGTTCGTGGCTGCTGAAAGAGAGAGTCGCCGCCGATTCGCGCGCGCCGGGGTAGTCAGTCGTCGAGAGCGCTAGTGACCGATCTTGGTCAGCGCCGAGTCCTTGTGCATGGCAATGTGATCGGTCTTGTCGCTCTTGATCTCGTATTGCGGCTCGTCTTCGCTGGCGTGGCGCTTGTGTCCCTTGTACTCCGTATCCCGAGTGTGAACGCGGATGATCTTGCCGCTCACCCGGCCCGCCTCGGAGTTCCAGCTCACGTGATCGCCTACCTTGAAACGCTTGGCCATGGTCCACCCCTCCTTCCTTGGGGAATGATCAACGAGCTGAAGCATAGCCCAGACCGCCGCGGCCTACTGTCTACTGGCCTTCTGTCACGACGGCCTTGGCATCATCGAATGCCAGGTATTCCGCAATCGTCTCCATGCCTTCCAGCGGCCGCTCGTAGCTCCACGCTACATCGGCATTGGCGCCGAACGAGAAGTAGGCGGCATCGCCCTTGAACGGGCAGTGGGTCACGGTCTCGGAGCGGGTCAGCCGCTCCATTCGCACGTCTTCGCGGGGAACGTAGAGCCGTGGCGGGTAGCCGCGTTCGCGCAGCTCGAGAGCGCGGGTGGTATCGGCAAGCAAGGTGCCGCCGATAGATACCTGCACTCGGTGCTGCTGCGGATTCAGAGTGATACGGGGCTCGGTGGAGGTCATCGCTGAGGGTTCGCACTTCATGTATTTCACGCCCTCAGCATAGCCTACCATGGGGTAGCGAAACCCCCGGCATGCCAGCAGTTACATACAAGGCAGCGCCCTCTGGTGCGCCTAGCATGAGCATGACCCCTGCCAAGAACAACGAGGACATGACCATGCGTAGCCTGCAGCAATTTCTCGACGACTACGGCGAGAGCCATCGCCATCCGGTGAACCAGTGGGTACATATCGTCTGCGTGCCGGCCATTCTGTTTTCCACCCTGGGGCTGCTGTGGCTGGTGCCGCTTGGTCGCTGGCTGGGCCTGGATGGCGGCGCCGCCGAGTGGGTAAATGGCGCCACCCTGCTGGGCGTGCTGGCCGGCCTGGTCTATCTGCGCCTCTCCTTCGGCGTGTTGCTGATGATGGTGGCCTGGTTCGCCATTTCAGTGGTTGGCATTCTCGCCATCCTGAGCGCGGGGTGGTCGCTGTTCTGGATCTCGCTGATCGTCTGGGTGGCGGCATGGGCGTTGCAGGTGTGGGGGCACAAGGTGGAAGGCAAGAAACCGTCGTTCGTCGAAGATGTGGTCTTTCTGCTGATCGGTCCGATTTTCGTCACCTTCGAAGTGGCGCACAGACTGGGTCTGCGCGTGCCGCGCCCGGCCGGGCATTGAACCGACCGTATCGGCGTCCGCTTCCTGAATGGCGTATCCTCGGCTTTATTTGCTGATTGCCACGGATCGCCTGTGACGGATATCTCGCCGGTACGCGGCACCCTTTACCTCTGGCACGACCGCTGGATGCTGCTCGGCCACCTGCCGGCCAATCGGGTGCACCGGCACGTCAGCGCATCGCTGTTGCTGGGGCTGGATGGGACATTCGAGCTGGAAGTGAACAGTTCGCGCCACCTAACCCGTGCGGCGTTGGTGGCACCGGACGTACCCCAGGCGCTTAACCCGGGGCAAACCACCATGCTGGTGGCCCAGCTCGACCCGGACAGCGATGCCTGGCGCCGCCTGGCAGGCAGCCTGGCAGGCAGCCTGGCAGGGCGAGCCAGCATGGATCTGCCGTTGGCCGAGGAACAGGCCTGGGCACTGGCCCACAGCGCCGATTGCCGCAGCCTATCAGCCAATCTGGCGCAATATCTGGCCGCTACCGGCGGGCCGCCACTGCCGCTGGATGCGCGCATCGCAGATATCTGCCACCACTTGCGCGCGACCCTGCCGGAGCGGCTGGATGCCGCGGCGCTGGCCGAACGCGCCGGCATCTCCGCCTCGCGACTCACGCATCTGTTTCGCGAGCAGACCGGCGTGACGCTGCGACGCTTCCTGCTGTACCTGAAGATCACCCGCGCCATGGCCCGCTGGCAGCCGGGCATGACCCTCTCCACCCTGGCCGCGGAAGCCGGCTTCTACGACCAGCCGCACCTGGTGCGCACGGCCCGCGATATGTTCGATGCCCTGCCCTCGGCCTATATCGGTACGGGGGAGTTTCGTATCTGCCGCTGCAGCGAAGCTGATTGAGCGGCAGCGGCGATTGGCTCACTTCATCTCGAAGCCACGCTTGGTGAGGAACTCGCGCATGTGGGCGCGCAGCTTGCTGCTGAACAGCGGGGTGAGGTTCTTCGACCAGTTGGAGTCCTTGTTGCCGCCGCGGCGTTCGCCGTAGTAGCTCTGCATGGCATCGTCGAAGGCGGCCACCAGCTCGCTGTCGTCGGTGTAATAGTCCTCCTTGAGGATCGCCTCCACCGGCAGGCGCGGCTTGACGTCCGGATCGGCAGCCGGATAGCCGAGGCACAAGCCGAACACCGGGTAGACGTGCTCGGGCAGGTGCAACAGGTCGCTGATGGCCTGGGGGTTGTTGCGGATGCCACCGATGTAGCAGATGCCGAGCCCCTCGGATTCGGCGGCGATGACCACGTTCTGAGCCATCAGGGCCGCATCTACACTGGCCACTACCAGTTGCTCGGTCATGCCGCGTATGACATTGGCACCGCTGCGTTCCGCCGCCTCGGTGGGCCGCTTCATGTCGGCGCAGAACACCAGGAAGTCGGAAGCGGTAGCCACGTACGACTGCCCGCCGGCCAGCTCGGCGATCTTCTCGCGGTTGGCCGGTTCCTTCACGTGAATCACGGTGTAGGCCTGCACATGGTTGGAGGTCGCGGCAGCCTGACCGGCGCGAATCAGCTCGACCAGCAGCTCATGGGGAATCTTGCGGTCGGTGAATTGGCGAATCGAGCGATGGGATTTCAGCAGTTCGATGGTGGGATTCATGTCGCCTCGCGAGTGCCTGTTATTCGTTAACCTGCTTATTATCTTTCATTCCCGCGCGCTTTGCATTTTTGCAGGCATGGTTTCAGGCGTGTTCCAGAGAAAGCGCTACCCTTGCGTTATCACTTCTGAAGGGCACTCAGCCCACTTCTGCTGAACGGTCAGTCGATAACAAGGGGGCCTAGCATGGAGCAATACACCGGCGGTTGCCTTTGCGGCAACGTTCGAGTCGTGGCGTCGGGGCGCCCGTACCGGGTCGGTATCTGTCACTGCCTGGACTGCCGCAAGCACCATGGCGCGCTCTTCTACGCCTCTGCGGTGTTCCCCCAGGCGGAGGTAGCGATAGAAGGCGAAACGCGCGCCTACAACGGGCGCTTCTTCTGCCCCCGCTGCGGCTCATCCGTTTTCGCCCGTACCGACGACGAAATCGAAGTGCACCTGGGCACCCTGGATACCCCGGATCAACTGATGCCCACCTATGAGAGCTGGGTCGTACGCCGCGAGGCCTGGCTGCCGCCGTTCCCGTACATGAAGCGCTATGATTGCGACCGCGATGCCACGGGACGCGAAGCCTAGCTATCCATTGCAGGCACAGCCCGGCGGCTGACGGCAGGTGTAGTTGCGGTTGATACAGGAATTGCCGCAGGCCTTGCCGGTACGGCACACACGACAGCAGCCCTGCGCCAGCCAGAACGCATCCTGCTCGGCGCGTGACTCGCAGGGTTCGTTCTGGGCGCTTTCGTTCGTGCTCTCCAAGGCGGCCAGAAGCTGGGCCTGAGGATGGAAGGAATCGGAGTAGCCTGCCTGGGTGGCTTCAGTGGGTAGCAGGCTGGCAAGGGCGGCACTCGAGAAGAGGAGCGCAACCAGCAGGACGAGCAGTCGCTGAGTCATGGTATGTGGTCCCTTGCGTATTTTTCGTAGTCAGAGCCCGCTTATGTTGCGGGCTTCGTCTTTCATTCTAGCTCTGATCAGCCGGTACGCCTCTGCGGCAAAGGCGTATATCAAAAAGTGCCTGAGGCCAGCGGCAGCCACACGGTTAGGTTGTCGTGCCTGACACTGCTGTTGCAGAATCGAAAGCCGAACCGCGCCCTCTGGTGGCCCATATGGACTTGCTGACCCTGCTGTTCTTCGTGCCGGCCTGCTTCGCTCTGAACATGGCACCGGGCCCCAACAATCTGCTCTCCATGAGCAACGCCAAGCGCTATGGCGTGCGCATGGCTTGCCTGGCCGGCATCGGGCGCCTGACGGCTTTCGTGGTGATGATCGCCCTCGCCGCCTCGGGTCTGGCCACCGTGCTCTACACCTCCGAAAAGCTGTTCCTGCTCATCAAGGTGCTCGGCGCCGGCTATCTGTTCTGGCTGGCCTTCCAGCTGTGGGGCGCCGAGAGTGGCGACGAGGACATGGCCGCCGCCCCGATGGGGCTCTGGGGCCTGAGCCGCCAGGAGTTCCTGCTCGCCGCCGGCAACCCAAAGGCGATCCTGATCTTCACGGCGTTCCTGCCTCAGTTCGTTACGCCAGGCGGCGACGTCGCCTTCCAGTTCCTGATCCTGGGCGCTCTGTTCCTGGTACTCGAATGGGTGGCCATCATCGGCTATGCCTGCTTCGGCGCCTTTCTACGCCACTGGTTCTCGCGCCCCGCCATGCGCCGGCTGTTCAACCGCACCTGCGCAAGCCTGTTGGCAAGCGCCGGCATCGGCCTGCTGGTGGCAAGGCGGGAGTAAGCCCTTAACTCTCGGGAATGCCTAGTTGGCCTCCCGCGGGGATATCCGACACCTTCAACAGATCGATGAAGGCGCGCAGTGCCGCGGGCACGTGGCGGTGCCCAGGGTAGTAAAGCATCAGGCCGGGGTACGGCGGGCTCCAGGCTTCGAGCAACGCCACTAGCTGCCCCGAGGCGAGACGCTCGCTGGCCACGATCTCGGGCACGTAGGCAATGCCGAGACCGTCGGCTGCCGCTTCGACCATGAGTTCGTTGTCGTCGAGCGTCAGCGCGCCGGGAACGTCGATGGCGATCTCCTGCCCTCGCCGCTCGAACTCCCAGCGATAGCGCTTGCCGCTGGGCAGCCGCTGGCGGATGCAGCGATGCTTGTGCAGGTCGTCGGGAACGCTTGGCATGCCGAAGCGGCGCAGGTAATCCGGCGAGGCCACCGCCAGGAAGCGCATGGCACCGCCCAGCTTCACCGCAATCATGTCCTGGGGGACCGCCTCGCCCAACCGAACCCCGGCATCGAAGCCCTGCTCGACGATGTCGACGAGCCGCCCTTCGCTGACGAGATCGAGCTCCACCGCCGGGTAGCGGCGCAGATAAACCGGCACGATATGGGCAAGCAGCAGCCGGGCCGCTGCCCTGCTGGCGTTGATGCGCAGCACGCCGCCGGGCTCGCCGCGGTCGTCGGCGAGGGTATCCAGCGTGGCGTTCAGTTCACTCAAGGTGGGCGTGATACGCGCCAGGAACCGACTGCCGGCATCGGTCACGGAAACGCTGCGGGTGGTGCGATGCAGCAGCCGCACGCCGAGCTGCTCTTCCAGATGCCGCATGCGGTGGCTCAGCGCCGAGCGTGAGACACCGATGACGTCAGCGGCACGCCGAAAGCTGCGTTCGGCAGCCACCACCGCAAAGGCTTCCAGATCGGCCAGGGTTGGCTTGGATATGCTTGGCTTAAACATGCTTGGCTTGCTCATTGGTGAATTTCTCTCACGAGTACATACAACAGTAGCCTACTTCTGCATTCCAATCGGAAACGCCAGCATGGTTTCGTCACTCCACCCGAAGGAAGGAACGAAACGATGAGCAAGACATGGTTGATTACCGGCGCCTCTTCAGGCCTCGGCCGTCTGATGACGGAACACCTGTTGGCGCGTGGCGATCGCGTGGTTGCCACGCTGCGCCGGGAAGGCGTGCTCGACGAACTGCAGCAGGCCCATGGCGAGCGCCTGCTGGTGCTGAAACTCGATCTTACCGATGTGGCCGGGATCCGCGAGATCACCCGCCAGGCCTTCGAGCGTATGGGAAGGATCGATGTGGTGGTATCGAACGCTGGCTATGGGCTCTTCGGTGCCGCCGAAGAGCTCAGCGACGAGCAGATCGATCACCAGATCGCCACCAACCTTACCGGTTCGATTCAGCTCATTCGCGCGGTATTGCCCTACCTGCGCGACCAGGGCGGCGGGCGCATCGTGCAGGTCTCCTCCGAAGGCGGCCAGAAGGCCTACCCCAACTTTTCGCTCTACCACGCCACCAAGTGGGGGATCGAGGGCTTCGTCGAAGCGACGGCGCAGGACGTGGCGCCGTTCGGGATCGATTTCATCATTGTCGAACCGGGACCCACCGCGACCGATTTCGCCACAGGGCTCGTGTACGGCACGCCGATGGCGGTCTATGAGGCCACGCCGGCGGGCGATGTCAGGCGCGCCGTGGCAGACGGCAGCTTCGAGATAAAGGGCGATGCCGAAAGAACGGTAAAGGCCATGATCGCTGCCGCCGACGCGGCACGACCACCCATGCGGCTGGCACTCGGCAGTTCAGCGTATACGGGCATCAAGCAGGCGCTGGAAGCGCGGCTTCAGATGCTCGAGGCGCAGCGCGACGTGGCCTTTGCGGCCGATGCCGACTGACTTAGCTCGGCTTTACAGCGGCAAATGCAGAATGGCGCCCCGCAGGCCGCGCTCGTCGGCCCACAGCTTGCCCAGGGTGATGGGCAGGCGAAAGCGGCGCTTGCCGGCGGCGCCGGGATTGAACAGCAGCCGGCCATCCTGCCACTCGTTGCGCGGTTTGTGAGAGTGGCCGTGAAGTACCGCATTGCAGGGCGTGGCCGGGTCGAAGTCCTGCAGGATATGTACGAGGTGCAGGTGCCAGCCGTTGACGCTGAGATCCAGCGTCGGCGGCAGCGCCTCGGCCCAGGGGGCGCTGTCGATGTTGCCGCGCACCGCGAAGGTCGGCGCCAGTTCGGCCAGTCGTTCGAGAAGGGCAGCGTCTTCATCGCCCCCGCCCACGTCGCCGAGATGCAGAATGAGTTCGCAGCCCTCGAGCAGGGTGAGCGCCTCGGGGCGCAGCAAGCCGTGGGTATCGCTGATGACCCCGACCGGCCGCTCGCTGACAACGGCGTGCATCGTGCTATTCCCAGACGAGCCGTATGAACAAGCCGACGGGGCATTCACCCGAGTCCAGGCCTCTGACATCGAGGTTCCGTGTCGTCATGGGCACTCCTGTTGCGCTTCGTTTCGCCGGTATCTTGTCAGTGTTGCCCTTGAGAAGGTTCATCTCAACTACCGAACCAAATGCGAATCGTAAGCAAGAATCATCAAACGACTGAATTTCAAGGCAAATTGACCGATCACAAGATTCACCCTAGGATGAGCTCATTCGCGATCGCGCCAAGGGAAGGATACGCATGAAAGGCAACCAAGAGATCATCGACGCCCTGAACGGCCTACTGGCAGCGGAACTCGCCGCCATGGATCAGTACTTTCTCCACTCCGAGATGTACGCCGACTGGGGGCTCACCAAGCTCTACGAACGCATCGCCCACGAGTTCGACGATGAAAAGGGCCATGCCAAGCTGCTGATCGAGCGCATCCTGTTCCTGGAAGGCAAGCCCGACATCCACACCCGCACCCCGGTGCGCATCGGTAGCGACGTGGAGGAGATGATCGCCAATGACCTCCAGCTCGAATACGAGGTGGGCGATGCCCTCAAGGACGCCATCGCCCTGTGCGAGCGGGAGCGCGACTTCCAGACCCGCGATGTGCTCCTCGGGCTGCTGGCCGACACCGAAGAGGATCACGCCCACTGGCTGGAGCAGCAGCTGCGGTTGATCAAGATGCTGGGCAAGCCGAACTACCTGCTCTCGCAGATGTAATACGAGCCAAGGCGCCCGACGGGCGCCTTTCCCCCGCTGTCGAAATCGCCCCGCTCCATCCGATACTGAGGAGTACGCCCCTCTTCCCTGTCTGATGGAGCTTTGCCATGTCGCGCATGATCTTCGTGAATCTGCCCGTTGCCGATCTCGAGAGGTCGATGGCCTTCTACGAGGCGCTGGGCTTTACCAACAACCCTCACTTCACCGACGAGACGGCGGCGTGCATGGTGCTGAGCGAGACGATCCACGTGATGCTGCTCACCCATGCCAAGTGGCGCACCTTCACCGACCGCCCGATTCCACCGAGCGACTCCAGCGAGGTCATGCTGGCTCTCTCCTGCGAGAGCCGCGCGGCGGTGGATGCCATGAACGAGACGGCCGGCGCCAATGGCGGCACGGCCGATATCAACCCGCGCCAGGATCACGGCTTCATGTACAGCTGCGCCTTGGCGGACCCCGACGGGCACGTCTGGGAGTCGTTCTGGATGGACCCGGCGGCCATACCTTCAGACACGCCATGAGCCCGGGGTGACGTCACCCCCGCTGACGTCACCGGTCAACCGCTTGCTTCGCCCTTCCATCACCGCACGCCCCCGCTCGGTCAGGGCGAGCAAGCGATGGGGCCATTCGCGGTGGGTTTCGCTGATGGCGAGCAACGGCTGCGGTGCGGCGAGCAATGGCTGCAGTAGCCACCAGAACATCAGGTCGCCCAGATAGGGCAGCGGCTCGTACTCACGCATGAGGTAGGAGAACGCCTTGCCCACCGACAACGGGCCGTGGTCGCGTACGATCTCCAGCGTCAGCCGCTCGGTCAGGCCTAAGCCGCTCTCCTCGGCGGGGCGTTCCTGCAGGTGGCGGGCCAGCGCGCGGCCCATCATCGGCAGTGCCGGCGTACCGCTGGCAACGAGCGCTCGCAGCGGCTCGGGGCCGTCGGCAGTCAACGCCTGCCACGCCCGAGTGCCCAGTTCGAGCAGCGGCGCCTCCACCGGGCGGCGCCACTGCCACAACCACGCCAACAGGTCCGGAGCGAGCTGGCCGAGACCGATGAAGCGCTCCACGCCGGGTACCGACTCCACTGCCACCAGCTCGACCCTTGCCTTGGTTGGGCGCGCACGCAGCCGGTAAAGCAGGTAGGCCAGGATCAGCTGGTCGTAGCTGTCATGCTCGAACCACAGCACGAGGCGTTCATAGCGCTCGAGATCGTCCAGTGCGGCGTAACCCTTGCGCAGCCGGGCCAGAACGTCCCCCTCGGCCATACCGGACACTTCCGCCAGGAAGCGGGCGCGCAGGGTCATGAGCTCCGTGGGCGAGAGATCGCGCAGCGGGCCGATGCAGAATGGATCGGAGAACTCAAGGAAATCGCCTCCGAAGCCGACAGTGCGCAGGCTGTGCTCGATATCCGAGCCGCAGCGAATGTGCAGCGTGGCCATGTCGCGATCGCCGCGCTCGGCGACCTTGCGCCGAGAAAAGTCGAGCGCCTCGATATGTGCCTTGAGCTTCGGCCAGCTGGGAAAGCCGCATTCGCGGGCGATGATGAACTGGGTATCGACGAGCTTGAGCGGCGTCTCGCGCGGCGGGATGTGCCGAAGAATATGCGCCAGCGCGTCTGGCTCGTCGGCCCGGGCGGCCTTGAGCAGTTCCTTGGCACGCTTGCGCTGCTGTTCCAGATTGAAGCGACCGTGCGACGTGGCGTCTGGCCGGGGCATTGAAGACATACGATTCCCTCCATGCGCCTGTGTCCGCCGGACAGGCCGGGAGTCGTATGGTATCGGCAATCTGAAGCGTTGGGCGCAGCCCTTTCCGCGGACGGGGACGCCTTGCGGCGCTGCCCTTAGCCTCGCGCGGCTGAGGGGCGGGTGTCAATTCGCCATTCCGGCGCCAGGCTGCGCCAATGTCGCTTGAGGGTGGCCTTGTGCGCTTCGGCCATGGGCATCGCCTCCAACTGCCGTGGCCATTGGGCGCGGGCGCGCTCGACGGTGTCATCGATCACCGTACGAATGGCGGGCCAGGCGATACCGACTTTCTCGGACCAGCGGCGAAAATCCTCCTCACCCAGCCAATACCAATCCTTTTTGCCATTTAAATTGAGCGCCAGTTGGTGGTCGCCTTTCAGGTAAGCCAACGTGGATACGATATCGTAGGCAGGTGCCAGACGCGGCGTATGCCGATCAGGATAGAACAGGCTCCAGTTCTTGAGGTGTGCATCTCCGTTGGCCAGCAGAATGTCGACCAGCAGGCGACGGACGAAGGCCTGGACGTTGGCCAAGCCGTCATCGGTGTATTCACGTATCAGACGACCCAATCGCTCGTAGTTGGGACCATCGTATTTCTCATGCGGATAGCGAAACAGGACCTGCGCCATATCTTCGGCGTGAATACGTTGCTCCCCGTCACGATCGAAACGTCGTATGGCATAGGCAACCTGCTCCTCGGGTAGATTGATCGCCGGTAAGCCTTCGAGGGCATTTAGCGAAATCAGGCGGATTTCCGGTATCTCGACGCCCGCGCTCTGGGCCAGCCACATTGCAGTGGCTTCGTTCTCGGGAAGGTGGACATGGCGGGTCGAGGGCGTCTTGACGATCCAGTCGCCGAGGTCGTCGGCATGGCCGAAATGAAAGCGGCCATCGCGTTCACGCATCGAGAACTTCATCTGCACACCGGCAAGCGAGAAACCACCGCCTACCTCAGTGACTTGGCGTACCGGCGTCACACTGCGTCGATGACCGAGTACCCAGTCCGGCATGTCGTCGGGAGCTACGGGTGAAACCTTCAGCGCGCCGGGCAGGTCGTGGCCCAGCCGCGCCAACAGAGGAAATTCGTTATCCGGATGCACTCTGAGCCGCTGGGCCAGCCAGTCGCGTAGCGCTCCTTCTGGCAACAGATTGGAGAACCAGGGGTGCAGGCGCTGCTGGCGGATCCAAGGTTTCTGCATCAGCTCACCCGAGCGAGGAAACTGGGGGTGCAAGGTCAGCGACAGCGTAGGGCGCGAGGCATCGAATCGCCAGGCCTCGTCGAAGACCATGACGTTGCGACCGCTGCGGTAGCCGGCAAGATAGCCCACCCGGCGGCCATGCAATTCCAGGTGAAGCATTTCGACTGAGTCATCTGCCATCGCGATCCGACTCATCAGGCTCATCGTCACCCAACAGGCCCTGCCAAGGATCGGCATCAAGGCCCGTACTCTCACTCGTCTCACCTTTCAGCAACGCCTGAACGGCGTGCCACTTCTCCATGGGAATCAGCATGAGCCTGGCATTGAGCCCATCCGCCGCCAGCTCGAGTGTGTTAAGGCGCGGATTGCCGCCACGCTCCAGGCGCTGATACTGCTGGCGCACCATACCGGTTCGACTAGCCAGCTCATGCTGGGTGAGATGAAGCGCCAGCCGCCGCTGACGATACTGTTCAAGAAGGTTCATGGCATCACATATGCTGCATAAAGGGTAAGAAAGCAACTTATATGCTACATAGCATAGTGTTTGCTATGGCTGCCAGCCACCGCTGAAAGTAGGGCGAGCGCCGTTTACGCCCGCTTCTCTGACACACTCCGAACTGCCGCACAGGCCCTGCACCGCTCAACGCTGCAGGGCAGGATCTCGATGCGGTTTCTACCCTGCGCCTTGGCCTGGTACAGGGCGCGGTCGATGCGGTTGATCACGGCGAGCCGACCCTCTTCAGGATGGTACTGCGTCACGCCGAAGCTGGCCGTGCACTGGCCAACGGTCTCGAAACGGTGACAATTGATCCGCTCCTGCAGCATGTCGGCTACCGCTCGAGCCTGCTGCAGGCCGGTTTCCGGCAGCACGATCAGGAACTCTTCGCCGCCAATGCGCCCGACCTGATCGACGCTGCGCAGGGAAGTGCGCAGCAGCGCGGCAAACTCCTTGAGCACGGTATCGCCAACGGTGTGGCCATGATCGTCGTTGACCTGCTTGAAGTGATCGATATCCAACAGGATGAGAGATACGGGAGCCCCGTAGCGGTCGGTTCGCTCGCACTCCTCGGCGAAGCGCCTTTCGGTCTCTTGTCGGTTCCATAGTCCGGTCAACCCATCGACACTGGCCAGGTGAGTCAGCCTTCGCTGTTGCAGAAACATGGCTTTGTGGCCCTTTTCCAGCAACAGGGCACTCAGAAAGCCGAAAGAGAAGGCAGCCAGAAGGTACAACAGGTGCAGTTTGATGAACCCCGGGTCGGGAGGAAACATCACCATGGCCGCCAGGATCATCAGCAGCGAGCTCGACGCTGCCAGCATCGCTTGGCGCAGCATGAGCCCGGAAATGGCAAACGTCCAGATCAGGATCAGGTACAGCTCGGGAGCATAGAGCGGAAAGCCATCCCGCCCTGCATTGAAATAGAGACTGGCGAAGACGGAAGGAATGGGCGAAACGGTCAGTAGTGCCCACATGGGGCGATGCAGTGCAGGTGAGAAGCTCATGCTGCCGATCAGCACCAGCATCAGCGGCACGAACAGGCCGTGCATGAAGAGGCGCCGCCCGAGCCATTCGGTGGCAATGAAGAACTGAATGGTGGCGTAGCACAGATAGAGCAAGGCCGTAAGAAAGGCAATGTAGCGAACCTGCAGCACCTTGCCTTCGAGGCACCAGGCAGCGAAAGCCTGCCGTACCTCGTG
The DNA here is from genome assembly GCF_900108215.1 of Billgrantia desiderata. Lineage (NCBI taxonomy): Bacteria > Pseudomonadati > Pseudomonadota > Gammaproteobacteria > Oceanospirillales > Halomonadaceae > Billgrantia > Billgrantia desiderata. The sequence goes on along the minus strand of NZ_FNVC01000004.1, from coordinate 116,344 downwards.
GGTCGCCTCGTGCAATGGATCGAATGCGTTTATCAGGCGAGTCGCGATACCCACCTCTCCCCCTCCTGCCGGTGAATCGACGTCGTGCCAAGGGGGAGGATGTCTGCCACAGGTGCCGACTCACCGCCAAGGCGAGCAGGCTAGGTATGGCGATGCCCGATGCACAGGTTTTCTGGGCAATCTCCCTTGCGTACTAGGTGGCGCTCTCATTCTATTCTGTTACTTGGCGCCTACTTGGAGAATGGCCTTTCCCATGCTCATGGTCAACGTATGGGCACCGCCGTGAGTGCGAAAAATCAGCCGCGGAAGCTCATGCGCCGCCCGTGGCGCTGTAATTTTGACCGGTAGCGAAGCTGGACTCCTGCGAAGCGAGCAGCACGAATACCCCGGCGATCTCCACCGGTTGACCCGGGCGGCCCATCAGCGAGTCCTCGCCAAAGGTGGCAACCACTTCCTGGGGTTGGCCACCGCTCGGCTGCAGCGGGGTCCAGAACGGCCCGGGCGAGATCGTATTGACGCGAATGCCACGCTCGGCAACCTGCTTGGAGAGCGTCTTGGTGAAGTTGACGATCGCCGCCTTGGTCATGTTGTACTCGAGCAGGATCTCGGGGGGATCTTCGGCCACCATGGAAGCGACGTTGATGATCGAAGCCCCTTCCTCCATGTGCGGCAGGGCCGCCTTGGTGATCCAGAACATCGCATAGAGGTTGGTCTTCATGGTGTCGTCGAAGATCTCGGTGCTGACGTCCATGATCGACTCCGCCCACTGCTGACGAGCGGCGTTGTTGACCAGAATGTCGAGCCCGCCGAGTCGCTCCACCGCGGTTTCCACCAGCTCACTGCAGAAGGCCTCGTCGCGGATGTCGCCGGGGATGGCCACGGCGGTCCGCCCTTCCGCTTCGATCAGCTCGATCACCTCGCGGGCATCGGGCTCTTCCACCTCCAGGTAGTTGATGGCCACGTCGGCGCCTTCACGGGCGTAGGCGATGGCCGCGGCTCTGCCGATACCGGAGTCGCCGCCGGTGATCAGCGCCTTGCGCCCTACCAGCCTGCCGCTGCCGTGGTAGCTCTCTTCGCCGTGATCGGGCCGCGGCTCCATTTCACCGGCCAGGCCCGGCCACTCCTGGGGCTGCTCGGGAAACGGCGGCCGGGGGAACTGCTCCCGCGGGTCCTGCATCTGCGTGAGGGGGCTTTCTTCAGGGCTGCCCTGGGCCGAGGCCTGATTGCCGCCGTTCTGCTGGGCGAAGGCGGGGCCGGCAACGGCAGCGGCCACACCGGTGGCCAGGCCGCCGACGAACTTGCGACGCGTGGGGTCGTGAGGACGATCCGGATTCATGCGGAGTCTCCCTTCCTTGGGTGAATGACAAGCCGATTGCTTTGAAACTAGCCTGCCTGTTCGACAATTCAATGCCAGGTCGGTAACGGTGTGTTGCTCCTTGAACCAGCAACGACTTGCCCGCTGGCGGGAATACTGGTGGGATAGCCGGCAGCGCAACGAGAGGAGAGCGGACGTGCAGCCAGAAGACCTGGAAAAGCTGGTCACCCGAAAGATGCCCTTCGGCAGGTATGAAGGCTGGCTGATCGCCGACCTGCCGGGTCCTTACCTCAACTGGTTCGCCCGCGAGGGCTTCCCACCCGGCGAGATCGGGGAATTGCTGCACCTCATGCACGAGATCGACCACAATGGATTGAGCGCCCTGCTCGATCCGCTGCGCCGGTCATGATCCGTATCACGCCGGTGCGGGTTAACGTTCGGCAAGGGCCCGACGGTACTCCTCGCGGTAGGCCTCGGCATGTCGCGCCGGTTCGGCAGGCAAGCGCCCCAAGGCCGCGGCCAGCTCGAAGAAGCCCTGTGCCGGCAGGCCATCGCGCCGGCTGACCACCAGCGCGGCGATGAAGGGTCGGCCGCGCTCGGCGTCTTCGCGCATCGACACTTCCAGCGCCTGGGCCACGCGCTGAATGGTCCGCGGCGGAGTGAGCCCCAAGGCCTCGGCGAGCTGCTGGTAGGTCATCGGCAGCGTAGCCGCTGGCGCCGCTTCGAGCAGGCGTCGGACCTGGGTTGGTAAATGGGCATCTTGGATCATGACGAATCGGTACTCGGCGCGTGAGACGACAGCCTACCGCACCGGCGAACTGGTCGTCAGCAGCACGGCGGCCACCAGCACGATCATGACCATCAGGCTGGCTTCCACGGCGATACTGCACCTCAATTGTAGCGTCGCCTCGGGCTTGCCACGCGCCACGGCGGGCACCAGCCACCAGCGGTTGGCCGCTCCCAGCAGCAGCAGCCCCATCACCAGCGTCAGCTTGACCGAGAGCAGTTGACCGTAAGCGGTGTCCAACAGCGCCCCCGGCCGGCCCCCCATCAGCCACATGGCCAGACTGCCGCCAGCGAGCAGCAACAGCGGTACCAGCAGCAGGCCGAAGCGCCCGAAGCGCAGCAGCTGCTCGGCCGATGCGCCCGATGCAGCGCTGCCAGCCACGCGGTAGAGGGGCGGTAGCGCTGCAGCCCAGAAGGAGGCAAGCCCCAGGTGCAGCATCAGCAGCACGCTCTGCCAAGGCGAACCGCGAGTGTGGCCGACGCGGGAAAAAGCCAGCAGGATCAGCACGACGCCAAGCGCGCCGACAGCGTAGCGGACACCACGGGGCGCCCCCTGCCAAAGCGCAACCGGCAGCAGTACCAGCCCCACCAGGGCCAGGCGCAGCCGTTCGCCCTGAGCGCTCTCGCCGACGATACCCAGCAGCACCGGGTTGAAGGCCGAGGCCCAGTTACCGCCCCCCAGGTAGGCGGCCTGGAGCAGCCACAGCAGCAGCAACATGACGATGCCGCAGCCGGCGGCAATGCAGGTGCTGCGGTCGAGCACGACGGTATCGCGGGGCGACAGGCCGGGAAAGGCTGCGCGGAACAGCAGCCCACCCACCGCCAGCAGCGCAGCGGCGTAGAAGCCCGCCAATGCCAGCACTCGGCCGGCCGTCCAAGGATCCAGGCCGGTCAATCCCACCGCTTACTCCTGAATCGCGAAGCGATAGCCACCCGACATGGTATGGCCATCCTCGGCGATGCCGCGCCATACGACCTCGTACTCGCCGGGCGCCAGGGTATCGGCGGGAACGGCTCCATGGGTCTCCGCCAACGGACCGAGCGGGTCTTCGCTGAGCTCCACCGCCCCTTCAGGCCCCATGACGTCGAACTGGGTGATGCGGATGGGCGAGTCGAAGCGAAGCTCCAGCCGCTCCGGTGCCTGCTCCAGGATCGCTCCGGCCTCGGGCTCGGTCTCGGTGACATGCGCATGCGCCCATAGCAGCGGGCTGGCCAGCATCAGGGCACACCCGGCGGCGAGCGCCAATTGCTTGGCACCACGCCGTGTCTGGGACAGCGGGGAAAGGGTCGCGACACGCTTCATGCATTTCTCCTTTGCGATCATGAATGCCTTTGAGCTGGACTGGCGGCTTCCTTAACCTCGACGGCTGCTTCAGGAAGGATGCTTCTGCTGATGACTCGTTGCCTTCCTGGCGGGCGCAGCCTGGTGCTCTTCCGGTTTCGCCGAACCCTGGTGCGTCAGTGGCTGAGCTTGATCGAGCCGCGGGTGGTTGTCGAGGAATTCGCGATGCGGGTCCGGCAATGCATCCAGTGCTTGCAGCGTGCGGGTCAGCACGTGGATGGCGGCCAGCACGTCCTGGGTATTGCCGGTCTCGGAGATGGTGTGCATGTTACGAATGGGGAAGCCGATGGAGGTAGCGGCACAGTCGATGGCGGCCAGCACGCCGGCCATGCCGTCGGTGCCGGTATCGGCGCCGACGATGTCGCGCTGCATGGGTATGCCATGCTCCCGGGCGGTGGTCTCGATGATGCGATTGAGCTGCTCGCTGGCGATAGCCCCCACCGACATGGTGAAGCCCTTGCCCATCTCCAGCGGCTGCATGCGCCGGTCGCCGATACCGGGGGCAGCCACGTAGTCGTGATTGACGTCGACCCCGATGATCACGTCGGGCTCCAGTTGACCGGCCAATACCCGGCTGCCGAAGCGACCGATCTCCTCGTAGCTGGCGATGGCGAACAGCACACGCACCTTTTCCGTACCGCCGGCCTCGGCGATCAGGCGCGCCACCTCGGCGGTGACGAAGCAGCCCAGGCCATTGTCCAGGTAGGCGCCGTAGAAGGTATCGGGGCTGAAGCCATGACGAATGGGGCGGTCGAAGATGATCGAGTCGCCGGGTCGCACGCCGAGGTTGAGCACCTGCTGCTTCTTGTTCTCACCGTGAATCTGCAGATCGAGATAGATCTGCTCCTTCTTGATGCCTTTGCGCCCTTCGCGCTGGGCCGGGTCGGAGAAGTGGATGGCACCCAGCGCCTCTACCGTTCCCCCCTGGATGATACGGTAGCGGCCCGGTGCTTCGGGATCCTCGCTGAACAGCTTGACCTCGTGGCCGATCAGCACGTTGGGCAGGAAGGAGTCGGTGTTGATCCAGACCTTGCCGTCGTCGCCGATGCTGCGCACCTGCATGCGGATCTTGTCGGCATGACCGACGATCATCACCTTGAACAGCTCGTCGCGGCCCGGGTGGGTGTCCCACACCACCGCGGCATGGCCCTTGAACTGGTGCAGGTGCCAGCTCTTGGGGGCGAAACTCTCGAAGTAAGGCTCGAGCACGCCGTAGGTCATGGCGGCTTCCAGACCCACGGGGCTTGGTGCATCCAGGATGCGCCGCATCAGGTCGAACTGCGTTTCCGGCATCGGCTCGGCCCAGGGCTTTTCGGTATCGCTCATCTCGCTTCCATTCTCGGTTGAAGGGTCTCTTCAGCGTAGTCTGCCAAAAGCAGCACAAATAAAAAGGCAAGGCTGCCAAGCCTTGCCTTCTCCGAGTCGTAACGCCAGGCGGTTCCCGTTGGAACGCTGGCCGGCCGGCTCACTGTCCCCAGGCGTCGCCCAGGGTCATGTCGCCGTCCACTTCGCTGTAGCGCTCCTCGTCATACTCCTGAGCGGACTCCTCGAGTTCGTCCTCGTCGTAGGGTTGACGGGTGACGAGCTGATCGTCTTGCAGCTCCATTTCCGCCAGCGGCAGGGTGATGTCGCTACCGCCCATGCCCCACAGGCCGCCAACGGTGATGACCACGTGCAGATCGCCGGTATCGTTGTCGCGAACCACGCTCTGAACGTCGCCGATCTCTTCGTCCTGCTGGTTCACCACGGTCATGCCTTCGATCTCGCTGACCTGCATGTCGCGCAGAGCATCGTCCAACTGGCCGGCGGCCATTGGGTCGTCCCCATCCGCCATGCCTTCTTCGCCGGTGTCCATCTCGTCCGGCTCATCCATGTCCGGCTCATCCATGTCCGGCTCATCCATGTCCGGCTCGTCCATGTCATCCGGCGCGTCCGTCAGATCGTCATCGTTTTGGGTATCCATGGTGGTCTGCTCTTCACCCACCGCGGCGTCACCGTTCAAGCCGTTCTCGTCCTCGGCGTTGTCCTGAGCCAAGGCGCCGCCGGCCAAGCCTGCTGAAATGGCACCGATAGCAATTGCCAACAATGTCCTTTTCATAACACTCCCTCCTAGAGTCGACACAGGTAACCACCTCCTGAACATAGCCGCTACGCCATCCAACCCACAGAAATCTTCAGAAAAATTTGGTAACTGCGCGTAGCCGCTTCGTTTCGCTTGGCCTGGCTGCCGGATACTCTGTTAAAAGAAAGGCAAGACCTTGATGGCCTTGCCTTTTTTCTTCCAAGTTGCAGCAGCTGTACTAGCGCTGCTCCATGGCCTCAGCCAGAGTGATGTCTCCATCCACCTCGCTGTAGCGCTCCTCGTCGTAGTCGGTGGCAAGATCGTCGAGCTCGTCCTGACCGATGATGTCCTGCAGCACCAGTTGCTCGCCTTCGAGCCGCATGTCGGCCAGCGGCAGGGCAACGTCGGAGCCGCCGAAAATCCAGAAGCCGCCCACCGAGAGCACGGCGTGAAGGTCGCCGGCATCGTCGTGACGCAGCACGTTTTCGACCTGCCCCAGGGTCTCGCCCTCCATGTTGACCACGGTCATGCCTTCTACCTCACCCGCCTGCAGCGAGGCGATGGACGGGTCCAGCTCGACGTCGCCCGGCCCCATCTCTTCGAAGCCCGCTTCCGGATCCTGCTGAGCGGCCTGACCGGCCTGCGCCGCGTCCCCGTCTTCGGCCGCCGGGGCATCCTGCGCCATGTCGGGCTCGGCGGTAGTGGCCTGGTCACCGGGATCGGCCTGGGTCTCGTCGTCGGTCACGTCCAGTTCCAGGTCGCCTTCCTGGTCCGTGACGGTATCGTCGCCGTTGGCTTCCTGGTCGTCATCCGCTGCCTCAGCGTCTGCAGGCGCGTCGTCGTACAGCTCCTCGTAGTCCTCGGCGTCGTCACCTTCGTCAGGCAACTCTTCCTCGTCCACCGTGACGTCCGTCTCGGCATCGTTGTCGTTCTGAGCGTTCTCGTCCTGTGCATTTCGGGGCTCGGCGGCCTGCTCCTCGCCCACGTTGCCGTTTTCATCGAGCTCGATGTCGTTGTCCTGCGCCAGGGTACCGCCGGCCAGTCCGGCGGAAATGGCACCGATGGCAATTGCCAGTAATGTCCTTTTCATCGTACGTCCTCCTTGGTATGGCCCCGCACCGTCAAGATATGCAGCCAGTCCATCTGGCTCCAGAAACGCAGCGCAACGAAACGTTGGGATTCGGCAACTTGCGTACGCTTCGGGCAATTCTCTCGGCGAGCCGATTGGCCCGCCCGGCTCACTCCATGAGTTCGAACCGATACCCGCCAGCCGAGGTCGTGCCGCTCGCTGCGGTGCCGCGCCAGACGATGCGATACTCGCCCGGCACCATGCGACCCGCCGGCACGGCACGATGACGCTCGGCCAGGGTATCCTGGGTCGTGTCACCGAGTTCGACCATGCCCTCGGGCCCGGATACCGCAAACAGCGTCAGGCGCAGCGGCTCGTCGAGCCGTATCGTCAGCTCCTCGGGCGCCTGTTCGAGCCTTGTGCCATCTTCGGGGAACGACTCCACCATCTCGGCCTGAGCCCAGAGCGGTGGCGCTCCGCCGAGCAGGATGGCAAGAGCGATGAAACGGCAAAGATGCCCGATGCCCCTGGTGCTTCCGACGCGATAGGCCAAACCTCTCATGTCTGCGGGTACACATAGCCGCTCCAGCCCTGGCCGGTGCCGAGATGGGTGGCCACGCCGACCACGTCGGGCCGATGCGTAGAGAGGGCGCTGCGCCCCTGCTGGGTACCCAGATGCGTGGCCACCATGCGCTGCGGCGCTTCCTGGCGCGCCGGGATCCTCGCACCGGCTACCGCCGACGAATCGGCCCGGCGCTGCCGGCGTGAACCGGAGCGAAGTTGAGAGACGACCAGCCAACCGAGGCCGACGCCAGTGACCAGCGCCGGCAGAGGGTTCTCGCGTATCGAGCGCTCCAGGTTGCGCAGCAAGCCCGCACCGGCTCCATTGCTGCGGGGCAGGTGACGCTTGACGCTTCGCTTGATGCGAGGCGGTGAGAGACGGCTCTCCAGCTCGTGCAGGGTGTTGTCGAGATGAGCACGGGAGCGACGAATCTCCTCTTCCAGCTCGTCGGCCCGGTGTCGATGATAACGGCTCATGGCATGCCTCCTTGGCGTCACCGTTGCGCTGACTTCCCTTGCTCTTCAAGCTGGCTCCGAAGCACGCAGTCGTCAAGTTGCGCAGGTTTGGGCCAGCACGGTTTCGATAGCCTCGCCGCCGGCAGGCCGCACCAGCCGGGCCACCTCCTCGCCATCCTGCAAGAACACCAGTGTCGGCCACAGCTTGACGCGGAAGAACCGGCCGAGGCGGCGGCCAGGGCCATCTTCGATCTTTAGATGTCGCACGTCGTCATGCCTGGCCAAGGCCCGCTGAAGCCCTGGCTGGATCACTTGGCAATAGCCGCACCAAGGCGTGCCGAACTCGATCACGGTGAGCCCTTCGAGTGCCTGCACCTGCTCGGGACTCGGCGCATTGGAGCTGTATTCGAACTGCATGGGCTTCTTGACTCCTCATCGGACCGGTATTTCCCCCTCCACGCCTGCCTGATACCAGCCTAGAGAGGGAAGCACGCTGCGCTCAATGCCCAATGGCTAGCTCGATGCCTGGCCGTCCTTGCCGTTCTCGTTGCGTCGCAGCCCCAGGTAGAGCCCGGTACACATCAGCAGCAGGATCACCACGAAAGGCAGCCCCGAGATGGTCGCCACCGCCTGCAGCGCCTCCAGCCCGCCGGCAGTGAGCAGGATGACCGCCACCACGCCCTCCATGATGGCCCAGAACATCCGCGTGGTTCTGGGCGGATGAGGGTCGCCGCCGGAGGTGATGATGTCGATGATCAACGAACCGGAATCCGACGAGGTGATGAAGAAGATCGCCACCGTGACGATCATCAGGGTCATGCTGGTGGTCACGATCCATTCGGGCATCTGGAAGTGGTCGAGGAACAGGAAGAACGCCAGCTCGGGCTCGTCCTCGACGATGTCGACCAGCCCGGCCGCCTCGAACAGCTCACGATAGAGCGCCGAACCGCCCATTACCGTGAGCCACAGAACCGAGGTGAGCGTGGGAACCAGCAGTACGCCGAGCAGGTACTGACGCAGCGTGCGGCCACGCGAGACACGGGCGATGAACAGACCGACGAAGGGCGACCAGGAGATCCACCAGGCGAAGTAGAACAGGGTCCACTCGCTCTGCCAGCTTTCGGCATCCGGCGGATTGAAGGCCTCGGTGAAGGTACCGCGGCTGGGAATCTCGTTGATGTAATTGCCAAAGCTTTGCAGCATCGAGTTGAAGATGAACTGGGTGGGGCCGAACAGCAGCACATAGAGCACCAGGGCGGCGCCGATGAGCAGCGCCAGCTTGGACAGCTGCTGTATGCCCTTGGCCAGGCCGGAGAGTACCGATATCAGCGCCACCGTGGTGATGCCGGCGATCAACGCGATCTGCACGCCGATGTTGTCGGGTATGCCATAGGCGTGCTCCAGGCCGGTATTGATCTGGCGCACGCCCAGGCCCAGCGATACGGCTACGCCGATCAGCGTACCGGTGGCGGCCATGGCATCGATCCCGTTGCCGATGGGCCCCTCCACCCGCTTCTTGCCCAGCAGCGGCATGAACGCCGAGCGAATGGTCAACGGCAGGCCGCGGTTGTAGCAGAAGTAGCACAGCGCAAGCCCCACCAGGCCGTACATCGACCAGCCGTGCAGTCCCCAGTGGAAGTAGCTGTGGACCAGCGCATCGCTTGCCGCCTGCTCGGTTTCGGCCTCGCCGAAGGGTGGGTCGGCGAAGAAGGAGACCGGCTCGGCCACGCCGTAGAACAGCAGGCCCACACCGGTACCGGCGGCGAACAGCATCGAGAACCAGCCCCAGTTGGAAAACTCCGGCCGTTCGTTCTCGCCGCCGAGCCTGACGCTGCCGTAGCGGCTGAAAATGAGATAGAGCGCCAGGATCAGGAAGGCGTTCATCGCTAACAGGTAGAACCAGCCGAGATTGTGGGAGATGGCGTCCTGCACCGCCTCGGCGCCGGCCTCGAGACGTTCGGGCATGGCGACCCCGAAGGCCACCAGAGCCAGGATGAGCGTGGCAGAGGAGAGAAAGACGGCGCGATGTACGGGCACGCCGAGCAGGTTGTGCCGCTTGGAACTTCCGTAGCGATCGGAATCGGAGCGAGTCGGCATATCCCTTGCCTCCTGCGAGGCGCGCTTGCACGCGCCAATACGTGGCTTCCATGCGCTGTTTTGGCATGAACCTTATGCAAACGATAGCAGTCGTGAGCGGCATGGAGGTGGCGAAATGCAAACCGACTTACGGCAACTCCCGGCCCGAGGGGATATGCTGAAGGTATCGATTCCTGGCTAGTCGAGCATCGTCATGTCCACCCCGAACTCACGGCGCCGCCCACGTGGTGGCCGATGGTTGCCCCGCCTTGCCTGGTTCAGCCTGCTGGTGCTGCTGCTGGCGGCACTGCTGCTGGCCGGCGCCGGGCCGGCCTATCGCCTGGAGCTGCTGCCCCTGGGCAGCGCCTTCGACATGCTGCGCCGTGGCGTCTATCTATCCGCCGCAGCCGCGGCCCTGGGGCTGCTGGCTCTGATCGCCGCGACCTTCTGCCGGCGCCTGCAGCCAGCATTGATCGGCGGAGTGGTGGTGGTCGCCACCGCCGCCATGCTCGCCGTTCCCTGGCTGCACTGGCAGCGTGCCCAGACGGCCCCGCCGATACACGACATCACCACCGATACCGAGAACCCGCCCGCCTTCGAAACCTTGGCAGCCGCCCGCGAGGCAGCGCCCAATGCCGTGGAGTACCCGGGCGAATCGGTGGCCCGCCAGCAGCGCGAGGCCTACCCCGACATCCAGCCGATGATCCTCGACGTGCCGCTCAATCTGGCCCGCGACGTCGCCGAAGCCGCGGCACTGGACATGGGCTGGCAATTGGCCCACAACTCCCTGACCCGCATCGAGGCCACCGATACCACCACCTGGTTCGGCTTCAAGGACGACATCGTCATCCGCCTCAGCGAAGACGACGACGGCATACGCCTCGACGTTCGCTCGGCCTCGCGTATGGGGCGCGGCGATGTAGGCGCCAATGCGGCTCGCATCCGCGCCTACTTCGAGGCCGTCGAGCGACGCCTCGATTGAGCCTGGAAGCCGCCCACGACGAGCGCGGGCGGCCCCTGGGGGCGATGGTCAGTTCGCCGGCGGCAGTGCCTCGATGGTACGCAACGCCTCGTCGACGATACCCTGACGTTTGGGCAGGTCGGCCATGCGGTTGGGGGTTTCCATGTTGAGAGCGAAGAACACCGGACCGTTGGGGCGCTCCACCCAGCCCACCCACCAGCCGAGCTGACCGCTCCAGCCGGTCTTGCCACGCACTATCCAGTCGCTGCCGGCAGCAGTGATCATCAGATCCTTGACCAGGCGCTGGTCGGCCTCGTCGAACGGCAGCTCATTACGATAGAGACGCTCGAGGAATTCGATCTGCTCCTCGGCCGAGATCTCCAGCATGCCTTCGTCGAGCCAGAAGTTCTCGAGGTCGTCACCGATCTCGGCGTTGCCGTAGTCGATCGCTTCCAGATAGCGGCGCTCCCTCTCCTCGCCCAGCTCGCGGGCGAACTGCTGGTAGAGCCACACTACCGAGCTGCGCATGCCAGAGCGCAGGTCCTGATCGGCATTCCACGGGGGAATGCTGCGCTCGACGCCATCCCAGGCAAAGACCTGGAACTCATCCTCCGCCACGCCGGCATCCAGAGCGAACAGGGTATGGGGAATCTTGAACGTGGAAGCCGGCACGAAGCGTTCCCTGGCCCGCTCGCCGTCGTGTACCAGCGTGGCGGCGTTACCGTTGCGCTTGTCGACCACCAATAGGGTGCCGCTGGCTTCGTTGGCACGGAAAATCTCGCTCCAGTCGCTGCGTTCCTGCCAGGCATCGGCCAGTGCGTTGGCCGGTGCCAGCGCCAGGGCCAGCGTGCCCGCCATGAATGTTTTGAGGGCTTTCTTCTTGATACTCATGGTTCCATCCGCTTGTCGTAGGGTTCTGTTGGTAAAGACGACGCGTCGCAGCGCAGAGTAGCGGCCGGCTGGAGGGCGACACAAACCATGATATCTTGCACGAGCCATAAACTGAGCTTGGGCATATGACGAGACCTTATCTGCCGCTCAACGCCCTGCGTGCCTTCGAGGCAGCAGCGCGCCATCTGAGCCTCACCCACGCCGCCGACGAACTGAACGTGACCCAAGCGGCCGTGAGCCATCAGGTCAAGCTGCTGGAAGAACGCCTGGGCGTGGCACTGTTCAAGCGCCTGCCCCGGGGGTTGATGATCACCGCCGAGGGCGAGGCGCTGCTGCCGGTGATGCGGGAGTCCTTCGACCGCATGGCGAACATGCTGGAACGGCTCGAGGGCGGCAGGGTGCGCGACATTCTCCATGTCGGCGCGGTAGGCACCTTTGCAGTGGGCTGGCTGCTGCCACGCCTGGCGCACTTTCAGGCCCGTCACCCGCTGATCGAAGTTCGGATTTCGACCCACAACAACAGGGTGGACATGGCCAGCGAAGGGCTGGACTATGCCATTCGCTTCGGCGATGGGGCCTGGCATGGGCTCGAGGCTCAGCGGCTCTTCGATGCGCCGCTCTCTCCCCTGTGCGCGCCGCGCCTGGCGGAAACGCTCAGGGCACCGTCGGACCTGTTCCGTCACACCCTGCTGCGCTCCTATCGCGAGAGCGAATGGAGCCACTGGTTCGCCGCCGCGGGCATCTCCCGCCCACCCGCACGCCCCTGCGGCATCACTTTCGACTCTTCGCTGGCCATGATGGAAGCCGCGGTTCAGGGGGCCGGGGTGGCCCTCGCGCCACCGCGCATGTTTGCCCGCCTGCTGGGCAGCGGCCAGGTCGTGCAGCCCTTCGACATTCACGCCGCACTGGGCAGCTATTGGCTGACGCGCCTCAAGTCACGCAAGCTCAGCGCGGCCATGGCGACTTTCGCCAACTGGCTGTTCGAAGAGGTACGCTTGGCCTACGGCAGCAAGGCCTAGGCTGCCACCCGATATCGCACCCAATGCCAGGAGGCCGACATGCTGCGACTCTCCAATAGCGTGGAGCTGGCCGATCACGAGATCGAGCTCAGCCAGATACGCGCCCAGGGCGCAGGCGGCCAGAACGTCAACAAGGTGGCCTCCGCGGTGCACCTGCGCTTCGACATCCCCGCTTCGAGCCTGCCGCCCTTCTACAAGGAGCGCCTGCTGTCGCTCTCCGACAGCCGTATCACCAAGGAGGGCGTGGTGGTGATCAAGGCACAGAGTTTTCGCACCTACGAGCAGAACCGCGAAGACGCCCTGGAGCGGCTCAAGGCGCTGATCCAGGAAGCGGTGAAGACGCGCAAGGCGCGCAAACCGACCAAGCCGAGCCGCGCCTCGAAGCAGAAGCGCATGGACAAGAAGACGAAGAAGGGGCAGACCAAGGCGCTGCGCGGCAAGATAAAGTTGTAGGAGGGGAATGGCTGCTAGGCTTTAGCCTAAACGCCGTGCAAGGAGCCACCATGCCGTCGAGAAGAGCCTCGCGCCCGTTGAGCCCGCCGCTGGAGCGCCTGCACCTGGTCTGGGACCTGCTGATCATCGTGCTGGTGGTGGCCAACCTGGCACTGCTGCTGTTCGACGCGCTGTTTCTGCTCGGCCCGCTCAACGAGGCCTTTGCCACCGTGGCCCCCGGGCTGCATGGCGCCTATGACCGGCATATCCATGAGAATTTCGTCGAGATCGATCTGGTGTTCGTGGCCATCTTCGTGCTCGACGTGCTGCTCGGCTGGGCGGTGGCCATCGCCGAGCGCCGCTACCATCGCTGGTTCTTCTATCCCTTCGTGCACTGGTACGACGTGCTCGGTTGCATCCCGGTGGGCGGCTTCCGCCTGCTACGCATCCTGCGCGTGATCTCGCTGCTCACCCGGCTGCACCGGCTGGGGCTGATCGACGTGCGCGGCTGGCGGCTCTATGCCGTCTATGCCAAGTACTACGAGATCTTCTTCGAGGAGCTCTCGGACCGCGTGGCGATCCGCCTGCTGGGCAACATGCAGGAGCAGATCCGTTCCAGCGATTCGCTCTCCACGCGGGTCGTCGACCGGGTGGTGATGCCGCGCAAGCATCAGCTCATTCACGAGCTGTCGCGGCGACTGGAGGAGATGGCCGGCAATGCCTACGCGCGCAACCGCCAGGAGACCATGCATTACGTCAGTTCGCTGGTAGGCCGCACCGTGGCGGAAAGTCAGGAGATCCGCCGCCTGCGCCGCCTGCCGATGGGCGATACGCTCGCCCGCAGCATGGAGTCGAGCCTGCGCGATCTGGCCTGCCGCCTGGTGGACGAAGCCATGGCGGGATTGCGCTCGCCGGAGTTCACGGCCCTGGTGGAACGCCTCGCCGACAGCAGCTTCGATACCTGGCTGCAGGTCGACGAGCACACCGACCGGGTGACCGAACAGGTGCTCGTCGACATGCTCGAACTGGTCAAGGAGCAGATCGCCGTCAAGCAGTGGCGCCGCCGCTACGACTGACGGCGCCACAGTCGCGTTCAGGGGTGACGTGCGCTGAGGATATGATGCACCCCGCCACAATCCACCATCGGGTCTTCGCAGTTGACCACGATCTCCGAGCGCGCCAACACGTAGCTCTTGCCGGTGATGGTGTTCTCCACCACCTGGTGCTTGCCGCCGGCCTCACGCGCTTCGATGAACTGACCGATGAAACCGGTTTCGCGCAGCGAAACGGTTTCCAGCCGGTCGCCGGGCTTGATGGTGCCCTCGTAGTGCATCAGCGCCAGTCGCGCCGAGGTGCCGGTACCGGTGGTGCTACGACAGATCACGCCGGGGTGCACGTAGGTCGTCGAGCGTGAGCGGTAGAAGTCGTCGGCGATCTGCTCCACCGGCCCCATGAAGTGCAGGAACGGCAGCGGGCCGACGTCGCCCAGGGTGTAGTGTGAGAAGCCGCTGCGCGCCTGGATCGCCTCGACGATGCGATGAGCGCACTCGGCCAGCGCCCGCTCCTCCTCGCGCTTGAGCGAGAAGCCGAGCTCGGCCGCATCCACCAGGGCGTAGAAGCCGCCGCTGTAGGCGATGCTGTAGGTCACGTCGCCCACCTCGGGCACGTGGATGGTGGCCCGATGGGTGTCGATGTAGCTCGGCAGACCGCCACAGGTGATCGCCTCCACTACGCCGTTCTCGACCCGCGCTTCGATCTTCACCAGCCCGGCGGGGGATTCCAGCGTGAAGTGCTGGATACCTTCGCGCTTGGGGATCAGCCCGGTTTCGAGCAGCGCCGTGGCGGTACAGATGGTGTTGGAACCGGAATAGATGGGGTAGCCCATCACCTCCATGATGATGTAGCCCATCTGCGCCCGGGGGTCGCAGGCGGGCACGATCAGATCCACCGACATCTCGGGAATGCCGTAGGGCTCGCCCAGTAGCAGCTTGCGCAGGCCGTCGGCGTCGTTCTCCAGGTACTCCATCTGCTGGCGCACGGTGTCGCCGGGCAGCGGGTCGATGCCGCCGATCACGATCCGGCTGACGTCGCCGCCGGCATGGGTGTCGAGCAGTTGCAGGGTCAGTTCGTGGCTCATGCGTCGTCCTTGAAAACGGTGCCCTTGAAAAGATTGCCCTCGAGCGCGAAGGGAGCTCCGTGCTCGGCCCATTGGGAATCGGGCACGACGACGATCTTGCCCAGGTAGTTGCTGCCGCGGTTGACGAAGTAGCGCTCGGCCTCGTGCAGCTCGGAGAGCTTGAACGCAGCGTGCAGCACCGGCTTGAGCTGGCCGGAACGAATCCACTCGATGAGCTGCTCGGCCTCCTCGCGGGTGCCGTGGGAAACGCCGAAGATCTGCACCTGGTAGAGATAGATGCGGGTCCACATGATCTCGCTGAGGTTGCCGCCGCTGGCCCCGGCGATGGAGAGCCGCGGGTAGGTGGTGCGCGCCTTCATGTCGCCGATCATGGTGTCGATGAACAGATCGGTCATCTCGCCGCCGACCAGGTCCATCACCGCATCGATGGGCGCCCCACCGGTGGCCTTGAGCACGCGCTCGACGAAGGTGGAGAGATCGCCGCGGTCGATCACCGCCTCGGCGCCCAGCGCCAGCAGCGCTTCGGCCTTGTCGGGCTGGCTCACCGCATAGGGAATCGCCCCGACGATGCGGCACATCTGGATCAGCGCGGCGCCCACGCCGCCGCTGGCTCCGCTGACCAGCACCCGCTCCCCCGCCGCGACCCTGGCCGAGGTCATCATGTGGTAGCCGGTCTGATAGGAGCACATGCCCATCGCCGCCAGCTCGGCGTCAGCGAGCTCCGGGTTGGGCACGTGATGGAACTGGTCCGACGGTACGGCGATGTACTCGGCGTAGCCGCCATCGGCGCCGTGGCCGTAGTAGTCCGGCGTCAGGTTGATGTCGCGCCGCGCGTCGGGGTAGAGGTTGAAGTCGAGCAGGCCGCGCTCGCCGATGCGCGAGGCAGCGACACCCTCGCCCACCGCCACCACGCGACCGGCCACGTCGGCACCCTGGATGCGCGGGAAGGTCAGGGTCGGCTCGCCGCCCATGGCGAAGGAGGTCACCTCGCCCTTGTCCTTGGTCGGGTAGAGCCCTTCACGGGCCTTGCGGTCGGTGTTGTTCTTGGCCGTGGCGGTGACCTGTACCAGCACCTCCCCCGGCCCGGGGCGCGGCGTGGCAACATCGCTTCGATACTCCAGCTTGTCGATGTCGCCGTGGCCGGTCAGGACCATGGCATGCATGGTGGCTGGGATAGTCGCGAGGTTTTCCATGGGCACGAGGGTCCTCCTGTCAGCGTGATGTGAGCATGCGGTCTCGACACCCGGGCGTCTCCTCGCCTCTCCTTCGGTTTTCCCGAATCAAGGCAATGACATGCCGAACAGCCAACGCGCAATGCGCCGACCGCATGTCATCGAGTAGGGGAAACGAATGAGGTGGGGGCAGCCTGTTCGGCGTGTCGATATGGGCAGATTGAATCATGCCCTGCCCCGCACTGCATACCGCTGAACCCGTGGAATTTTTTCTGTTTTGAGCGGTACCGAGTGGGTGTTCTTTCTTCACCTGGATAACGATCCCAAGCGTCTCCACCTATGCTAAGGCGAGCGGAACAATAGCTCGCTATCCTAGTTCTTATCCTTATGTTCAAGGAATGATCCAAGGTGAAGGAGACACCGATGAACTACTGGCTGATCGTCAACAAGGCAGCCGGCGATGGCAGCCACGGCGAGTCGTACTGGCGGGGCTATCTTAAGGCGGCGGGTATTGAGGAGCTGCGCGTTCGCGGGCTCAGCGAAACCGAGTGGGAGCAGGAGGTGGCACCCGGCGACCGCGTATTGGTGGCCGGTGGCGATGGCTCGGTAAACCGAGTCGTACCGGTTTGCATCGAGCGAAGCGCCATTCTCGGCGTACTGCCCTCCGGCACGGCCAACGACTTCGCCCGCAACCTGGGCTTGCCTGACGACCCGCTGGAGCTGTGCAGGCTGATGGCCTCGCAGCAGAGCGTGGCGGTCGATGTCGCCTGGCTCAACGGCACGGCCTTCCTCAATGTCGCTCACATCGGCCTTGGCACGCTGCCCGCCCGCAAGGCTTCCCAGGAGCAGAAGCGCCACCTGGGCCGGTTCAGCTACCTGCTGACGCTGGCGCAGCGGCTCGGCATGCAACGCGGCATCCATGGCCGCATCGAGTGCGACGACCGCACCGTCGAGGGCCCATGGCTGACCATTGCCATTGCCTCGGGCGCCTATTTCGGCGGCGGGCATGAGATCCCCGAGGCCAGTATCGACGACGGCATGCTGAACGTGGTGGCGGTGCGGCACCATTCATGGCTGCGCGTGCTGCTGGCTTTCCTTGCCACGCGGCTGCTGAGACAAGCGCCCCGCTCCAACGAAACCGTGGTACATTTCCAATCGCCCCAGTGCCATATTCAGCTGCGCCACGACCACACGGTCACGGCCGATGGCGAAAGCCTGGGTCGCATGGCCAACATCTCGGCCTTTACGCGACACGGTGTGCTCAAGGTAATGGGCAACCGCCTGGTCTCGGGCCGACCGGAAGCTGCTCCCGCCGTGCACTACACGCCCAACGATGCCTCACCCATGGCACGCCCGAACCCCAAGTCGTTCTGACGCAGCTCGAAGTAGATCGCCATGCCCCATCGAAGGCGATTGGGGCGCCGGCCCGACCTCGGCGCAGCGCCCCAATGATAATGAGCATGAATTTCAGCGATATCGAGCAGAGTCAGTTTCAGTGATAGTGCTTGCTGCAATTGGCGATCTCGCGAGCCATTTCGTCATCATCGCAGCGGTCGGCGATGTCGCCGATCGTGACCACACCAACGAGACTCTTGTCGCTCTGGTTGTTGAGCACCACCAGACGCTGCACCTGCTGCTCGCGCATGTTGCGCAGCACGTCCTTCACGTCCTGATCTTCGAAGGCATAAAGCACATTGGTGGTGGCGACACTGCTTGCCTTCTCGTCCGGGCTCTTGCCTTCGGCCAGGGCGCGAATCGTGAGATCGCGATCGGTCACGGTGCCCACGATCCGGTCGTTCTCCACCAGCGGCTCGAACCCGGAGTTGTCCTTGCGCATGCGCTCGGCAACTTCACGAATGGATGCATCGGCACTGCAATAATCGGGACGCTTGGTCATGACTTCACGTACTTGCATGTTCCACCTCCTTCTTAAAAACGGCGTACGGCCGGGGCCGTACAGCTTCCTGCGTGTCATCCTTACTCTTGCAAGGTAGTTACGCGCCACACACGCATCAAAACGATTTCTGTCTTTGTTTATTGCCTTGAGTTACCCACCTTATCCGCGTTGACGGCCTCGCTTCGGCTGCTAGCTTGACTAGCGAAGCCCGGCCCGCCGGCTACCCGCGAACAACAAGGAGAGCGCCATGAAAAGAAGGGAATCTTGCGCCTGGCACTGGCTTGGGGCCGTCCCGCTGATTGTACTTCTCTCTTCACCGAGCCACGCTCAAGACCAGGTGCACGCTCAAGACCAGGTGGAAGAAGACGGCCTCCCCCGTCTGGAAAACACGCAATGCCCCACCGAAGCCCTAGAGTCGCTGGGTGCGACCTGCCACACCTTTCATGCGCCCGAGAATTGGCAAGAACCCAACGGCAATCGGGTTTCCATGCCGGTGGCCGTCATCGAGCCGGAAACCCCAGTTGACGAAGCGCCACCGGTCTTCTTTTTTCCCGGTGGGCCAGGCTACTCTTCACTCGACAACCGGGACTATCTGGAGCAACTGCTCGAGGACATCGGTGAGCGCACCCTGGTAACCATGGATCATCGCGGCTTCACTCACGCCGAGCCAGCCCTGGAGTGCCCCGATTACGCGGCGGTCTCGCCCTATCACAACATCATCCACACGCCAGCCATCACCGCTTCGCTGGAGCCGATGGAGCGTTTGCACCTCATCACGGCGGAGGTGCAAGCGTGCTACCGCAAGCTGGTCGACGAGGGTATCGACGTCAGCCAGTACAACGCTCACGCCGTATCGCGCGATGTAGACGAAATTCGCCAGTTGCTCGGCTACGAGCGCATCGATGCCTTCGGCTCTTCCACCGGCAGCGGCACACTAGCCTCGTTCATCCAGTACCATCCTGAGAGCATTCGCGCCGCCGTCTTCGGCTGGCCCTGGTTCAATCATCTGCGTAACCGCCCGCCAGTCGATGAGCTCTACACCGCCAAGCAGACCTTTACCGACGTACTCGCACTGTGCTCTGCGGAAGATGAGGCATGCCGGGACATGTTGCCGAACTGGATGCAGGCCTTCGACCGGGCTCGGCGTACTCTGGATAGACGCCCCTTCGTGGCGCATGTCGGGCATGGCGAAGACGGTGAGAAAGCGCTGTACTTCGATGGCGCCGCCCTCGTCGATACTCTCTATCTGACGCTGGCCTCCGACTATGCCGAGCTGCCCAGCCTGGTAGCCGACGTCGAAGCCGGGGATTATTCACGGCTTGCGGAGTTCTTCCGCATCGAGGACTACGACCCTGAGCCAGAGGCTCCCGCTTATGCCCTGGGCTACTTCCTCGCGCATGTATGCAGCGACATGGGCAGCAACCGACCCAGCCAGGATGACTCCATCGCTGCCGTACAGCGCGAGCCCGCGGTGCTGGGCTTCGAGCCGCCCTGGCTCTGCGCCTGGTGGGGTGAGGACGGCGACGTGCCAGCCGAACACAACGATCCGCCCATAAGCGACACGCCGGCGCTGTCGATCCATGGTCAGATGGATCCATGCTGCGGCACACGCTGGAGCCAGCACCTGCAGCTCACCATGCCCAACCTGCAGTACGTCGAAATGCAGGCCTTGGGCCACAATCCGGTCAACGAGTGCCGCTCCACGATGATCCAGGCATTTCTCGACGATCCTTACCACCCCGTCGACGCCAGCTGCCGCAACGAAGTCGAACGCGAACCGTGGGTGATCGAGCCCGCCGACAAGACTGGAGCGAATCGCCCATGAACGAGCCAGCGCCC
This sequence comes from Billgrantia desiderata, assembly GCF_900108215.1. NCBI lineage: Bacteria > Pseudomonadati > Pseudomonadota > Gammaproteobacteria > Oceanospirillales > Halomonadaceae > Billgrantia > Billgrantia desiderata. The sequence continues at coordinate 96,329 of NZ_FNVC01000004.1, read as the reverse complement.
GGCCCCGGCTGGATCCTGCTGCGCGGTCTGGTACGCGAGGCACGCCACTGGGAAGGCTTTCCCGAGCGGCTGGCCCAGGTGCTGCAACAGCCGGCCAGGGCGGTGGATCTTCCCGGCAACGGGGTGCTCTGGCGCGAGGCCAGCCCGACCCACATCGACGGCATGGTCGACGCGCTGCGCCGTGAGTTGAACGCTGCGGGCAGCCGCGGCCCGCACCGGGTACTGGCGATCTCGCTGGGCGGCATGGTGGCGCTGCGCTGGGCGCAGCGTTTTCCCGATGAGGTGGCGTGTCTGGTGCTGATCAACTCGAGCCTGCGCGGCACTGCCCCTTTCTACCAGCGCTTGCGCCCACGGCAATACCCACGCCTGCTGATGGCCCTGCTGCTGCCGCTCAGTCATGAACGACGCGAGCTCGAGATTCTGCGCATGACCACCCGGCTGCAGAGCGACCTGCACGGCGTGGCGAAACGCTACGCCCGCTGGCAACGCGAAGCGCCGGTAGGCAAGGCCAACCTGGTGCGTCAACTGTTGGCCGCCGCGAGAGGGTTTCCCGTACCACAGGAACTGCCCGGCTTGCCGACCCTGGTGCTGACCTCGAAAGCCGATCGGATGGTGTCGTGGCACTGCTCACGGCGCATTGCCGAGCGCTGGGGCTGGCCACTGCAGTGCCACCCCAACGGCGGTCACGATCTGCCGATCGACGATCCTGAGTGGGTCGTCGAAGCCATACGCCAATGGCTCTCCGAGTCAGGTCTGACGGGGCGAACGCAGCAGCCAGGCGGCAAGCGCCACCAGGGGGAGGCCGATGAGCGCTCCGGGGAGAGCACCCAAGCCAAGGCTGACACCCAGCCCAAGCAGTAGCACCGTGCCCCCCGAGACAATGCGGTACGTCCCGGTCGCGGGTGCGACATGCTGCTTGCGGTAGCGCTCGAAGAGCAACACCACGATCATCACCGGCACCACCATCAGCGCACACAGCCCGATCCACTCCAGGCGGCCGATCCAGAACCCCGGCTCGCCCGGCATGCCGGCGTCGATGGGCCAACCCAGGCGCTGTCCCAGCCAGGCGGCCGGCAGCTCGGCCAGCTTGTGCCACAGGTAGAGCTGCAGCCCGAACGCGCCGATCATCGCCATCCAGCGCCCCAGGTGCTGACGCTGCAGAAAGCGCCGTACCGGCGCCTCGAAGAGCACTACCAGCCCTACTTGGAACCACATCACGCCAAGCAGCGCCAGGGTCGGCGGCAGCAGGTTGGTATCGCCTCCCGCATCGCCATTGACCATCGAAGGCGGGTAGCCAAGGGCGACGGCGGCCAGCAGCCAGGCCAGCCCGAACAGCATCAGCGCAGCGCCGGTACGCCGACCGCTGAAACGGCCATTCCACCAGGCGATACCGAGCTGCTGGGGCAACAGCCAGAAGAACAGCGTGTTGATCCAGGCGAAATAGTCGTGCTCCGCGGTCACCAACCGCCCCAGTATCAGCCACTCCTCGAGGGCGGCGGGGCGCGAGCGCAGCAGGTCCACTACGGCGATGGCTGCGATCAGCGCCGCCGCCGACCACAAACCGAAGCGGCGGTCGGCCCAGACGGAAAGCGGCAGCACCAGTTGAACGCCCAATAGAATCAGCAGGAACCACAGGTGCACGGTCAATGAATGATTGAGCGGCCCCAGCACGCCATCACGGGTGAAGAAGGAGATGCCCACAAATACGGACAGCACGGCCAGGTAGGTCACGGTGGGGCGAGCCAGTCCCAGCGCCCGAGTCGCCCACCAGTGCGAGTGCGGGTCACCGGCGCGGTAGCGCTCCCACACGCCTTCCGAGCTCACCGCCGCGGAAACGAAGATGAACAGCGGTACGACCTGCACGATCCAGGTGAAATAGCCTGCGGGTGGCCAGGCATCGAGGATGTGGCCGGTCTCCACCAGCATGCCATTCTCGATTCGTGGCAGTGTGGCAACCCAGTGCCCGAGCACCACGATCAATAGCGCAACGGCACGCAATGCATCGGGATATGGATCGCGTGCGTCACTCATGCCCCCTCCTTCCCTGAACGGTTGGCGAAACGCGCGCTTTCGGCGAAAGCCTAGCGCAAGGCCTTGCATCAGACCACACCGATCGATTCGTATTCGAAGTCGGCCGTGATCGTTGCTACGTTGTGGAAGCATGGCATCGGCATTAAGGACAGGTTCGACAATGCAAGGACTCCGCGCCCTTCGGACGCCCCTGTACATGAGGGTGCGTCGCGCCTCTCTGTTGACGCTCATCAGTGGTTTGCTGGCAAGCTTATCGGCCGCCGCTCAGGCTCAGTCGGGGCAGGTCGGCCTGCCACGCTTCCCCTCCGTCAGCCCCGACGGCTCCGAGCTTCTCTTCAGCTGGCGCGGCGATCTGTGGCGCGCCTCGACGGACGGCGGCACGGCGGTGCGCCTGACGCGCCACAACTACGACGACCTGCATTCCAGTTGGAGCCCTGACGGCGAGTGGGTCGTGTTCGCGTCGATGCGCGACGGCTACCTCAACCTGTGGCGCATGAATCGCGACGGCAGCCAGCTCGCGCAGCTCACTTATGGCGACCAGCACCTGCGCAACCCCAGCATCGGCCTCGACGAGAGCGGCGAGCTGGTGATCACCTTCTCGGGCATGCTCGAGGCCGACGTATACCGCGACCAGCGCCCCTACCGGCTCTCTCCGGAGGGGGGCGAATATACCAGGCTGCACGACGCCTTCGGCTCCGAACCGCAGCTCTCCCCGGATGGCCAGCGTGTCGTGTTCACCCGGGGCGGGGCCTACCACGACTGGAACCGTCGCCACTATCGCGGCCCCGATGCCATGAACATCTGGCTTCATGAGCTCGGCAGCGACGATTTCGAACCGCTGACCGAGCGTGACGGCGACGACGGCATGGCGCGCTGGGTCGACGAGAACACGCTGCTGTTCATGTCCGACCGCGAAGACCAGACCGTCAACCTCTATCGCATGGAGCTGGATGCCGAGCGCACCATCGAGAGGCTCACGCAATTCGACGACCGTGACCTGGAATACTTCGACGTCTCCCGCGACGGCAGTACCGCCGTGCTGCAGGTGTGGGACACCCTGCTGAGGCTGGACCTGGAACAACCCGACGCCGAGCCCGAGCCCATTGCCCTGCGCGCCCCGGACGACGGGCGCGACATCCATAGCCTGCGGCGTATCGACCGCGACGTCAGTGAGGCGGCGCTGAGCCCGGACGGCCAGACCATGGCCTACATCGCCTATGGCCGCGTCTACGTGCGCCACGTCGACGAGCAGAGCCCGACACTGCTGGTCACTCCCGGCACCCACGCTCGCCATCACAGTCTCGCCTGGTCCCCCGACGGCCTCGATCTCTACTTCGTCAACGACGACGACGGCACCGAGTCGATCTATCGGGCGCAGGTGACGCTGACCCGGGACGAAGTGCGCCGCAGCCATGAGCGACAGCAAGCGAGAGGGCGCCCATCGGTACGCCACTGGGACGGCGACCACAACGTCTCGCTGGCTTCGGAAGGCCCCGGTGCTGACCCCGACCTGCCCGACGAGCCTGAGCAGGAGAACGACTACGACCCCGATCTGGCACTGCGCGGTGAGGAGCCCGAAGACCCCTTCGCCCCGCAGGACCCCGGCTTCATTCTGGACCCGGTGCTGATTCCCCAGCCGGGCGATCCCACCGACGTGCCGCCCCCGCCCCAGGAGCCTGCCGTGGAAGTGGAGAGCATCCCCGAGGAGGAACTGGAGGAGGAGCTGCCCGACGATCTGCCGACGGATCGCGACCCGACCCGCTGGCACGACGCCATTCAGTTCGATGTGAGCCCAGTGGTGGCCGAGGAAACCAACGACCGCGACGTCTCACCTTCTCCCGACGGACGCTCCCTGGCCTTCCGCCGTGGGCGCGGCGACCTGGTGATTCTCGACCTGGAGAGCGGCGAGGAGCGCGCCTTGGTCGAGGGTTGGGACAGCTTCATGCAGTGGCGCTGGTCGCCCGACAGCCGCTATATCGCCTACTCGCAGAACGATCTCGACTTCAGCGCCAACATCTTCGTGGTGCCGGCGGATGGCTCGGCGGAGCCGGTCAACATCACCCGTCACCCGCGCAACGACCTGAATCCGCGCTGGTCGGCGGACAGCCGCAAGCTGACCTTCATCTCCAATCGCTCCGGCGAGAACTACGACCTCTACCGTGTCTACCTGGATCGCGACATCGAGACCTACACCCCGCGTGAGCTCACCAGCTACTACCGCAGCGCCCGCGAGGCAGCGCAGGCGCTTTCACCGCTGCCGGTGACGGACGACCGCGACACCGAGGAGGCGGCACAGGACGCCCCTGTGCTCGAGCTGGACGACGCCTGGCGTCGCATCGAGCGAGTGACGGCCACGCCGGCGCATCAGACCGCCAACGAGATGACCCCGGGCGGCGACCGCTACGTCTTCAACGCCGGCGGCGAAGGGCTGGTGGCCATGAACTGGGACGGCAGCCAGCGCACTCGCATCGGACCGCAGGCCAACGTTCAGCATCTCAACATCACCGGCGAGCAGGTGGTCTACATCGTCAACGGCCGGGTCGGCGTGGCCAACCTCTCCGGCAGCGGCTCTCCCCGCTACCTGGACATCTCCGACCGGCTGCGCATCGACCTGCGCCAGCAGTCGCTGCAGAAATTCCACGAGGCCGCTCGCGTCATCGGCGAGAACTTCTATCGCACCGACCTGAAGGGTCTGGACTGGCCCGAGGTGGTGGCGGACTACGCCGCGCTGATTCGGCGTGCGCGCACGCCGAGCGAGTTCAGCGACATCACCAACCGGCTGATGGGCGAGTTGGCGGCGTCGCACATGGGCGTCTCCAATCCGGGGCCGGTATCGGCGCTGCGCGAGCCCTCGGGTCGGCTGGGCATCGAGCACGAGAGAATCGTCTCGCAGCAGGACGGCCGCATCGGCTTTCGCGTCACCGAGGTGATTCCCGAAGGACCGGCCAGCCGCGGCCCCATGCCCCTGGCACCGGGCGATGTCATCACCGAGATCGGCCTGAGGCCCATCGAAGAGAACGAGACACTGCTGGAGCGCCTGCGCGGACAGGTGGATCAGGAGGTCATCGTCACCTTCGACCGTCCGAATGCAGACGGCTACACCGAGTATCGCACCATGCTGCAGACGATAGGACTGACGGAGCTGGCCCGGCTCAAGTACGACGCCTTCCGCGAGGAGAGCCGGCGCCACGTCGAGGAGCTCTCCGACGGGCGGCTCGGCTACCTGCACATTCAGGCCATGAATCAGACCTCGCTGGAGGGTTTCCAGGGCGACCTCTATGCCGCGGCAGAGGGCAAGGACGGCCTGATCATCGATGTGCGCAACAATGGTGGCGGACACACCACCGACCGCATCCTCACCTCGATCATGGCCGGCGAGCACGCCTACACCATTCCGGCCGGGGCCGACCGCGACGCGACCGGCCACTATCCTCAGGACCGCCTGGACGCCCCGCGCTATACGCTGCCGATCAACATGCTGGCCAACGAGAAGAGCTACTCCAATGCCGAGATCCTGGCCCACGCCTTCACCACGCTGGGCCGCGGTAGGCTGGTGGGGCAGCAGACCTACGGCGGGGTGATCTCCACCAACAGCCATACGCTGATCGACGGCGCCACCGTACGGCGCCCCTTCCGCGGCTGGTACCTGCCCGACGGTACCGACATGGAGCACAACGGCGCCATGCCGGACCTGCTGGTGGAGCAGACGCCCCAGGACGAAGTGGCCGGACGCGACCGGCAGCTCGAACAAGCCGTGGCCGACCTGCTCGAGCGCATCGACGGAGAGGAGTAGCGACCGCCCCGGCGCCCAGGGCGCCGGGGCGGTCCGCTATGAATCGCCGAAAGAATACTCCCTCTCCACTCTGGCAATACGCACCTTGTAGGCGGCGTACCACTCGCTGCGCCCGAGCCGCTGGGCTTCGCGATGTTCGACCTGCTGCTTCCAGCGCTGGATCGATTCCAGATCCTGCCAGTAGGAAACGGTCACGCCGAGCTCGTCCCGCGCCGACTCGATGCCCAGAAAGCCCGGCTGCTGGGCGGCCAGTTCGACCATACGCTCGGCCATCATGCCGTAACCGTTGTCTCCCTCGGTGCGAATGGAAGTGAAGATCACGGCATAGTAGGGTGGCGACGGAGTGTTGGCTGGCAAGCTGCTCATGCAATTCTTCTCCCTGGGTTTCACAACCCGACTATACTCGACCGCTCGTGAGTGAACGAGGCGACTCGATCTGCCTCGCCCAGGGAAGGCCATTCAGCGGAGTTCTCATGTACATCTTGCCGACCTCCCCCCAGGTTCGGATCACGCTGTCCTATTTCGTCACCTTCATCGCCATCGGCATGTGTGCCGGCCTGCTGGGGCCGGCGCTGCCGCACCTGGCCGAGATGACGGGGTCGAGCATGGGACAGATCGGTATCCTGTTCACTGCCCGCGCCCTTGGCACCATGCTGGGCTCGGTGCTCTCCGGCGCGCTGATCGACCGCTTCGACGGCCACCGCGTGCTGGTGGCCATGCTGCTGCTGATGGCGGCAGGCCTGTTCGCCGTGCCGTTCTCCCCGGCCCTGATGCTGCTCACGGCCGTAATGTTCCTGCTGGGCATGGCCGAGGTCTCGGTCAATGCCGGCGCCAACACCCTGCTGCTGTGGAATCACGGCACGGCCTCGCCCCCTTGGGTAAGCGCCCTGCACTTCTGCTTCGGCCTGGGCAACATGCTCGCCCCCCTGGTGGTGGTGGCGGTGCTCTACCTGCAGCTCTCCTTCGCCTGGGCCTTCTGGTTCGTCGCGCTCTATGCGGTAGCGCTCTGCGTGCCGCTACTGCGCCGTGCGAGCCCGCGCCCACCGGACGACACGGCAAGCGACCGCCCCGCCCCACCACCCGACGACGGCGTGCGGCTGGCGATCTTTCTGGCGATGTTCGGCCTCTACGTGGGCCTGGAGATCACCTTTGCCGGGTGGATCACCGCCTACGGCATGCTCAACGGCCTGGCAGCGGGCGATGCGGCGTTGATGGTGACGCTGTTCTGGCTGACCCTGTCGGCCGGTCGACTGCTGGCAATCCCGCTGGTGCGGCGGCTGTCGCCGTGGAAGGTGTTGCGCGGCTGCCTGGCGCTGGGCCTGTTCAGTGCACTGGCGCTGCACTTCCTGTGGCTGCCGCTACCGCTGGTGGCGCTGCTGTTCGGCCTGGCCTGCTCGGCCATCTTTCCCATCCTGTTCGGGTTGAGCCATCAACTGATGACCCTCAACGGGCGTACCACCGGCTGGATCTTCCTGGCCAGCGGTACCGGCGGCATGACCCTGCCCTCGCTGACCGGCCCGCTGCTGGAGCGGGCCGGTACCGGCGCCTTCCCCTTGCTGCTGGCCGCCCTGGTCGGCCTGCTGAGCCTGGGCCTCGTCGTACTGCGTGCGCGTGTCAGGCGCAGCGGACACTGACACCGTCTCAGTGGCGCTTGACCCGCCAGATCCGCCACGCCAGCAACCCGATGATCAACCCGCCCAGCGGAGTGAGCACGGCCGCCGCCAGGTACGGCTGCACCTCGACGCCGAGCCCCTTGAGGCTCTCGAGACCCAGCTTGAACAGGCTGAAGATGTAATAGCTGATGACGATGATCGAGAGCCCCTCCACCGCCTTCTGGATCTTGAGCTGGATACTGGCCCGTTCGTTCAGGCTGTTGAGAATGCTGGTGTTCTGCTCTTCGATCTCGACCTGGGCACGGGTCCGCAGCAGGTCGTTCAGGCGGGCAGCGCTCTCGGCCAGGCGCTGCTGGCGCTGATGGATGGCCGCGCAGTAATGCACCGTCGGCCGAAACCGGCGCAGGATGAAGGTGCCGAGGCGCGGGCAGTCGCCGACCCTCGCCTCTCGCAGTTCCTCGATGCGGGAAAAGACGATACGCGCATAGGCTTCGGTGGCGCTGAAGCGCTGGCGCGAACGGCTGCCGCTGCGCTCCAGCCGGGCCGAGAGCTGCGACAGCGCCGTCAGCAGCGGGCGCGGGTTGGCCTCCGCCTGCTCGGCATTACGGTCGGAAAGCTCGCCCAGCTCCACCTCGTAGGCCTGCAGCTCCAGCGCCAGCTCCTTGGCCAGGGGCAGCGAGAGCGAGGCCATCATGCGATAGGTCTCGATTTCCAGCAGGCGGCGCACCATGCGCCCCAGGCGAAAGGCGTTGAGGGCCGCATTGAGCAACAGCAGGCGATTGACGCCATTGTCATCCAGGCGAAAGTCGCCCCACACCGTGGCATCGCCGCCACCCACCTGCGAACCGGCCGGGTCGGCGAAACCGTAGGCCTCGGCGCTGCCCCGCCAGGTATCGTTGCCTTCCGCCAATACCAGGGTGGCATTGATCAGGGTCGCGCTGCAGGCATCCACGACCTGCGCCAGCCAGGCCGGCGGCGCCGGCCAGGGCTCGCCATCAGGCACCTTCGGCACCATCAGGGTGAGGGTGGAGAACTCGGTGTGCCGCTCCCACTTCAGCACCGCCTCATCCAGGGTGACGATCTGCTGAACCCGCTCGGTATCGAAGGCAAGGCCGGTGGTCTCGCTCAGGCTCGCCAGCAGGCCGGCGTGCTCCTCGGCGTCGGCGAGGAAGGCGTAATGGTGGACATGAGCCGGTTCCGCGAAGTAGATCGACGGGCGGGCGTGCAGCTCGTTGTGAAGGTGTTGGCGCTGTGGATGCATTGAAGGAGAGCCTGAAAGGGAGCGAGCCTTGAGACTAAAGTCTGCAGGGCGCTTCGCCAACCCCGCTTTCGGCCCTCACCCACCCTCACTTGGGAGGGCTCAAGGAGCCTCAGCGACCTTCTCCTCCGCCACGCGGCTTTCGGCCAGCGTCTCGAGCGACACCGGCCCTTGCAGGAAGCGCCCCACCCAGGTCAGGGCATTGGGCAGGCTGGCACGCCAAACGCGCCAGGTATGTCCGCCGTTGAGTACTTCCATGGTCACCAGCTCGGGCTGGTACGGGAGCAATGCCTGACGCACGACTCGGGCGTGATGCTCGGCGTTGTAGGGGTCGCGATGTCCGGCACTCAGGTAGAGCGGCACGACCTCCTCCCGCTCCAGGTAGTCGGTCAGGTAGGCGGTGTAGTTGCTGCGCTGCCAGAGTGCTTCGTCGAACCGTCCCGCCGCATCGAGAAAGGCCGGGTGCCGCCACGCTGTGGAACGCCGAGGCGGCAGCGGGTGATAGCTCGCCGGGCTCAGCGCCGCGGCCGCGGCGAACAGCTCGGGACGTTCGAGGATGAAGTTGAGGGTGCCGTAGCCACCGGCGGAAAGCCCGGCGATGGCGCGCCACTCACGCTGCGGTACGACGCGCCAGGCCTGTTCGATGTAGGGCATGAGCTCGTCGAGAAAGGCCGTGCGGGCCGCTTCGTTGTGGCCGTCGATCCACCAGCTCTCGCTGCCGGGCATGACGATGACCATGGGCGGCATACGCCCTTCGCGAATCAGGCGGTCGGCGGTCTGCCTGAGACCACCGCTCTCGACCCAGTCTCGCTCGCTGCCGAAGGAGCCATGCAACAGATACAGGACGGGGTAGGCCTGCTCGCTCTCGTGATAGCCTTCCGGCAGGTAGAGGGCGTAGGGGTAGTCGCGCCCCAGAACCTCCGAAGCGAAACGATGGTAGGTGACCTCGCCGGCCTGCAGCTTGCCCATCCAGAGCAGAGCCAGGCCCAGCAGAGCGGCAAGGGTATGTCTGATCGTCATGGCACTCCTGCTCCTTGTGCCGCAGCGCGAACGTTCGCTAGCGTGATAATGGAATCTTTCCGTCTCGACATGGTCCGACATTGAGTCGACGGCCGATGTTCCTCGCACGGGTTTTCTAGACCAAGGAAGGCAAGAGATTCATGAAGCGGATCGAAGAAATCTACTGGCTGCGCTTCTATGGCTGCCTGGCGGTCTTCGGCTTTCACTTTCTCGATCGGCTGAATCAGCATGTCGACAACGTCTATGTCGATCTGGCCCGCATCCCGACCGTGCTCGGCACGCCCATCTTCATCTTCATCTCGATCTTTCTGTTCTCGATGCGCTACGGCAACCAGCCCCCCTCCGGCTTTCTGCTCAAGCGCCTGCAGTACGTGATGGTGCCCTACTTCGTCTACGGCCTGATCTATTCGATGACGAAGTACCTCAACCTGCATCGTCAGGGGGAACCGATCGGCCTGGTCGAAAACCTGACCGAATACCTCGTCTTCGCCGGCTGGCACGGCTATTTCCTGATCATTGCCATGCAGTTCTATGCCTTTTACTGGCTCTACTGCCGCTACGCCCTCGAACGCTGGCTGCCGCCTGGCCCCTGGCTGCTGATCGGTAGCGCCATCGGCATCGCCTACTGGGGGCTGACCCGCTGGCTCGGCATCGAACCGCCGGGCTACCTGCTGTGGATCGCACCGCTCGGCTGGGTCTACCTGTTCTTCCTGGCCATGCTGGTGGTGAAGTACTACCCGCAGCTCGCTCCCGAGCATCTGAGAGAAGTGCCCTGGCTCAAGTGGCTGTCGCGACCGGAGCTGCTGCTGGCCTACGTTGCCGTCATCGTCCTGCTCACGCTGCCGGGCTGGCTGGAGTACTCCTCCAAGGAAACCTGGGTGGTACCGCTCTTCATTCTGTTCACGCTGTTCGCCGTGACCCGTCTGCGCAATCTGCACGCCACGCCCATGGTGAAAGCCGTCAACCGCTACTCTTTCGGCATCTACCTGGCGCATCCCATGTTCTTCGCCATCGTCGATTTCGCCGGTGAGTTCGTCGCGCTGTCCTTACCCGTCTATGCCCTGCTGCTGATCGTGGTCGGCATGGCCGGTTCGATCGCCTTGAGCCGGATTGCCAACGAGTTTCCCTGGGGCGGCATGCTGTTCGGCAAGACCCTGCATGTGCCGACCGAGCAGCAGACGACCGCCCCTCAAGTGCGCTAGGCTAAGCCAAGGCGAGGGTCAATGGGCCGTTCAGCCATTTTACTCACTGAACTTCGGGGGAATTCGCATGCGTGAGCCTCTTTCACTCGTGATCGTACCGGTAGACGGCTCGCCTGCAGCAGATGCCGCCACGCGACATGCCGCACTGCTCGCCGAACTGCTGCAGGCACGGCTGCAGTTGGTACATGTCATGCCCCTCAACCCAGCCGAGCTCAGCGACGTGCCGGCCAACCGCCTCGCCGAGACGGATCGCGACCGCTCCCAGCGACTGGAAGCCGCACAGGCGGCCTTCACGCATGCCAAAAGGCTCGTGCACGAGGCCCTCCAACCTTCGCTGAAGGAAGTGACCCTGGAAGAGAAGGGCTTCGTGCGCCACCCCGCCCGTACCATCATCGAGCACGCTCGTAGCCAGCCGGGCTGTCTGCTGGTGATCGGAGCGCGCCACCTCAGCGATTTCGCCAAGTTCATGGAGGGCAGCGTAAGCAACGAGGTAGTGCACAAGGTGGACTGTCCGATCACCATCGTTCACCCCGAAGCCACCGCAAGCGGCGAGCGCATGGACAGCGTGCTGCTGCCGATCGATGGTTCCCGACACAGCAACCGCGCTGCCGCCTTGGCCGGAGAGCTGGCGCGACGTGCCGGGGCCTCGGTGGAACTGCTGTACTGCCGTCCGGCAGACACGCCACAGCCCACCTCGGAGGAGCGCGGCGAGTCCGAGCAGATCTTCGAGCAGGCACGCCAGCACCTCGGGGAAGTCCCGGCCGGCATCGCCACTCGCATGCTGGTGGGTGAGGACTATGCGGTAGCGATCACCGACTTCGCCCACGGCCTTCCCGGCAATCCCGTCATCGTCATGGGCCGCCGTGGGCTGGGCGCTCTGCATGAAAAACTGGTCGGCAGCGTGAGCCATCGCGTAATCGACCTGGCCCACTGCCCGGTAACCGTCATGGTATAGCGCTGCATGGTGCAGCGCTCAGTGCCCTCGATACTTCCTTCAGGCCTCCTGCGCGCTCTCGTAGGCAGCCTTGAGCCGGTAGAACTCGGCGACGATGGCCTCCATGGCCGCCGGGTCGTACTCGCTGAGCCCGCTGACGACCAGCTTCTTCGATCCGCTGCCCACGACCTCTCCGCGGTCGGTGATGCGAAACTCGAGCTTCACGTCGCCGCGCTTGCCGTTGACCTCCAGGCGGGAGTCGACCAGCTCCAGGGTCGGGCCGGTCAGGTCGGTGCGCTCGAGCGAGAAGCCCATGCTGTCGTAGATCACCAGCGGTCGCTTGGGATTGAACATCACGCCCTGCTCTTCGAGCAGTGGCTTGAGCACGTGGGGAAAGTTCTTCCCGGAAAAGGCCACGTAGCAGCGCGTGAAGGCCTCGACGGCGGCAGCATCGTGGTTCTCGGCGCCGGAGCGCCCGACCTCCAGGTACTGCTTGCCCTCATCGTCCTTGACCTCCACCTGGCCCGAGTCGCTCTCCTCGAGACTCAGCGGCGTGCCGTCACCCACCATGCTGCGAAAATGGAAATCCATCCGCTGCGAGAGGCCGAAACGACTCAGAACCAGGGCAAAGAGTAGATCTCCGGGAACGCAGAAACGCCGGGCATCGGCATCGTGTATCGGGTTGAAGTCGCCGGCAATGCGCTTGGCAAAGTCACTTGCCTGCTGGGCAGAGATGCGCACGCGTGAGCCCGTCTGGGTATGGTAAGGATCGAGAAACATGAGAGTTCTGGCCTGTCCTTGGTTGGAATGCCTCAAGATAGCGATGATGCCATACTTTTTCCTCGACGAGGCCCCTTCAGGCCGGGCAGGGCACAGCAAGAGCGCTTGTCGGCTGACCGTGGCTGCGCTGCGCTTCGCCCGGCCGCACATAACCCGTTGAATCTATGTTACTGTGCAGAGAAGATGTCGGTGGCATCATGACTGCCATGGCCCGTGGCGGTCTCGTCACGGCGGTGAAATGCCTATATTGTGCAACGACACCCAGAGGCTAAAGTACGATACATAATCATCAGGGAGCATGACTTGCCGGGAAGAGGGGTGGAGCTCGGCAAGGGGGATCGGGGGATATCATTATCGATACGCTCATGAAGTCCTGGCTTTCCGCCGCTGCCAATGGGCCAGGCATGAGAGTCGTCTTGTCTGACGGCATCGTGTCGCAGCCGTTCGCACTCGCCACGCCGCATCTGCCCAACCTTCGGGAAGGTGGCGCGTGGCCGGGGTGATCCGTTTGATGCTTTTGCCACTGCTGGTGGCACTTCTTCCTCCGTCGGTCCATGCCGAGGAGCGTCAGGTCGTGCTCATCGCCCACCCTCAGGTGGCCAACACCGCCCTGACCCGCGACACCACTCGAGCCATCTTTGCCATGCGGCAGCGCAGCTGGCCGGATGGGCAAGCCGTTCGCGTCTTCGTACTGCCCAACAACCATCCCGTTCATGCCCGCTTCGCCAAGGAGCGGCTCACGGTATATCCGCATCAGCTTCAGCTGGCCTGGGACCGTATGGTCTTCTCGGGTACAGGGCAGGCACCCAGTCAGGTCGACAATCAGATCGAGATGCTGGAACGCGTCGCCACCACGCCTGGCGCCCTTGGGTATCTGGAAAGGGAGTATCTGGATGATCGAGTCCAAGTCGTTACCATGGAGTAGCCGTCGCTCGCGCTCGCTGCTGCTGATGCTGGCCCTGGGCTGGGCACCGGCCGCGGCGGCAGAGGGCATCATGGATACCTTGCAGCTGCACGGGTTCCTGAGTCAGGCGTACGTCGTCTCCGACCATAATGACTTCTTCGGCCCCAGCAGCAGTAGTGGCGGCAGCCTCAAGTACACCGAGATAGGCGCCAATGCTTCGATCCGGCCAAGGCACGACGTACTGCTAGCGGCACAGGTGCTCAGCCGTCGAGCCGGCGGCGATGGCAGCGACGCCAGGCCGGCGCTCGACTACGGCGTCATCGACTACCAACCCTTCTCCAACCAGCAGCGAACCCTGGGCATCCAACTCGGGCGGTTCAAGAACCCTTTCGGCTTCTACAATCAGACCCGGGACGTCGCCTTTACCCGCCCGAGCATACTGTTACCCCAATCCATTTACTTCGACCGTACCCGCTCGCTCGGTCTCTCCGCCGATGGAGTCAGCGTCTACGCCGAAGAACGACTGCCCCATGGTACGCTGCGCTTCATCGCCGGTGTGGGAGTACCGACAACCCGCGACCTGGACAGTCAGCTATACCCGGCTCAACTCGGCGTGAACGTCAGCGGCAGCACCTCGTCGATCGGACAGATTCGTTATGAACACTCGGGGGGCAACTTCACGGCCGCCATCAGTGCGGCTGACGTGAACCTGGACCTCGAACTGGGCCCGAACGAGGGACAACTCAACTTCCAACCCTGGATTCTCTCGCTTCAATACGACAAGGAACACTGGGCTCTGACGGGTGAGTTCGCTCTGCGCTCGGTTTCGACCACAGACACTGGCCCACTGCCCAGCTCAGACGTCACGGGAGAGAGTTGGTACGTGCAGTATACACGTCGCTTCCTTGATGACTGGCAATGGCTGGTGCGTTACGACAGCCTGGTCAGCGACCGCAACGACCGCTCGGGACGGTCCTTTGAAGCCCAGGGACGAGGCCCGGCTCATACACGCTTCGCCGATGACATCACCGTCGGCTTACAGTGGCGTGTCAATCCCCGAGTGCTGCTCGCCGCTGAATATCACCATGTCAATGGCACCGGTTGGCTGCCCTTGCGCGACGAGCCAGACCCGACTGACACTCGCCAGCGCTGGAACATGCTGCTATTCCAGCTCTCGCTGCGCTTCTGAAGCCTCCGATCACCGAACCGGTCAGGGATTGTCCGCATGAGCCGCTCCGATTCCCAAGCACGACGGCCCCGTCTCAGCCTGACCTGGCGAGTGCTGGCGCTGAGCAGTCTGCTGCTGCTGGTGCTGGCGGGACTATTCACCTGGCTCGGCCATGCCAACCTGACCCGCCAGTTCGAGGAGAGCCGCAGGGAAAGCAACGACCGGGAAGTCCGTGAGATACAGCTGGCCCTGCAGCGCTCCGAGGTGAGCCTGCAGCAGATCGCTGCCCTGACGGCAGCCTCCCCTGACCTGGGGCCGGCCCTGGACGGAAACGACCAGGAAGCGCTGATAAACTCCCTGACGTCCCAGTGGCCCACGCTGCAACTCGAAGCCGGCATCGACGAGATACTGGTGTTCGACGCCCAGGGCCGCCAATTGGCCGATTGGGGGGAGGGACAGGCCGACAAGGAGCGCCCCGTTCAGGACTGGGTACGCCAGGTGATGGAAACCGAGTTTCCACTTTCGGCGCTTCGCTGTGCCAACGACTGTCGCCAGTATGCGGCGGTGCCCATTCTGGTTGGCGGCGAAAGCGTCGGCATGGTGATACTGTCTCGCTCCCTGGCCGACGTGACCCGCCAGGCCCAGCAGGTATCCGGCAGCGATGTCGCCCTGCTGATCACCGGGGGGCGCGAGGTGGAGGCCATGCCCGACCGTCACCTGACGAACTGGAACGGCCACTTAGTGGCCATGACCCGCCCGGAGCACTATCTTCCGCTGCTTCGCCAGGCCTCGCAGACAGGCATGCTCAGCGACATTCTCGAGACGCCGCTGCGCCTGCAATATCGGGGCCGCGATTACGAGCTGTCCGCCGTGCGCATGGAGGCCGATGAGGCTCGTCGCAGTAGCGGCTTCTTTCTTCTGGCCGCCGATATCACCCATCAGATACGCGCCATTCAGGAAAACACGCGTAGCCTGCTGCTGGTAGGCATCGGTGGCTGGCTGGCGGCCGAGCTGCTGCTGCTGGCGATTCTGCTGCAGCCCATGGCCAGACTGCGCCGATTGGCGGGGGTGCTCCCCGCGCTGGCTCACGGCGGCTTCGCCGAAGCCCGCAGCGCGATTCCGCCACCGAACCAACGCCTCGAAGATGAGATCGATGTTCTGGAAGGCACGACGCTGGCCCTCTCCGACCAGTTGGAGGCGCTGGAACACGAAGTCACGGCACGCGGCCAGCAGTTGGCCGAACGGGTCGAGGAGCTGGCCCGTGAGCGCGATTTCGTCGGCAGCCTGCTGGATACGGCGCGGGTCTTCATCGTGACCCAGGACGACCAGGATCGCATCACCCTCGTCAATGACTATGCGCTTTCCACCCTGTCGATGCAGGAGGAGCGACTCCTGGGCCGCCGCTTCGACGATGTCTTCACCCCCCGCCCAAGCACTGGCACTGACGAAGTGACATCTCAGGAGGAGCGCAGCCTGGTGACGGCGGATGGGCGTCAGCGCACCATCGCCTGGTATCACGCGCCGCTGGCAACGCGCGGCGATGACCGCGCGGCACGTATCTCGGTCGGGCTCGACATCACCGAACGCAAGCTGGCCGAGGCGCGCCTCACCTGGCTGGCCGAGCGCGACCCGTTGACGGAACTCTACAACCGACGTTACTTCCAGGAGGCGCTGGGCGCGGTCACGCAGCGCGGGCGTAACGGGGCGGTGCTGCTGCTCGACATCGACCACTTCAAGGACGTCAACGAACTCAGCGGCCATCACACCGGCGACCGACTGCTGCGCATGGTGGCCGATACCCTGTTCCAGGAGTTCGGCCATTGCGGCATCATTGCGCGGTTGGGTGGCGATGAGTTCGCGCTGCTGCTGGAGGGCGCCGATACCCGCAAAGCCATCAGCATCGCCAAGCAGATCACGCCGCTGCTGGACGGCACCGGCCTGGATGCCGGCGGCCAGCGCCACCGGGCCACGGCCAGCCTCGGTATCGCGCTGTTCCCGATCCACGGCGACAATCCCGCCGACTTGATGGCCAACGCCGACCTGGCCATGTACAAGGCCAAGGAGAGCAGCGCCCAGCGCTGGCACCTGCTCTCGACGCTGGAGCGCGCCAAGGACGAGTTGCAGGAGCGCGTCTACTGGGTGGAGCGCATTCGTCAGGCCATCGACGAGGAAGGCTTCGAGCTCATGGTGCAGCCGATCATGCGCCTGAGTGACGGCGATGTCCGGCACTACGAGGTGCTGCTGCGCATGCTGGGCCCCAAGGGCGCTCTCATCTCACCGGCCTATTTCATTCCCGTGGCCGAGCGCAGCGGTCAGGTCGTACAGATCGACCGCTGGGTGCTACGCCACAGTCTGCGCGCTTTGAGCCGCGTGCAGGCGCAGGGCATCAGTCTTTCCGTCAACCTGTCGGGCCAGTCCTTGCACGACGAAGGGCTCAAGCAGTTTCTCGTCGAGGAGCTGGCTGCCAGCGGTGCAGACCCCCATTACTTGATTCTGGAGATCACCGAGACCGCTGCCGTCACCGATTTTTCCAGCGCACGCGGCGTTCTTCAGGCCCTGCGCGACCTTGGCTGTCGCACGGCCCTGGACGACTTCGGTGTCGGCTTCAGCAGTTTCCACTATCTCGGCGAGCTGCCCGTCGATTTCATCAAGATCGACGGCGCCTTCATTCGCACCCTGCTGACCAATACGGAGAGTCAGGTCATCGTCAAGGCCATTGCCGATATCGCCACTGGCTTCGGCAAGAAAGCCATCGCCGAATTCGTCGATCAGGAGGCATTGATTCCACTCCTGTCATCCTACGGTATTGAGTACGGGCAGGGTTATCACCTTGGCCGACCCGCCTTGTTGTCAGATGCCATCCCAGGAGTATCACATGGAGACACCACGTCGTGATTCATACTCTGCTGGAACGGAAGCTGCCCTGGATGACCAAGTCCGAGATTTCATCGAGCAATATCGCTTCGTCATCGCCCGTACCAAGGTCGATCGCTACCGAGCCTATGCGCTTCGCCACAAGGTCTTCCGTGAGGAGCTCAACTATCGTTTGGGCGAAAATGCCGATATCCCCTTCGAAAAGGACGCGCATGACCGGCATGCCATTCTCTGTCTGCTTCACCACACCACCAGCAAAAGGGATGCGGGCTGCCTGAGAGTAGTACTGGCGAGCAGCGACCCGGCGGATAAACGGCTACTGCCGCTGGAAGAAAGCTGTGCCCACGGCTTGACCGATCCACTACTTCACCCGAGTAAGTTCGAGCGCTCCTGCCTATGCGAGGTCTCGCGACTTGCCGTGCATCCCGATTTTCGCCGTTCGCGTGACTGTGCTCTCGGGCTGCGTGAGCAGGACCTTCAACTGCTGGAAAAGAACCGGTTGCCCCCACCCTCACCGCTGGTGACCCTTAGCCTGTTCCTGGCTGCCACAGCCGTAGTCGGCCTGGTCGGTCGTTATCAGGTCTTTGCCATGATGGAGCCTCGTTTCGCTAGACTGCTGAAAATCTCCGGGCTGCAGTTCCGCCAGGTCGGAGACGTGATCGACTACTGCGGGCCTAGGGCGGCCTACTATATCGACCAGCGTGATGCAGAAAGGGACCTTCAAGCACCGCTGCAACCACTCTATTGGCATATCAAGGAGTCTATTGCCCCGCAGCTGACGAATGAACTAAACGTTCTCTAGCACTGCGACGTGCGATTTACGTTGCCTCATGCCTTGGCCGGCCGGAACCTCACGGGGCTGGTGGAGCCTTCGTGACAGGTCGGGGCCGGCATACAGCTGCCCCGGCCAGCCGAGCACCATGATCGCCAGCACGTTGCGGTGCTCGCCACGCTCCAGGTCGGTATCGCCGTCCGGCGATGGGATGATGCCCGAGCGAGGGTCCACGGCCTGCATCAGGTGGCGGCGTATCCGCGCTACCGTCGGGTCGCTTTCCAGGCCAGCCAGCAGAAAGCTGAGCGCGACTTCGGCCATGATGTCCTCCGTGGCCTCGTCCAGAATGCGTTCGATCTCGGTGCGGAAGGCTGCAAGGATCCAGGCATGCTGCTCGGCCGATACCCTACGCTGATAGTAGCGGCTGTCGGCGATCACCATGTGCGTCATGCCGTAGAGCCGGTTACGGTAGTCACGCTCGCTCAAGGCCGATACGGCATCGGCCGGATAGACGGACTGGAACGCCGCTTCCATGTCGTCCCGCAGATCGACGATGCCGAGCTGATGAAGGAAATGAGCCTGATTCGCCACCTGGGCGGCATAGATTCTCATCACCTCCGGGTCGGTCAGAAAGCGCTGCCATTCCAGGCTGGCCAGGTAGTCGAGCGCACGTTCATGCTCGGGTAATGTGTCCAGCAGACCGTAGTAGTCCGCCTGAATCAGGCGAAAGAGCAGCTGCCGGCCGAAGGCGATCTCGCCCCATTGGGCCAGCATGGCCCCACGGGCGCGCTGTCTGGCGGTACGCTGCGGGTAGTTCGCCATCACCTCCCGAGTACGAGTCGCCGCGAAGCCGGGCGTCTCGAGGCCGGCAATGTCGCGTCCGAGCTGCTTCAAGAGCAGGCGCCCATGCGCCTCGAGGGGCTCGAGATAGCGCGCATCACCGCTGATGCGGTAGAGCCGCTGGGCATAATGGCGTTGCTTGTCGAGGGGCATGGCCGGCAGGGCGTCTTCATAGATGGCCCGGAGCGCCTGCGCGGTAGCCTGTTCATCGCGCGCCGGTCCATCATGCAGGGGCTCGATGGCACAGCCCGCCAGCCACGCCGCCAGCAGCACGGTGAGCCAGCCCATGAGCAGACGTGACGCTGCCTCTGGAGCTCGCCTTGGTCTCGATTCAGTCACTCTCTTTGTCTCGCTGTCTGCGCTGCTGACTGGGTGAGATCATGCGCACCCTGACCTTGGTGCGGGGCTTGAGCTGTGCCGGCGGCCCACCTTGGGGTACCCCTTGCTCGGCGCCCGGGTCAGCCGATGCTTGAGCCTCTTGCGGCGGACGGATCACGACCCAGGCGAAAACCGGCAGCGTGAGCTGCCAGTGGATGGCCGCCAGGCGCAACCCCAGGGTCACTGCCAGCGCCAGGCCGATGGCAACGCCGACCGGCACGCCCAGCGCTCCCAGCCCCACGTAGGTGATGCCACCGGCAATGGAGGCCGTGGCATACACCTCCTGGCGCAATACCATGGGTACACGGCGTGCCAGCACGTCGCGCACCATGCCACCGGCCACCCCCGTCAACAGCCCCATCAACACCGCCACCACGCCGGGCGCCTCGAGCTGCAACGCCTTGTGCGCACCGATCACCGTGAACAGCGCCAGGCCGAAGGCATCGGCAATCGGCAGGAAGCTGCGTGAGAGGCGGTGGATGTAATGAAAACCGACGATGGAGAGGCCGACGGTAGCGAGTATCACCCACAGATAGGTGGGGTCGGCGACCCAGAACACCGGCCGTACGCCCAGCACCAGATCGCGCAAGGTGCCGCCGCCGATGCCGGTGACCGCTGCCAGCACCAGCATGCCGAAGGGGTCCATGCGCGAGCGGCAGGCGAGAATGACCCCCGACAGGGCGAAGACCACCACGCCCGCCATGTCCAGCCAGTACACCAGAGCCGTCAAGTCGTTCTCCTGCAATGCAGATGGCAATGCTGGGCAGACTACTGCGCTTTCACTGATAGGTCACGACGAGAAAACTCACCAGCTCCGTTTCACCGCAGTTCTCGATGACGTGCTCCAGGTCGGCATGGTAATGCGCCGAGTCGCCAGGGCTCAGCTCACAGCGATTTTCCCCTGCCACGACTCGCGCCTGCCCCTGGGTGACGGTCAGCAGCTCGCGCGTGCCCTCGAAGTGAGCCGCACTCAGCAGGCGCGCGCCGGGGGCCAGGCGCACCTCGTAGAACTCCACGTTCTTCTCCATGTGCAGCGGCGAGAGGGTGCGGATGCGGCAATCCCGGTCGTCGCGGAACAGCTGGCTGGCATCGTCGCCGCGCACCACCTCGATGCGCGACGCCGTCCACGGCTGGTCGACCAGATCGCCGATGTTCATGCCGAAGGCCTGGGCGATACGCAGCGTCACCGCCAGCGTCGGGTTGGCCTTGCCGCGCTCGATCTGGCTGAGCATGGAGCGACTGACGCCGGAGGCCGCTGCCAGCTGCTCCAGGGTGAGCCCGCGTTTCTTGCGCAGCTCGATGACCCGGCTCGGCAGGCTTCCCGCCTCCGTTTGCCCTTCGTCTGCCATCGTGGTGTCACTCACTTCACTTTTCCCCTATACCCAAAGAGGTTTCCCTTCATGGAAATGGACCGGCCTAGGGTAGCGGGCCTTGCGCCATTTCCACTATGAAGGAAAAAAATCTTGCAAGATGGACTTATTCTGCAATACTGGAATTCATTCCCTCATACTAAACCTCATACAGGGAATTGCCAGCACCTATCGCTCCTCAACCGCCTGAACCCTCCAACCACAAGTCAGGAAGGTAGCCACATGAAAGCACTGATCAAGAAAGAGGCATCACCCGGCCTCTGGCTGGAAGAGGTGCCGGACCCACAGGTCGGCATCAACGACGTGCTGATCAAGGTGAAGCGCACTGCCATCTGCGGCACCGACGTGCACATCTACAAGTGGGACAGTTGGGCGCAGAAGACCATCCCGGTACCCATGGTGGTGGGCCATGAGTTCGTCGGCGAGATCGTCGAGGTCGGCTCCAACGTCAACGATTTCCACCCGGGGCAGATCGTCTCTGGCGAGGGTCATGTGGTGTGCGGGCGCTGCCGCAACTGCCTGGCCGGGCGCCGCCACCTGTGCGCCCATACCAGCGGGGTGGGGGTCAACCGACCGGGGGCCTTTGCCGAGTACGTGGCGCTGCCGATGTCCAACGTGTGGGAGCACAAGCCGGGCATCGACCTCGACGTGGCCGCCATCTTCGATCCGCTGGGCAACGCCGTGCACACCGCACTGCAGTACGACCTGCTCGGCGAGGACGTGCTGATCACCGGCGCCGGGCCGATCGGCGCCATGGCCGCGGCGGTGTGTCGCCATGCCGGCGCGCGCCACGTGGTGGTCACCGACCTCAACCCTGGGCGGCTCGAACTGGCCCAGCGCCTGGGCGCCACCCGCACCGTGGACGTGCGCCACGAGACGCTCCCCGACGTTCAGCGCGAACTGGGGCTCACCGAAGGCTTCGACGTTGGCCTGGAGATGTCCGGCAGTCCCGCCGCCTTCCGCGACATGCTGGCCAACATGTGCCACGGTGGCAAGGTGGCCATGCTCGGCATTCCCACCGAGGAGATGGCCATCGACTGGAACACGGTGATCTTCAACATGCTCACGCTCAAGGGCATCTACGGCCGCGAGATGTACGAGACCTGGTACAAGATGTCGGTGATGATCGACTCCGGCCTCGACATTTCGCCAGTGATCACCCATCGCCTGCCCTACACAGAGTTTCAGCAAGGTTTCGATGCCATGCTGAGCGGTGAAGCGAGCAAGGTCGTTCTCAACTGGGAGTCATGACATGTACGGAGCTTTCAAGCAGCATCTGCTGGGCGAGCTCGACGCCATTCGCCAGGCCGGGCTGTACAAGCACGAGCGCCAGCTGACCACGCCTCAGGGCGCCCATGTCGGCATCAGTGCCGGGCAAGAAGTGCTCAACCTGTGCGCCAACAACTACCTGGGACTGGCCCAGCACCCCGAGGTCAACGCGGCCGCCAAGGCGGGCCTGGAAGAGTGGGGCTACGGCCTGGCCTCGGTACGTTTCATCTGCGGTACCCAGAGCCTGCACAAGCAGCTCGAACAGCGCTTGACCGACTTTCTCGGCACCGAGGACACCATCCTCTACCCTTCCTGCTTCGACGCCAACGGCGGGCTGTTCGAGACCCTGCTCGGCGCCGAGGACGCGGTGATCTCCGACGAGCTCAACCATGCCAGCATCATCGACGGCGTGCGGCTCTCCAAGGCCCGGCGCTACCGCTACCGCAACAACGACATGGCCGACCTGGAAGAGCAGCTCAAGGCCGCCGACCGCGACGGTGCGCGCTTCAAGCTGATCACCACCGACGGCGTGTTCTCCATGGATGGCTACATTGCCCGGCTCGACGAAATCTGCGACCTGGCCGAGCGCTACGACGCCCTGGTGCACTTCGACGACTGCCATGCCACCGGCTTTCTCGGCGAGGGCGGTCGCGGCACCCACGAGTATCGCGGCTGCATGGATCGAGTCGACATCACCACCGGCACCCTGGGCAAGGCGCTGGGCGGCGCCAGCGGCGGCTACACCAGCGGCAAGCGCGAAGTGATCGAGCTGCTGCGCCAGCGCTCGCGCCCCTATCTGTTCTCCAACACCGTGGCGCCACCGGTGGTCGCCGGCGCGCTGAAGGCGATCGAGCTGGCCGCCGAGTCCCGCGAGCTGCGCAGCCGGCTGGTGGAGAACACCGCCTTCTTCCGCGAGGGGCTCGAGCGGCTGGGCTTCGAACTGTTGCCCGGCGAGCACCCCATCGTGCCGGTGATGCTGTACGACGCAGGACTTGCCGCCCGTTTCGCCGAGGAGATGCTCAAGGAGGGCGTCTACGTCATCGCCTTCTCCTACCCGGTGGTGCCCCAGGGGCGTGCCCGCATCCGCACCCAGATGTCAGCCGCGCTGAGCCGCGACGATCTGGAATTCGCCCTGGCCGCCTTCGGTCGGGTCAAGGAGCGCCTAGGGCTATAGCGATCTGGCTGGCCGGGCCAGAGCCTGGCCAGCCTTGGCTACGACCTTGGTCGCAGAGCGCCCAAAGGCGACGAGCCAGCCGTCATACTGGAAACTGAAACGGTTCAGCGACGGTTTTCGATGACCATTCTCCTGGAAAAGCTCCGCCCGCCTGCACTGCCTGACACCGTCGTGGCCCGAGAAAGGCTGAACGACTGCTTCGCGCTCAGCGAGCGGGTCCGCCTGCTGATGGTCCAGGCACCGCCCGGCTACGGCAAGAGCACGCTGCTGGCCGAGCGTCTGACCCAACTGGAGCAACCCTCGGCCTGGCTGTGTCTGGACGCCCGCGACGACGAACCGGGCCGCTTCGCCGTCTATTTTCGCGAAGCGCTGACCCGCCTGTGCCGTGAGCTCGGCCACACGCTCGAGCTGCCCGTGGCCGGCAGCCTGGCCGAAGCCATGGAGACCTGGCTGGCGCTGCTGCCGGAGCAGTCCGCACCCGGCCGGCTGGTGCTGGATGACGTCCAACATGTCCGGCACTCGCAGATCCTCGAGTGCCTGCGCCACTGGCTGTGCCACCAGCCGTCCTGGCTGACGCTGACCCTCGCCTCGCGCACGCGCCCCGACCTGGGCCTGCCGGAACTCCGGCTACGCGGCGAACTGGAGGAGATCGGCCTGAGCGAGCTGGCCTTCGATGCGGAAGAGGCCCAGACCCTGTGCGCCGAACAGCTCAGCCTGCCCCCGACCCGGGTCAGCCTGGAGCGCGCCCTACGCCGCACCGAAGGGTGGCCGCTGGCACTGGCCTGGCTGATCGAGCGCACCACCACCCTGGCCTCCTTCGATACCCTGCTGGAGCGACTCGATGGCAGCCATCCGGACTTCGTCGCCTGGTTCGACGAGTTGCTGGCACGTTGTATCGACGAACAGGACCACCAGCTGCTGCTGCAGCTCGGCGTGCTCGAGCGCTTCTCGCCCAATCTGGTCGCCAGGCTGCTGGAGGGCGAGCGACTCTCGCAGCGGTTGGAGGCGCTGGAGCGGGCCGGTCTGTTCCTCGAGCGTATCGAACCTCATTCGCAATGGTTTCGCTTTCATCGGCTGTTCGCCGGCTACCTGCGTCACCGCCGCCACGAGCTCAGTCTGACGACACAGCACGAGCTGCATCAGCGCGCCAGCACCGCCTGGCTGCGCCTGGGCAACCCTGCCCTGGCGCTGGCCCAGGCCATCGAAGCCGAAGCCCCCGAACCGCTGGCCGAGCTGCTCGAGCGAGAAGGGCCCGGGCTGCTGGCCAACGGCCACTTCTCACTGCTGGCACGCGGGCTCGCCACGCTCGGCGATACCCGCCTGGTCGACTCTCCCCGGCTCACCCTGCTGCACGGCTGGGCCTCGCATGCCCAGTATCATTTCGACCGCACCCGCCAGGCCATCGGCTGGATCGAGGCGCAGCTCGAGCTGCCCGAATGGGCCGAACTGGCCGCCGAGTTCGCCACCCTACGGGCGCAGCTGGCGATCAACGAGGGCGACGCCGAACGGGCGGCGCCACTGGCCGAACAGGCCCTGACCCTGCCGCCCCGCTATCTGGCCACGACCCCGCTGACCGCCGCGGCGATACTGGCCGAGGCGCGCTTCGTGCAGGGCTACCTGGACGAGTCGCTGCAGCGCATCCACAGCGTGGAGCGGGAAGCCAATCGTGTCGGCGATGCGCAGATGCTGCTGTGGGCGCTGTGCCATCAGTCCGAGACGCTGGTGGCACAGGGCCGCCTGCAGGCCGCCTTCGACGTGCAGGAACGCGCCATCGCCCACGTCGAACACGCCGGCCTCGACCGCCTGCCGGTGTGTGAATTCCTCTATCGCATCCGCAGCCAGCTGCTGTGGGAGTGGCAGCGCCTGGAAGCGTCGGAGCAGGCGGCGCTGAAAGGCATCGAAGTGCTCGACACCCAGGGCGAGCGCTGGACCCTGCAATGCCACATCGGCCTGGCCAAGGTGGCACTGTCGCGGGGCGACCAGGCCCAGTGCGCCGACCATATCCGCCGCATGCGCAAGATCCTGGTGCAGGGCAACTATCACATCGACTGGCAGGCCAACGCCCATGCCACCCTGCTCGCCTGGTGGCAGGCCAACGGCGATCTCGACGCCGTGGCCCGTTGGCTGCAGGAGGCGCCTCCCGGCGACCCGGCACAGGCCAGCAATCACTTCGCCCAATGCAACCTGCGCAATCATGCACGCGCCATGATTCTGCTCGGCCGCTTCGATGAGGCCGAAGCGCTGCTCGTCGCGCTGGAGCACGAGACCGAGCGACTGGGGCTTACCACCGACGCCAATCGCAACCAAATCTGCCTGGCCGGGCTGGAGTGGCAGCGCGGCCGGCACGCCGAAGCGCTGGCGCATCTCCGCCAGGCACTGACGCTCGCCACCCGCACGGCGCTGGCCGGCAGTTTCCTGCGCCTGGGTCGGCCGCTGCCGGAGATGCTCGAACGCCTGCTGGCCGAGCACGAGCTGGAACCGCTGGCCCGCGGTCATGCCGAACGACTGCTCGACCTCGCCCGCCGTCAGCGCGAGTTCGGTCGCGCCGTGCGCCTGATGCTCGACGACTCGGTGATCGACGACATCGTCTCGCGACCCGATGTGCCGGAGCTGATCCGCACTTCGCCGCTGACCCGTCGCGAGTGGCAGATTCTCGGCCTGATACACGCCGGGCTCTCCAACGAGCAGATTGCCGAGCAGCTCTCGGTCGCCCCCACTACGGTCAAGACCCATATTCGCAGTCTCTACCAGAAACAGAACATCCGCCGCCGCGATGAGGCCATCGCTCTGGCCGGCGAGCTGCTGTCGCGCATCCAGGGGGAGTAGGCAAAGCGGCCGGACTCCGCCCCCCGACTACGCCTCCCCTGTGCCGGGGCGTAGAGGATTCCCTGCACTGCCCATGGCGTCACCATCGACCCTACGTTTCTTCGTAAGGCACGACGACAAGGACAAGGCATGAACGCACAGCACCTCTTCGGCAGACAGGGACAGGACTGGTGGCGCGGCGCGGTGATCTACCAGATCTACCCGCGCAGCTTCATGGACAGCAACGGCGACGGCATCGGCGATCTGCCGGGCATCATCGACAAACTCGACTACATCGCGTCGCTCAACGTCGACGCGATCTGGATCTCGCCCTTCTTCACCTCGCCGATGAAGGACTTCGGCTACGACGTGGCCGACTATCGCAGCGTCGATCCCATCTTCGGCACCCTGGACGACTTCGACCGCCTGGTGGAAGCGGCTCACGCCCGCGGGCTCAAGGTCACCATCGACCAGGTGCTGTCGCACACCTCCGACCGTCACCCCTGGTTCAGCGAGAGCCGGGGCAGCCGCGACAACCC
Organism: Billgrantia desiderata; assembly: GCF_900108215.1. NCBI lineage: Bacteria > Pseudomonadati > Pseudomonadota > Gammaproteobacteria > Oceanospirillales > Halomonadaceae > Billgrantia > Billgrantia desiderata. The sequence goes on along the minus strand of NZ_FNVC01000004.1, from coordinate 69,605 downwards.
CAAGGCTGACTGGTACGTGTGGGCCGAGGCCAAGGCCGACGGCTCGCCGCCCACCAACTGGCAGTCGGTGTTCGGCGGCAGCGCCTGGCAGTGGGACACCCGGCGCTGCCAGTACTACCTGCACAACTTTCTGGACAGCCAGCCCGATCTCAACTTCCGCAACCCGGCGGTGGTCGAGGCCGTTCTCGACGAGGTGCGCTTCTGGCTCGATCGCGGTGTGGACGGCTTCCGCCTGGACGCGGTGAACTTCTGCACCCACGGTGAGCTCGTGGACAACCCGCCGCGCAGCGATGCGGCGGAAGGCTTTCTCGGCGTGCGCCCCGACAACCCCTACGGCTACCAGCTGCACCTGCACGACAAGACCCAGCCGGAGAACCTGGCCTTCCTCGAGAAGCTGCGCGCCCTGCTCGACGAGTATCCCGGCACCACCAGCGTCGGCGAGGTGGGCGACGATGACTCGCTGAACGTGATGGCGGCCTATACCCAAGGCAACAAGCGCCTGCACATGGCCTACTCCTTCGACCTGCTGGGCGAGCGCCACGACCCCGATTTCCTGCATCGGACGATGACCGCCATGGAAGCGAAGATCGGCGACGGCTGGCCGTGCTGGGCACTGGGCAACCACGACGTGCCGCGCCTGGCGACGCGTTGGAAGGCCCAGGACGACCCGGACAGGCTGCGTCTCTACCTCGCCTTCCTGCTGACCCAGCGCGGCAGCGTCTGCCTCTACCAGGGCGAGGAGCTGGGCCTGCCCGAGGCCGAGCTGACCCTGGAGCAGCTCGTCGACCCGGCCGGTATCACCTTCTGGCCGGCCTACAAGGGGCGCGACGGCTGCCGTACGCCCCACCCCTGGTGTGGCGACACCCGCCACGGCGACTTCTCCCAGGGCGAGCCCTGGCTGCCGGTACCCGAGGCCCATCTGGAGCTGGCCATGCGGCACCAGGACGAAGCGCCCGATTCGCTGCTCAATGCCTACCGCGCCTTCCTTGCCTTCCGCCGTGAACACGTGGCATTGAAGAAGGGCGAGGTTCGCTATCACCCGGTACGCGACGAGGTGCTGTGCCTGGAGCGCCACCACCCCGCGCGCGCGCCCAACGAGCGCCTTCTGGTCGCACTGAACTTCAGCGACGCGCCGCGTACCCTGCCCGCCCCGCGGCAAGCGCGTCCGCTCGACGACGCCCCGGCGCTGGTCAACGGCGTCTGGGCCAATGGCGAGGTGCAGCTGCCGCCCTGCGGCATCGCTATCGCCCGCTGTCCGGCACAGGAGGAGATCGTATGGGACGTCTGACACTGGCCGGCATCGGCAAGGATTACGCGGGGGTCGAGGTCTCCCGCGATATCGACCTGACCATCGAGGACGGCGAGTTCGTCGTCTTCGTCGGCCCCTCCGGCTGCGGCAAGTCCACCCTGCTGCGCATGATCGCGGGCCTCGAGGACATCAGCCACGGCGAGATGCGCCTCGACGGCGAGCGCATCAACGAGGTGCCGCCCCAGGAGCGCGACATCGGCATGGTGTTCCAGTCCTACGCGCTCTACCCGCACATGACGGTGGCCGAGAACATGGCCTTCGGCCTCAAGCTCGCCCGCACCGACAAGGCCGAGATCCGCCGTCGCGTGGAGCATGCCGCCGAGATGCTGCATCTGGGCGAGCTGCTCGAACGCAAGCCCAAGGAGCTCTCCGGCGGCCAGCGCCAGCGGGTGGCCATCGGCCGCACCCTGGTCAAGGAGCCGGCGGTGTTCCTGTTCGACGAGCCGCTCTCCAACCTCGATGCCGCTCTGCGGGTCGACATGCGGGTGCAGATCGCCGAGCTGCACCGGCGTCTGGGCGCCACCATGATCTACGTGACCCACGACCAGGTGGAAGCGATGACCCTGGCCGACCGCATCGTGCTGCTGGCCGGCGGCCGCATCGCCCAGGTCGGCGCACCGCTGTCGCTCTATCACTTCCCCGCCACGCTGGAGGTGGCGCGCTTCATCGGCTCGCCGCGCATCAACGTCATACCGGTCGAGGTGCTAGATCCCGGTCGTCAGCGCACCTCGGTACGCCTGCCCGACGGCGCGACGCTGGCCGTGGCGGTCGACGGCGCCCGGCTGCGTGCGGGCGACAAGGCCACCCTCGCCGTGCGCGCCGAGGACTTCGTTGCTCCTGCCGACGCCGACGCGCGACTGACGGCCAGGCTCATGGTGGCCGAAAGGCTCGGCTACGAGACACTGGCCCACCTGCGGGTGGAGGGCGTCAGCGAGACCCTGACCCAGCGCCTCGACGGCTTGACCCACCTGGAGGACGGCCAGGCGGTCGAGCTGGGGCTCTCCGGCGAGCGCTGCCACCTGTTCGCCGCCGACGGCACGGCCTGTCCGCGGCAGGTACGGGTTCCCGGCGTCACTCATTGAGCACGGGCAAGAACTTGCCCAACGGGCAACTTCTTGCCCGCCTCAGGCAATGGATTGCCTGAGTCCACTTAGCCTTTTGGACCTCCTCTCTGTTATTCCCTTGTTTTTACTTTATTAGCCAAATACTGGCACAGCATCTGCTGTAACTCGGCCATGTACGCCTCCAGGAGGAAGCATGGCCTCTGAAAACGGACTTCACTTCACCCTTCAGCTCGCCGATGCCAGCTCGCCCGATACCGAGGGCCTGGCGGTCATCGAGTTCACCCACCGGGAACGGCTCTCCGCCCCCTTCAAGCTCACGGTGCGCTTCGCCAGCCGTAACGGCAGCCTCTCCGCCCGCGACATCCTCGACCGCGAGGCCACCCTGACGATCTGGCAGGACGACGAGATGCTGCGCCAGGTGAACGGCATCGTCAGCGAGTTCGCCCGTGGCGACCGCGGCCACCGCCACACCTTCTACCGGATCGAGATCCGTCCCGCCCTGTGGCGCCTCGGCCTGCGCCAGAACTCGCGCATCTTCCAGGAGGTCTCGCCGCTCACGGTGCTCAACACCCTGTGCGACGAGCACGGCCTGACCGATCTCGCCTTCGCCGCCACCCGCGAACCCGAGCCTCGGGAGTACCTCACGCAGTATCGAGAAGACGATCTTGCCTTCGTCGAGCGTCTGGCCGCCGAAGAGGGGCTGTTCTACTTTCATGAGTTCTTCGAGACCGGTGGCGAGACACCCAGCGCCGCCCACCGCCTGGTGTTCGCCGACGCGCCCCAGGTGCTGAGCCACCTGGGCGAGCGTACCTACCACGGTCGCGCCGGGGGCACGCCGCCGGCCCGTCATGTGCGCAAGCTGCAGCAGCATACCCGGGTCGCCCCGGCCTCGGCCACGCTCAAGGACTACTCGTTCAAGAAACCTGCCTACGGCCAGCTGCACGACCACGCCGCACGCGATCTAGAAGCTCACGGCCAGCGAAGCGACTACGAGCACTACGACTACCCCGGGCGCTACAAGGCCGATGCCTCCGGCCAGGCCTTCACTCGCATTCGTCTCGAAGCGCTGCGTCGCGGTGCCAACACCGCCGATGCCGAGAGCGATTTGCCCGAACTCGCCCCGGGTACCCGCTTCACGCTCACCGACCATGACCTCGACGAGCTCAACCGCGACTGGCAGGTGCTCGGCGTGGTGCACCACGGCAAGCAGCCCCAGGCCTTGGAAGAGGACGGCTTCGTTCAGGGCAGCGAGCAAACCGATCAAGACGGCATGACCAAGTACCACAACGAACTGGTGCTGATGCCCGCCGACCAGGCCTGGCGCCCCGAGCCCAACCCCCGCCCTCGGGTCGACGGCCCCCAGATCGCCTTCGTCGTCGGCCCCGAAGGCGAAGAGATCCATTGCGACGAGCACGGCCGGGTCAAGGTGCAGTTCCCCTGGGATCGCTATGCCGAGCCCAATACCGCCGGGGCTGAAGGCGAAGCCGCGGAAAGAGCGCCGAGCGCCTGGCTGAGAGTGAGCCAGGACTGGGCCGGTGGCGGCTACGGCAGCATGGCGATTCCGAGGATCGGCCATGAGGTCCTCGTCAGCTACCTGGAGGGCGACCCCGATCAACCGCTGATCACCGGACGGATCTACAACGCCGTCAGTACACCGCCCTACGAACTGCCGGCGCACAAGACCCGCACCGTCATCCGCACCCAGAGTCACCAGGGCGAAGGCTTCAACGAACTGCGCTTCGATGACGAAGCCGGCCAGGAGCAGATCTGGCTGCACGCCCAGAAAGACCTGGAACTGCTGACCCACAACGACCGCACCGAAGAGATCGGCTACGACAGCCATCTCACCGTACACCGCAACCGCATCAGCGAGATTCACGCCGACGACCACCTCACCGTGCGTGGCCAGCGCCACCTCAAGGTCGACGGCGACGACCACCTCATCGTCGGCGCCACGCGCCACGAAAAGACCGCCCGCGCCCAGCTCGTCGAAGCCGGCCAGGAGATCCACCACCAGGCCGGCAGCAAGACCGTGATCGACGCCGGCGCCGAGATCACCCTCAAGGCCGGCGGCAGCTTCCTCAAGCTCGACCCCAGCGGCATCACCATCGTCGGCGCCCAGGTCAAGATCAACTCCGGAGGTAGCCCCGGCTCGGGGAGCGGGCAAGGGGCGGCAGCGGCGCTGCTGCCGGGTGCCGCCACACCGGAAGCGAGCGAGGACGTGACGCTCAAATCCGGCGCTATGCCGCTCATGGGTGGCTTCATGGCGGCGGCCATGGCCGTCGCCGCCGCGGGGCAAGGCGAGGTCGAGCTTGAAGATAGCGACGATACGGCAGACTCGAGCCTAGACGACCTGGAGGAGGCCAGACGCCAGAAGGCGGCACGCTGGCAGTGCCGTCAGGGCCAGATCGCCGCCGCCAGAAACCAGCTCGACGCCATGCCTCCGGGCGGCCCCCGCGACACCCTGGCCGCCACCACCGAGCGCTTCGCGCGCAACAACGTCGCCGTGGAGCACGCCCGGCTGGCACAGCATGTCTACGACCCTAGCCAGCCCGTGCCGGTGGGCTGGGGGGATAGCAGCAAGGATGCAGAGCTATTGGAAGAATTGGGGTTAACCCCCTCTGACCTGTATCCCGAAGAGAGCTCCTTCAGAGGCGGACTGTATCTACCTGACCCAGATGTCTTTGGAAACGCCTTGGCACCGGCAATTGGTTTCAGGGGCACGGACTTCTCGAACCGGGAAGATATCCGCAACAACATAGCTCAAGGGCTCAATCTGCCGTCAGATTATTATGAAAGGGCAGTTAAGATAGGAGAATCACTTTCGACAGGTGGATCTTATATACATCTGGCAGGCCACTCTCTCGGGGGTGGTCTAGTCTCCGCCACTTCACGCGCAAGCGGCCTGCCCGCAACGACATTCAACTCCGCAGGTCTGCATCCCAATACCGTGGAACGCTATGGCGGCACGCTGCATCAGCCCAGGCCTGAGAATATCCAGGCCTTCCGCGTCGCGGGAGAGATACTCACACTGCTGCAGGAGCGGCGGCTGAGTTCCACGCTCGCTGCGGCCGGGGTGGGCGCGACACTGGGCGGTGGCACCGGCGCTTTTGCCGGAGCCGCCGGCAGTACCCTGCTGGCCACGCTGATGCCGGATGCGGTGGGCACGCCCTATCGACTTCCCGGCCGGGGCATCAATCCGATCGAGCGTCACAGCATGGTGCAAGTCATCGAGGGGCTGGAGGCCCAGAAGTCGATGGATCAGGGTATCCTGGCCGGAGCCACGGGACATCACTGCACGTAGGGAGACATCATGCAGACCAAGCCACAGCGCCCTTTTCACTCACGCTATCACTCACTTCTGTTGCTGGTACTGTTCTTCCTTGCCAGCGGCTGCCAGCCAACTCAGGGATTGACCATGTCACGTACTCACACCGCCGGCGAGCTCTTCAGCGGCCCACATCTCGAGCTGGCCAGAGCCATCGAACGCAACGATATGGCGGCGCTGCGCCACGGGGCCGATGGGGTCGATCTTACTGCCAGGGGCGAGCAGCAGATGACCCTGATGTGGTTCGCCCTGCTTCAGCAGAATCCCGATGCCGTACGCACCTTGGTCGAGCTGGGCGTCCACCCCAGTGAAAGTCCGATGGAAGGAGCCGAAGCTCGCACCCCGCTTGGGGCAGCATTGATGAGTCCTGACACTCGTTACTTGAGTGCAATGCTTGAAGGTGGCTTACCTGCCAATGACGAATCAAGTGACGGCACTCCCCTTCTTCACCGAGCTATTACAAGTGGAACATTGGAACATATTAGGTTGTTGATTGAGTACGGTGCCGATATTGATAGCCAAAACAGTATAGGCAGGTCCGCTTTTCATGATGCTTGTCTAGGAACCAAGCCAGAAATAGCCGCATATCTACTCGAAAACGGAGCGAGGTTAGATACTCGGTTAGCGACAGGAGTTACTCCTGCATGGGTGGTATATGACAGGCTCCAGCGCTTGCCTCCTGGTGACATTCGCCAAGGCCTCAAATCAGTACGCGACATGATGATCGAGCGCGGCGTCGAATTTCCCCCGCCCTCGCCCGTCGAGGTGCGCGAGCAGATGCGCGCCGAGGGGCTGACGCCGCGTGTGCCGCCCGGTCACGACCGCTAGGAATCGGCGGCGAAGCAACGCCCGCCGGCAGAGCCGAGCGGGCGTTCGAGCCCTGGCGCAATGCCGCGGCTAGCCCTTCACGCCCCCCGCCGTGAGCCCGCCGATGATCCAGCGCTGGCAGATCAGGAAGGCCAAGGTGATCGGCAGGCCTGAGAGCACCGCCGCCGCGGCGAAGTTGCCCCAGCGCTGGTTGTGGTCGGCCAGGTACTGTTGGGCGCCTACCGCCAGGGTCAGCTTGTGTTCATCCACCAGCAGCACCGAGGCCATGGGGTACTCCATGATGCTCATGACGAAGGCGAGGATGAACACCACCATCAGGATCGGCAGCGACAGCGGTAGCAGGATGTAGCGAAACGCCTGCCAGGTGCTGGCGCCGTCGACCATGGCGGCCTCCTCCAGCGAGCCGTCGATCGATTCGAAGTAGCCCTTGATGGTCCAGATGTGCAGCGCCACCGCGCCCAGCGAGGCGACGATCAGCGCGCCATGGGTGTTGATGCCGAGCCAGCCGACGAACTGTCCCAGGCGGTCGAACAGGGCGTAGAGCGCCACCAGCGAGAGCACCGCCGGGAACATCTGGAAGATCAGCATGCTCTTGAGGATCGGCCCCTTGCCGGCAAAGCGCATGCGGGCGAAGGCGTAGGCGCTGGTGGTGGAGAGCAGCACGATCAGCAGCGACGAGACGATCGCCACCTTGACCGAGTTCCACAGCCACAGCAGCACCGGAAACGGTGGCTGCACCACCGTGCCGTCGGCGCGCTCCCAGGGAATACCGAGAGCCAGCGACCAGTGCTCCAGCGAGAAGCGCTCCGGAATCAGGCTGCCGGTGGCGAAGTTGCCCTCGCGAAAGGAGATCGAGATCACCAGCAGCAGCGGGAACAGGATCAGCGTGAGAAAGCCGATCAGGGCGAGATGCGCCGCCAGCTTGCGCCAGCGAAGAGAGCGGGGTTGAACCATGGCCATGACGATTCTCCTGTGACCTTGCGAATCAGACCCTGACCTTGGCCAGGCGCAGGTTGAGCAGCGCCAGCCCTGCCACCAGCAGGAAGATCAGCGTGGCGATGGCGGCGGCCAGACCGAAGTTCTGCCCGGCGTCCTGGAAGGCGATGCGGTAGGTGTAGCTCACCAGCAGATCGGTGGTGCCCGCCGGGGTACTGGCGCCGAGGATGTCGGGGTTGCCGCCGGTAAGCAGCGCGATCAGCACGAAGTTGTTGAAGTTGAAGGCGAAGCAAGCGATCAAAAGCGGCGTGAGCGGCTTGATGATCAGCGGCAGGGTGATCTGGAACAGGTTGGTGAGCGGGCCGCCGCCGTCCACCGCCGAGGCCTCGTAGAGGTCCCTGGGGATCGACTGGATCAGCCCCATGCACAGCAGCAACATGTAGGGGTAGCCGAGCCAGGTGTTGACGATCAGCAGCATGCTGCGGGCGAGCCAGGGATCGGTGAACCAGTCGGGACGCACGCCGAACAGGGCGTCGAGGATCAGGTTTATCTCGCCGAAGTGCTGGTTGAACATGCCCTTGAAGATCAGGATCGAGATGAACGCCGGCACTGCGTAGGGCAGGATCAGCAGGGTGCGGTAGAGCGCCTTGCCACGCAGCTGGTCCCACTGCAGCAGCGAGGCGAGCACGAAGCCGACGATCAGGGTGAACAGCACGGTGAGCCCGGCGAAGGCGAAGGTCCAGACGAAGATCTGGATGAAGGGGCCGCGGATATCGGGGTCGAGGAATATCCGTGCATAGTTGTCCAGGCCCACCGCCACCGGCCAGCCCGGGGTGATGCGCTCCCCCTCCTCGGTGACGAAGAAGCCCGTCTCTCCATCGGCGGTCAACAGGAAATCGTCGCGCCGGTCGTACAGGCTACCGTCAGCGCGGACTTCATAGCGGTCGAGCATGGGCGCATAGTGGCGCAGCCCGGCCATGCGCAGTTCCAGCCCTTCCGGCGTCGCCAGTACCAGATTCTGCAACGCAGTGCGATAGGCGATCACCTCGCGCATGGGCAGCGGCTCGCCCACCGGCTCTCCCGCGGCGGGCTGAATGGCGACATGGCGACGCTCGCCGTCCTGCAGCGACAGCGGCCCGGTGACGAAGCGCGAGACGCCCTCGAGCGCCTCCTCGAGCTCGGCTTCCGCTTCACCAGTCGTGGGTGGAGCCCCCTCCCGCTCCAGATAGAGCCGCACGCCTTCGTCACTCGAGTAGAGCTGGAAGCCGAAGGTGGCGCTCTCCTCCTGATAGGTACGCGACAGCAGTTGAGCGCGCACCCGCTCCTCGCTGAGCAGGTTGCTGGAGCTGTAGTTGCTGAAGCTGATGCCGACGGTGTAGAGCAGCGGAAAGATGACGAACAGCGCCATGCTGGCCACGGCGGGAAAGATGTAGCGGTGACTCATCAGCGTGCGGCGGGTGAAGACCACCCCCAGCGCGGCGCCGAGCACCAAGAACAGCAGGGCAAAGATCGGCTGGCCGTTGAGATGGAAGGCCAGCACCAGCCACAGCAGAGCCAAGACCAGCGCTGCCACCAGGCTGCGCAGTGCCCAGCGGGTGTAGCGCTCGGCGGGATAGCGGGAGCGATGGCGCGGCAGCCCCCGGGAAGCATTGGTGGTGTACATGGGTAGCGTCCTGGGCCGGGCCGGCGGCGCCTGCCGCCGGCCGAGGCATCGAGCGGGTTCGTTACTGGCGCATGCGGCGGGCCGCGGCATCCAGGGCTTCGCGAGGCGACTGGCGACCGCTGCCTATGTTCTGCAGCGCCGGCTCCATGGCGGCCCAGAAGGCACCCATCTCGGGAATGTTGGGCATCGGCATGCCGAGCTCGGCGTTCTCGAGAGTGGCGGCGATGTTGGGATCGCTCTCCAGCTCCTGCTGATAGGCAATGTGCGCCACCGCCCCCAGCGTGCCGTCGCTGTTGAAGGTACGCATGCCCTCCTCACTGAGCAGGTAGTTCTCGAGGAACTCCACGGCCAGGAAGTCGTTGGGTGAGGCGGTGTTGATCATCGCCGCCATCACGCCGAACATCGGCTTGGCGCGCTCCTCGCCCACCTTGGGCAGCAGCGCCACGCCATAGTCGATGCCGCTCTGCTCCAGGTTGCTCCAGGCCCAGGGGCCGCTGATCATGGCGGCCACCTCGCCGCGATTGAAGCGTGTGTCCATGATGCTGTAGTCGGTGCCGCGCGGCAGTACGCCGCTCTCGATCAGCTCCACCAGCAGCTCGGCGCCCTGCAGGGCCCCTTCGTTGTTGACGCCGATGTCGTCGACGTCGAAGCCCTCCTCGGTCTGGCGGAAGGGATAGCCGCCGTTGGCGGCGAGCAGGGTCCAGCCGTAGTAGGGCTCGCCGTAGTCGAACAGGATCGCCTTCCTGCCCTGCTCGGCCAGCTCGGCATCGAGTTGCGCAAGCTCGGCGAAGCTCTCCGGCGGCGTTTCGACCAGCGCCTTGTTGTAGATCAGCCCCAGCGCCTCCACCGAGATCGGGTAGCCATAGTGCTCGCCGCTCCACAGGGTGGCGTCCCAGGTGAAGTCGAAGTAGCGCTCGCGGAAGTCGCTGGAGGGCGAAACGGGTGCCAGCAGGCCGCTCTGCGCCCATTCGCCGATGCGGTCGTGGGCCCAGATCACGATGTCCGGTCCCTGGCCGCTGCCGGCAGCCTGCTGGAAGCGGTCGGTGAGGTTGTCGGGGTTGACGATCCGCACCTCGATGCCGGTGTCGTCGGCAAACTGGCGCGCCACCTCGCGGATGCCGTCGTAGCCCTTGTTGTCACCCATCCAGATCGTCAGCCGATCGCCGTCGAAGGCATAGGTGGAGAAAGCCAGGCCGCTGCCGAGCGCGACCAGCACGGGAAGAAGCACACCGTGGCGTGTCCGATGCATGAGTTGAAACCTCCGGGTTGTTGTTATCGACGCCGGTGCCCTTGCGGCACGGCGATAGCGAACACATGCAGCCTCGCCAATCGCGGCGGCGGCGTCCTCCTCCCCGGGGGGCGTAGCGGTGGCGTATGGGTGGGGCGTAGCGGGAAGCGCAGCGGGCGTATCGCGAAGGTCAGCGCGGGCGGCATGGGGAATGCCGCCCGCTGAAAGTCATTCGATGTTGCCTATTCGGCCTCGAAGCCGTGCTGGGCCAGCCAGTCGCGCAGGAAGGCGATCTCCTCTTCCTGGGCCTCGATGATCTCGCGAGCGAGGTCGCGAATCGCCTCGTCCTCGCCGTGCATCAGCACGACATTGGCCATGTCGATGGCCCCCTGGTGATGCGGAATCATGCCGCGGGCGAAATCGGCATCGGGGTTGCCGGTGAACTCGACGGCCATGTCCTCGTGCATGCGCCGATTGACCTCACGGTAGGCCTGCACGGCCTCGTTGTCGGCGTGCTCGTCGGGCTCATGAACGTGGGCGTGGTCCTCCTCGGTTGCCTCCTCCTCGTCGCCGCTGGCCTCATCAGCCTCGTCATCGTTGGCCTCGTCGTCATCGGCGGCCTCGTTCTCGTCGTCGATCTCAGCGTCCTGCTGCGGCTCGGCCTGCTCGATCTGCTCCTGGGCCTGAGCCTCCTCTTCCGCCGCCAGGGCCGGGGCGGCCAGCAGGGCACTGCCGGCCAGAACGACGGCCAGCGCCGACCAGGTACGTATCGTGAGGATGTGCGACATGCTGCTCTCCTTTACCATGTGAGTCGTACGACTACGATAGAACCAAGCGCCGCGCAGTGCATTGCAGCGGCGCATCGGGAAACAATTCATTACCGAGACTACCATGGACTGGAACCCCGCCCTGATCTGGCTGGCCATTGCCCTGCTGCTGGGCCTGGCCGAACTCTCCTCCGGTGGCCTGGTGCTGCTGTCGCTGGGCGTCGCTGCCGCCCTGACCTCGGCGCTGGCGGCACTCGGCCTTACGCTGCCCTGGCAACTGCTTGCCATGGGAGTGTTCTCGGGCATTCTCATCCCGCTTGCGGTCAAGGTGATCCGCCCGTGGTTCTCGCCCGCCGGGGTGGCCTACGGCACCACCGGCACGGGCGTGGAGAAAGGCCACACCTATACCACCCTGAAACGCGACTTCGACGGCGCCAGCGGCGTCAAGATAAACGGCGACTTCTACCGCCTGCGCGTGGCCGAAACCGGCGAAACCGAGCTGCCAGAAGGCTCGCTGGTGATCTTCCATCACTTTGACGGCACTACGGCCGTCGTCAGCCACGTGCCTCAGGGCTGAACCTACCCGTTCCACAGCGTTGGGCGCTACGCTCCACCAAGCGTCAGGATCACACTCGTCGACACAAGGAGTCGTAACGTGAACATGGACCTACCTATCAATCCCGGGCTGTTGATCGCCCTCATCGTCGTCATCATCGGCATCCTGATCATCGCCAAGGGGCTGGTGATCGTACGCCAGTCGGAAGTGATGGTGATCGAGCGCCTCGGCTCGTTCAATCGCCTGCTGGAGAGCGGTATCAACATCATCATTCCGTTCATCGAGCAGCCTCGTGCCATCACCATGATCCGCTACCAGAAGCGTGGCGAGGAGTACTTTCCCATCACCACCAACGAGGCAAGGATCGACCGCCGGGAGACGGTGATGGACTTCCCCGGCCAGCCGGTGGTGACCACCGACAACGTCACGGTACGCATCAATGGGGCGCTCTATTATCAGATCATCGACCCGCGCCGTGCCGTCTATGAGATAGAGAACATGAGCCAGGCGGTGGAAGTGCTGGCCAAGACCACCCTGCGCTCGGTAGTGGGCAAGATGGAGCTCGACAAGCTGTTCGAGTCCCGCGCCGAGGTCAACAACGAAATCCAGGCCGCCATGGAGGAGCCCGCGTCAAAGTGGGGGGTGAAGATCTCACGGGTCGAGGTGCAGGACATCGCCATGCCCGAAGAGGTCGAAACCGCCATGCGCCTGCAGATGGCCGCCGAACGTAAGCGCCGCGCCACCGTGACCGAAGCCGAGGGTGAGAAGGCCGCCGCCATCGCCAAGGCCCAGGGTCAGCGCGAATCGGCGATCCTCAATGCCCAGGGCGACAAGGAGTCGGCCATTCTGCGCGCCCAGGGCGAGCAGGAGTCGATCAAGCTGGTGCTGAGCGCCATCGGCGACAGCGACGAGCACAAGCGCACCGTGGTGGGCTACCTGCTCGGCCAGAGCTACATCAAGGCGCTGCCGACCATGGCCCAGGAGGGCGAGCGGGTGTTCGTGCCCTACGAATCCTCCGCCCTACTCGGTTCCATGGGCATGTTCCGCGAAATGGCCGGCTCGCCGGAAGACACCGTGGCGAAGCACCTGCGCGACAGCGAGCGTCAGAGCGGCTTTCGCAGCGGCATCGTCGGAGGAGCGGCCAGCAGCTAAGCGCCAACCCCAAACCTCGCCAGCTGCATTTCCTGCAGCCGGCTGAGGGTGCGCCGGAAGGCGAAGGCCAGGTAGCCATCGGCATAAAGTTCGTCCATGGCGACCTCGGCTTCGATATGGAGCGGCACGCGGCGGTCGTAGCACTCGTCGACCAGGGCGATGAAGCGGCGCACGCCATCGTCGCGTCGCGACAGCGGCGGCAGCTCCCGCTCCCCGGTTTCGATGCGCTCGGCGCCATCCTCGGTGCCACGGGCGATACGCCCCGCTGCGGCGATGTCGCTCAATCGCGGCACTTCGCTGAGCAGGACGTGATCGAACTCGTCGGCCAGGGCGATGAAGTCGAGCGCGGCCAGCGGCTGCTCGCACAGCTCGGCGTAGCGACACCACACCACGCGCTGGCTGCGCCGTTCCACCGCAATGCGGCGATGGCCCAGCTCGATGGGCTCTCGGCTCGTCGGCTGGCCCTCGCTCAGGCGCGCGAAAACGCCGGTGAGAGCGCTCGGCCGGCCGGGCTCCGCTATCCAATAGCGCTGACACCCCCGTCCGGGATGCAGGCGGTGATCGAAGCCGCCGTCCAGCTCCACCACCTCCATACAGCGTTCGATGGCGGCAATGGCCGGCAGCAAGCGCTCGCGGTTGAAGCCGTCGGCATAGAGCTGGCTCGGCGCCTGATTGGAGGTGCACACCAATACCACGCCATGCTCGAAGATCGCCTGCAACAGGCGACCGAGCAGCATGGCATCGGCGATGTCGCTGACGAACAGCTCATCGAGGCAGAGCACGCGCACCTCGGATGCCAGCTCCCGCGCCAGTGCGGAGAGAGGATCGGCGGTGCCGCTCAGCTGGAACTGGCGCTGGTGCACCCAGCGCATGAAGTGATGAAAATGCAGGCGCCGGGAAGGCACCCGCAGGTGGCGATGGAAACCGTCCATCAGCCAGGTCTTGCCGCGCCCCACCGGCCCCCATAGATAAACGCCGGGTACGGCCCTGCGCTGCTCCGCAGCACCCTCGTCGTGCAGCGCCTGGAAACAGGCATCGAGCCGAGCCGCAGCGCGCTGCTGGGCCGCATCCGGAGCGAAACCCTGGCGCTCTACCGCCTCGCGATAGAGCGTCAGCGGCGAGGCCGCCGTCATGCCTCGAGCTGGCGCAGCATGATGGTGACCGCCTCACCCCGGTAGCTCAGTTCCTCGAGTTCCTGCCAGCCGAGGCGGCGATAGAGCCCTTGCTGGTCGGGGGTGTAGAGGTAGAACTGACTGAAGCCGCTGTCCACGGCTTCCTCCTCGACGCGGCGAATCAGGCGGGCGGCGATGCCCTGCCCGCGCCACTCCGGCAGCACGAACACCGAGGCCAGCCAGGGAGTCAGCTCGGGCCGACTGTCCATGTCCTCGGCCAACAGCGCCGCCGTGCCTACCGGCCGATTGCCGTGCATGGCCACGAACACCGAGGGCACGCCGCCCTCGCCGCACTCGCGACGAAAGGCCTCGCGATAGGAGTCGGCGGTGCTGCCGGGGTGCAGGTGGCCCCATTCGGCGAAGGTCCAGCTCGCCACCGTATCAACGTGGTCCGAGTCAGGAATCAAACGTACGATGGTGATATCGCGCATGACGACGTCCTTATCCATTGGCTCTCACTGTCGCGCCGAGCGCCCAGCCCTGGGACGAAAAAGCGCAGGCCTGGGCTAACCCAGCTGGAAGGGATAGACCGATCCAATTTGCAGGATGCGGGTCAGCTCGTCCAGCGCAGTGAGAGTCTCGTCGGCCAGCTGCGGGTCGGCCAGGTCGTCCGGGGCCAGGCGGTCGCGGTAGTGACGCCCGACCCAGGCGCTGAGTTCGCCGTACAGCGCGTCGCTGAGCAGCACGCGGCCGGTCAGCGCGGCGCGCTCCTCGGCGGAGAGCACCACCCGCAGGCGCAGGCAGGCGGGGCCGCCGCCGTTGCGCATGCTCTGCTTGACGTCCTTGACGATCACCTCGCCGATGGGGTTGTGGCCGGCCAGCAGCAGGTCCTGGATGGTGCGCCACACCGCCTCGCGTTCCTGGCACTCGCCGGGCACCACCAGGGTCATGCTGCCATCGGGGTTGCTCAACAGCTGCGAATTGAACAGATACGACGCCACGGCGTCATCCATGCTCACCGCCTCGCTGGGCACGCGCACCGGGATCAGGGGCGTGGTCATCTTGGCGCGTAGCTCATCGAGCGTGGCCTGCTCGTCGAGGAAGGCCATCTCGTGGTAGAGCAGCACCGGCCCGTTGCCCACCGCGATCACGTCGTTGTGGAACACGCCGGCATCGATGGCCTCGGGGTGCTGCTGGGCGAATACCGTCTGCGCCGCGGCGAGACCATGCTGACGTGCCACCGCCTGGCTCGCCTCAAGGGTCTGGCGCGCGGGGAAGCGCTTGGGCCCCACCTCGCCACCGAAAGCCTGGCGGCCATAGACGTAGAGGTGAACGCCGGCCTCGCCGTGTTCGCCGCACAGGCGGGTATGGTTGGCCGCCCCCTCGTCAGAGAAGGCCGGCGTGGCCGGCAGCGCCGGGTGGTGAGCGAAGTGCGACTCGTGGCGGAAGATCGCCGCCAGCACGCGGCCGGTGGTTTCCGGCTCCAGATAGCGATGAAAGCTCGACTGCAGGTTGGCCGGGGTGAAGTGCACGCGGCCGTCCGCGGCGTCACGACTCGGGGTCACCGTAGCGGCGTTGGCCGTCCACATGCTCGAGGCCGAGCACACCGCGCGCAGCACCTGGGGCGCTTCCTTGGCCGCCCGCGCCAGCACCTCGCGATTGCTGCCGGAAAAGCCGAGCGAGCGCAGCGCGCCGAGGTCGGGGCGCTGCTGGGGCGGCAGCACGCCCTGGGCGTAGCCGGCATCCATCAGCGCCTTCATCTTGGCCAGGCCCTGCAGCGCCGCCTCGCGGGGGTTGGAGACCAGCCCACCGTGGCGCATCGAGGCCACGTTGCCGTGGGCCAGCCCCGAGTAGTTGTGGGTGGGACCCACCAGGCCGTCGAAGTTGACTTCCCGGTAGTCGGTATTCGTCGCTTGGCTCATAACACCACTCCGGGCGGCAGGTTGTCGGGCAGGGTCAGGGTCTCGGCCTCCATCGAGGCCACCGGGTAGGCGCAGTAGTCGGCGGCGTAATAGGCACTGGGGCGATGGTTGCCGCTGATGCCCACGCCGCCGAAGGGTGCGTCGCCGGAGGCACCGGTGGTCTGGCGGTTCCAGTTGACGATGCCGGCGCGGATACGCAACAGGAAGTCGTCCCAGTCGGCGCGCTCGCCGCCGATCAGGCCGGCGGCCAGGCCGTAGCGGGTATCGTTGGCCAGTCGCAGGGCTTCGTCCCAGTCGCGATAGCGGTAGACCTTGAGCAGCGGACCGAAGTGCTCCTCGTCAGGCACCTCGAGCCCGGTGACGTCGATCAGCGCCGGCGACAGCAGGCTGGTGCCCTCCTCCAGGCACTCCATGCGCGCCAGCACCACGCCACCCAGTGTTTCCAACTCGTCCTGGGCCTTGAGCAGCCCCTGTGCCGCCTCCTGGCTGACCAGGCCACCGTAGAACGGCGCCGGCTCATCGAACTGTCCCGCCACCCGCAGGCGGGCGATGGCGTCGACCAGGGCGTCGAGCAGGTGATCGCCGACCTGCCCCTCGGGCACGATCAGCCGCCGTGCACAGGTGCAGCGCTGGCCGCCGGAGAGGAAGGCGGACTGCAGGATGGTCAGCACCGTGGCGTCCTGATCGTGCACGTCCTTGACCACCAGCGGATTGTTGCCGCCGAGCTCCAGGGCCAGGATCTTCTCCAACTGGTCGGCGAACTGGCGGTTGAGCAGGCCGCCGACCCGGGCGCTGCCGGTGAACAGCAGGCCGTCGATCCCCGGGTGCGAGGAGAGCGCCTGCCCCACCGGTGCGGCTCCCTGCACCAGGTTGATCACCCCGGCGGGCAGACCCGCCTCCTGCCAGCACTGCAGAGTGAGATCGGCGGTCAGCGGGGTTTGCTCGCTGGGCTTGAACACCACGGTGTTGCCGGCCAGCAGCGCCGGCACCATGTGCCCGTTGGGCAGGTGGCCGGGGAAGTTGTAGGGGCCGAACACGGCCATCACCCCGTGGGGGCGATGGCGCAGTACGGCGGTGGTGTCGCCGAGGTCGCGGCTGCGCTCGCCGGTGCGTTCCTGGTAGGCGCGCGCCGAGATCGCCACCTTGCCGATCATGGCGCCCACTTCGGTACGCGCCTCCCACAGCGGCTTGCCGGTCTCGCCGGCAATCGCATGGGCCAGATCCTCGCGGTGGGTCTCGAGCAGATCGCGGAAGCGTTCCACCACGCTCAGGCGTTCGGCAAAGCCCAGGCGGGCCCAGCCCGGGAAGGCACCGCGGGCGGCCTCCACCGCTGCCGCCACCTGACTGTCGCTGGCCGCCGCGCCCTGCCACAGGGTCTCGCCGGCGACCGGATCGCGTTTGGTGAATTGCATCGCCTCGCCCGGCTGCCAGCGGCCGCCGATCATCAGCTGTTGCTTTGCGTTCATGATGTCTCCTCGGTATCCAGGACGCGCAGGGAGTCGCCGGCCGCCACGCCCAGCCGCTGCGCCTCCGTCTCGCTCAGGGTGAGGGTGCCCTCCTCGTCGGGGCCACAGGCCACCCAGGCGGCGCGGAACTCGGCCATGGTCGTGCTGGCAGCCAGCCAGCGCGGTCGGGCCGGCGGCGTGTCACTGCCGCTGCGGATCTCCACCCGACAGCAGTGCGACTTGCGCACCGCGCGTACGTCGTCGATATAGGCCTCCACCGTCGGTCCGCCATCGAAGATGTCGATGTAACCTTCCCAGCGCAGGCCCTCCTTCTTGAGCATGGCCAGCGCCGGACGGGTGTCGTGATGCACCTGGCCGATGCAGGCCCGCGCCTCGTCGGAGAGAAACGGCGTGTAGATCGGAAACTTGGGCATCAGCTCGCCGATGAAGCTCTTCTGCCCCAGCCCGGTGAGGCGATCGGCCTCGTCGAAGTCCAGGGGGAAGAAGTGGCTACCCAGACACTCCCAGAACGGACTCTTGCCACGCTCGTCGAACACCCCGCGCATCTCGGCCAGCACCTTGTCGGGAAACTGGTCGCGAAACTCGGCCATGAACAGCCAGCGCACCATCGACAGCAGCGCGCCGTTGCGCTGGTGCGCGCGCTCCTTGCCACGGAAGCCGGGGCGCAGGAACAGCGAGGCCACCTCGGCATCGCCGGTGTGATCGGAGCTGAGGAACAGAGTGTCGATGGTGCGGTGCAGGTCGAGCTGCACCGAGGAGTGGGCCAGCGTGCCCAGGCGGTAGTGATAGAACGGCACCTCGCGTCCCACCTGACCCTCGATGGCGCAGCAACCCGCCAGCTCGCCGCTCTCCTCGTCTTCCAGCACGAAGAAGTAGTTGCGCCGGTCGGCCGGGGTACGCTGCTCGAAGGCGGCCACCGCAGCGGCGATCTTGGCCGCCAGGAACTCGCGGTTGTCGGGCAGCGAGGTGAAGCCAACCCCGGTCTCGCGGGCGATCTTCTGCAGTTCGTCCAGGTCGCCCTCGGCAATCGGTCGAATACGCATCACAGCTCCCCCTCATCGAAGCCCGCTTCCTCTTCGCCGTTGGACGGCAGCGTCAGCGGTGCGGCCAGCACTGCCCGCCCCTCCTCCGCGCCGAGCAGCTCGGCGTGCTCCGGCGAGAGCATCAGTTGCCCGGTGGGCGACAGCGCATAACGCGCCACCACGCAGCGGAAATCTGCCAGGCGCTGGTTGGCGACCATCGCCGGCTCGGCGTCGGGCAGCGCATGGGCCGGGCGTACCCGCACCGGGTGCCAGGCGGCATGGCGGAAGGTGTGCAGGCGATTGCGCTCGCCCTTGATCACCGGGCCGGCGTCGAACAGATCGACGTGACGCGAGCGCATGAAGCCCTCGGCCAGCATCTCGGCCATGGCCGCCTCATGAGCGGGATGTTCGCGGCCGATGGCGGCCCGCGCCTGGGGCGTGAGCAGCGCCAGGTAGAGCGGGAACTGCGGCATCACCTCGGCGATGAAGCTCTTCGAGCGCACCCCGGCCAGGTAGTTGATGTCGTGATAGTCGCGCACGAAGAAGTGGCGCCCCACGCTGTTCCAGAACGGCGATTCGCCCTGCTCGTCGAGATAGCCCGGGAACGCCATCGCCAGCACCTCGGCGAAGCGCTCCGGGTACTGGGCGATGAACATCAGCCTTGAGCGGCGCAGCAGACTCTCGGCGCTGGTGCCGCGATAGCGCGGGTCCAGCGACAGCGCGCACAGCTGAGTGGTCTCGGACACCTCGTGGGAGAGCGAGAGGGTCTGCACCTCGCGGCGTACGTTGAGCTGCTGCGAGGCGTGGATCAGGGTTTCCTGGCGGTAGGTGTAGTAGGCCTCCCGCGCACCGGCTTCGGCGCGCAGGGTGGCGGTACCCACGACCTCGTCGCGCTCGAGATCCTCGAGCACGAAGGTGTAGTGTTCGTCGCCGGGAAAGTCCACCTCGCGCCCGAACGACTGCCGCGAGCGGGCAATGCGCTCCTCGAGGCGGTCGCGATGGGCCGGCAGGTTGGTCAGGCTCGGCGTGGCCAAGCCCGCCAGCCGCTCCAGGGCCGGCAGGTCGGCCGGCCGAACGGGGCGTACGACCATCATGGCGGGATCTCCTGGTCGATTGGCGGTGTCGCGCATGGCTCGGCCAGCCTTCACCCGGCCGCCACCAGCCGCTCGATGGCACGCTCCAGCCGCGCCATGCCCTCGGCAATGTCGGCCTCGGGGATCACCAGCGATGGCGCCATGCGCAGCACGTTGGGACCGGCGATCAGCGCCATCAGCCCTTCCTCGATGGCCAGCGGCAGGATGTCCTTGGCCCGATCCTTGTATTCGGGGGTCATCTCGGCGCCGATCAGCAGGCCCATGCCACGGATCTCCCTGAACACCCCATGCTTGCGGTTGATCGCCTCGAGATGCTCGCGGAACAGGTCGTGACGCTGCTTGACGCCGCCGAGCACTTCCGGCGTGTCGATGTGTTCCACCGCGGCCAGGGCCACCGCCGAGGCCAGGGCGTTGCCGCCGTAGGTGGAGCCGTGGGTGCCGATGGCCAGCGCCGGGGCGACCCGGTCGGTGGTGAGCATGGCGCCGATGGGGAAGCCTCCGCCCAGGGCCTTGGCACTGGTGAGAATGTCCGGCTCGATGCCGTACTCCATGTAGGCGTAGAGCGAGCCGGTACGGCCCACGCCGGTCTGCACCTCGTCGAAGATCAGCAGCGCATCGTGGGCATCGCACAGATCGCGCAGGCCCTGCAGGAACTCCTGAGTGGCCGGCGTGATGCCGCCCTCGCCCTGCATCGGCTCGACCATCACTGCGCAGGTGTCGTCGTTGATCAGGTCGCGCACGCTGTCGAGATTGTTGAACTCGCCGTGGACGATGCCGCCCGGCACCGGACCGAAGCCCTGGGAGTACTTGGGCTGACCGCCGACGCTGACGGTGAAGAAGGTGCGGCCGTGGAACGACTGGTAGAACGAGACGATGCGATGCTTGTGCTCGCCGAAGTTGTCATGCGCCCAGCGCCGCGCCAGCTTCAGCGCCGCCTCGTTGGCCTCGCCGCCGGAGGAGCAGAAGTAGGCCTTGTCGGCGAAGGTGCGCTCCACCAGGGTCTTGGCCAGCTTGAGCGAGGGCTCGTTGGTGTAGACGTTGGAGAGATGCCAAAGCTTGTTGCCCTGCTCGGTGAGGGCCTTGACCAGCACCGGATGGCAGTGACCCAGGGAGTTCACGGCGATGCCGCCGGCAAAATCGATGTACTCGCGCCCTTCCTGGTCCCACAGTCGGCTGCCCTCGCCGCGCACCGGGATGACCTTCTGAGGGGAGTAGTTGGGCACCATGTACTGGTCGAAGTCGGCACGGGTCGGGGTATGGCTCATCTCGGTCTCCATTCCTGCAAAAAGAGTGATAGCAACGCAGCGATGTCATCCGAGTATAAGGAGCGACGCGCCGGCCGGCTTTCAGCAATGGGACCCCGACTTCTAGATAAAGACTCAGGGAAGCGCTGAACAAGTCGGCGAGCGAGATGAAGCGCAAGGCGCACGGAGCACAGGAACCGGAGCATATGGGGTATATGTGAGGATTCCGCGCACCGCGCAACGCAGCGATTCGCTCGCGCAGGCATTTGTGCAGTGTTTCCCTAAAGGCGTTCTTCGCGTGGGGTAACCCCGAAATGGTTACGGTAGGCAGTAGAGAAATGGGCGGGCGAGGAGAAGCCCGTCTTCATGGCGATCTCGCCGGCAGGAAGGTCGCTCTCGCGCAGCAGGCGCCGCGCCTCCTTCAGGCGCAGATCGAGGTAGTAGCGGCCGGGCACCGCCTGCAGGTATTTCTTGAACAGGCGCTCGAGCTGGCGCCGCGAGATGCCCAGATGCTCGGCCAGCTCGTGAGTGGTGAGCGGCTCTTCGATGTTGGCCTCCATCAGCATCACGGCGTCCACCAGCGGCGCCGGCGCATGGCCCAGCCGGGCACGCAGCGGCACCTGCTGCGGCTCGTCGGCCATGCGTACCCGCTCCAGCACGAAGTGCTCCGAGACCCGCTCGGCCAGCTCGCGCCCATGATGAGTGGCAATCAGGGTCATCATCATGTCCATCGCGGCCGTACCGCCGCCGCAGGTGAGCCGGTCGCGGTCGATCTCGAACAGCTGCTGGGTCAGCCGCACGCGGGGATAGTCGCGGGTGAAGGCGGCGAAGCGCTGCCAGGGCAGCGTGGCGCGGTAGCCGTCCAGCACGCCGGCGCGCGCCAGCAGCTCGGTGCCGCCCCCCACCCCCACCAGCACCACGCCGCTGCGCCCCAGCAGACGCAGCTGGCCCGGTAACGCACTGTCATGCATGACCGGCAGCGGGCTCGGCGCGCAGACGATCAGCATGTCCAGCTCGGTCGAGGCGAGCTCGAAGGGAGTACAGGCCGCCTGACTGAGGTCGGCCATGCTGGCAACCTCACCACCGCCCGGGGAAAAAGCCTGCAGACGATAGAGCCGCTGGCCGGCCAACTGGTTGACCACCACCAGTGGCTCCAGTGCACAGGCCTGGGCAAGCAGCGAGAACCCGGGCAACGTCAGCACGCCAACCCAGCGGGCAGCTTTCATGGGGATGGGGGCGGTGAGGGTGTCGGGCATTGCGCAGCGCCGTGTGCCGAAACGAAGGAGAAATGGTACTCCATCGGCGGCGTTGGCAATACCGCACGGTTTACGCACGTTGACGAAGGCCACCGTGGCAGCGCCACGGTAGCCTTCGGTTCACATCGGCAATCTTCGGGTCAGAGCCAGAGCGCCGATACCAGCCGATAGACGAGGAAAAGCCCCGTAGCAATGGCCACGCCCAGCACCAGCCAGTGCCAGCCCTTGGCCGGCCGCTTGGCTTCGGGTTGCTCCTCATCCGGCTCGAGATGTTCGAAGTCCTCGGGCATCCGCACTTCCTTGAGATGCTCGTACTCTTCTTGCGCCGTCTTGCTCTCCCGGGTGTCCATGGGCACCTCCTTCGATGCTGGTTTTGCCCGCTGAATCGCGTTCCTTCGCAGCGGGCCTATAAGGTGACGACATCGAATTGAACGTCCGGGTTCACGTCGGCGTCGTAATCGACGTCATCTCGCTCGAACCCGAACAGCTTCAGAAAGTCGTGCTTGTAACCAGCATAGTCGGTGATCTGGAACAGGTTCTCGGTGGTTACCTGAGGCCACAGATCCTTGCACGCCTGCTGCACGTCGTCACGCAGCTCCCAGTCGTCCAGACGCAGGCGGCCGGCCTCGTCGGTGGTGAGCTCACCTGCCTGTCCTTGAGATGAATAGAGGCGCTCGCCGAACAGGCGATTGAGCTGCTCGATGGTGCCCTCGTGCAGGCCCTTCTCCTTCATCACCTTGTAGACCATGGCGATGTAGAGCGGCATGACCGGAATCGCCGCGCTGGCCTGGGTCACCACCGACTTGAGCACCGCCACGTTGGCACCGCCGCCACTGGCCTTGAGCCTGGCGTCGATCTCACCGGCGGCACGGTCGAGATCCTCCTTGGCCTTGCCCAGGGCGCCGTGCCAGTAGATCGGCCAGGTAATCTCGGTGCCGATATAGCTGAACGCCACGCTGCGCGCACCGGGGGCCAGCACGCCAGCCTTGTCCAGCGCGTCGATCCACAGCTCCCAATCCTCGCCGCCCATCACCGCCTTGGTATCCTCGATCTCCTGCTCGGTGGCGGGCTCGACCTCGGCCTCGATGATGGTGTCCTTGTTGGTGTCGATGGCGGTGGCGCGGTAGGTCTCGCCGATCGGCTTGAGGCTGGAGCGCTTCAGCTCACCGCTGTCGGGCAGCTTGCGCACCGGCGAGGCCAGCGAGTAGACCACCAGATCGATCTGGCCCAGGTCCTGCTTGATCAGCTCGATGGCCTTCTCGCGCGCCTCGTGGGAGAAGGCATCGCCATTGATCGACTTGCTGTAGAGCCCTTCGGCCTTGGCGAACTTGTCGAAGGCGGCGGCGTTGTACCAGCCGGCGGTGCCGGGCTTCTTCTCGCTGCCGGG
This sequence comes from Billgrantia desiderata, assembly GCF_900108215.1. Classification (NCBI taxonomy): domain Bacteria; kingdom Pseudomonadati; phylum Pseudomonadota; class Gammaproteobacteria; order Oceanospirillales; family Halomonadaceae; genus Billgrantia; species Billgrantia desiderata. Next base: position 46,271 of record NZ_FNVC01000004.1, on the reverse strand, counting down.
CTTCTCGAAGAAAACCCCCAGGGTGTCGGCACCGTAGCCGAATGCCGCGGTGATGCGCGCCGCCAGGCCATAGCCGCTGGAGGCCCCTACCACCAGTACCTTCTTCGGCCCGTTGGCCTTGTCGAATTGACGCGCACGAGTGGCCTCGATCTGCTCGAGCACGTTCTTCTCGCAGCCGACCGGATGGGTGGTGGTACAGATGAAACCGCGAACCTTGGGTTTGATGATCACGACAGACCTCGTTGTTGGTGTTGCAGCGCCGCTTCGAGCGCCTTGACGATACGAATGGGCAGTGGCGACATTCTAGCGGCCACGCATGCGTCTGTCCGCACTTGAGCGCCGCGGAGTCCTGGGGCACGATGCAACCCGGTGCCATGACATGGCAGGAGGTGGACATGAATGCACAAGCACTGGTGGATGAGCGCGGCGAGCTATGGCTGGCGCTGGCTCCACTGTGGCTGGACCGCGAGCCCAGCGAACGCGAGTTCGCCCGTATGGTGGCGGTGATAGAGCGCCACGAGCTGACGCTGCACGAACTGGAGTGGATCTTTCGCCTGGAACTGGCGCCGGTGATGTCGCGCAATCAGATGTCGATCGCCGGGCGCTGGCGCGATTTCGACGACTACCAGTTGATGCAACAGCTGGTGGCCCACAACCTCAAGCTCAAGGGGTGGCGACGCAAGAGCTGGGCGCTGTTCTCGGGGCTGACCACCATGATGACCCGCCATCGCTGGAACGAGCTGATCGCCCGGGTGATGATGGAACGCGGCGAAGCACCGCACTCCTGAAGTAGAGGCACATGAGTTAGAGGCGGAAGTCCTCATCCAGCGCCTGCTCCAGCGCGCGTTCGAGCTCCGGCCCGCTCTCGCGGGGCGAGAAGCGCTGCAACACCCTGCCGTCCCGCGCCACCAGGAACTTGGTGAAGTTCCACTTGACCATGCCGGTACCCATCACCCCGGGCGCCTGGCGCTTGAGCTCGACGAACAGGGGATGAGCGCCGCGCCCGTTGACCTTGACCTTCTCCATGACCGGAAAGGTCACCCCATACTGGCTGGAACTGAAGGCGCAGAAGTCCAGGGCCGTTTCCGGCGACTGACGCGCGAACTGATTGCAGGGAAAGGCCAGTACGGTAAAGCCACGGTCGCGGTGACTGCGATAGAGGCGCTCCAGCTCGCCGAGCTGAGGCGTGTAACCGCAGCGACTGGCCACGTTCACGATCAGCAGCACCTGCCCTTGCAGGGCACGCAGGTTGAAGGGCTCGCCGCGGAAGGTACGGCACTCGTGTTCGTGGATGGCCATGTCTGCCTGCCTCGCTGTCACCTATCCCACGCCACGTTTTACACGTAGCACCTCTCAGCGCATCGCGGCAACCTTTCGCTGGGGTTTGCCCAGAGAAGCGTCATTCGCACGCCGGCTCCAAGCCTACCGGTAAGCGGCAACCAGGTCACGCCCGCTGCGCGTTGACCGACCCGGAACGACTGACCATGCTGCAAGCACGAGGCACGACGGCGCCCAAGGAGAACCTGCATGCGCGACAACGCCCCTCGCAGCCGACTGACCACCCATGAGGTGGTCAACCAACCCGACACGCCCGGCGACAGCGACCTGTTCGCCGGCGACCTGCCACTGCGTGAAGCGCTGGAGCGCGAAGCCCCCGCCTGGGTCCGCCAGCGCCTGGCATCGCTGGGGCGCGAAGCGGGCAGCCTCCACGTACAGGCGTTGGGCGAACAGGCCAACCGCCACCCACCGGAACTGGCTCTGTTCGACCGCCACGGCCGACGGCTGGACGAGGTGCGCTATCACCCCGCCTACCACGAACTGATGCACCTGGCCATCGACAACGGCTGGCACGCCGTGGCCTGGCAGGAGGAAGGCCGCGGCGGCCATCAGGCCCATATCGCCGCGCTCTACCTGCTGACCCAGGCCGAGCCCGGCTTCTGCTGCCCGGTGACCATGACCCACGCCGCCATGCCGGTGCTGCGCCGCAGCCCCGACATCGAAGCGGCATGGGCGCCGGGGCTGCTGGCCAACGCCTACGACCCGCGCCCGCTTCCTGCCGAGCAAAAGCGCGGGCTCACCTTCGGCATGGCCATGACCGAGAAACAGGGCGGCAGCGACGTGCGCCGCAACACCACCCGCGCTGAGCGCGACGGCGAAGGCTGGCGGCTCACCGGTCACAAGTGGTTCTGCAGTGCGCCGATGTCCGACGCCTTCCTCACCCTGGCCCAGACCGACGCGGGACTGACCTGCTTCCTGGCGCCGCGCTTCACGCCGGACGGCGAGCGCAACGCCATCGAGCTCCAGCGCCTGAAGGAGAAGTGCGGCAACCGCGCCAACGCCTCTGCCGAGATCGAGTATCGCAGCGCCTGGGCAAGCCTGGTCGGCGAGCCCGGCCGTGGAGTGGCCACCATTATCGACATGGTGCAACAGACCCGACTCGATGCCGCCACCGCCCCGGTCGGCATGATGCGCCAGGCCTTGGTCGAGGCGTGGCGCCACGTACGCGGTCGCCACGCCTTCGGTCGCCTGCTGGCGGAGCAGCCGCTGATGCAGGCGGTCATCGCCGATCTGGCGCTGGAGGTAGAAGCCGGTGTGGCACTGGTCATGCGCGCCGCGCGCGCCTTCGACGGCGACGCTCGCGGCGAGGCACACGAAACGGCCCTGGCCCGAGTGCTGCCCACCCTGGCCAAGTACTGGCACAACAAGCGCGGGCCCGGCTTCATGGCCGAGGCCATGGAGTGCCTGGGCGGCATCGGCTATGTCGAAGAGGCGCCGCTGGCCAGGCTCTATCGGGAAGCGCCGGTCAACTCGATCTGGGAAGGCTCGGGCAACGTGATCTGTCTGGATCTGCTGCGGGTACTGGCGCGACACCCCGAATCGATCGCCGCCCTGCGTGACGAGCTGCGCGCCGCCCAGGGCCTGCAACAGGATCTCGATCTGGCCTTGGCCGGCCTGGAACACGACCTGGCGCTGCCCGCCGAGACGCTGGAGCCCCGCGCCCGCTGGCTGACCCAGCGTCTGGCACAGAGCCTGCAGGGCGCGCTGCTGCTACGCCATGCACCGGCCGAGGTGGCCGAGACCTTCTGTCGCTCGCGCCTCGGCGTGGAAGCCAGCCCGGCCTATGGCGTGCTGCCGGCCGGTTCGCCGCTGGCGGAGATTCTGGCGCGAATCGGCGACTGATCGGATGCCAGCAGCGGAATCTCCTCGGCCGGTACCGGGCGTGACAGCCCGAAGCCCTGCACATGGGTGCAGCCGAAGCGTGCCAGGGTCGGCAGGCAATCGAGCTCCTCGACCCCTTCGGCCACCACGCGGATACCGAGGCGCCGACCGAGCAGGGCAATGGCCTCGACGATGGCGGCATCCTGCACGTCCTGCTGCACGTGCCGCACGAAACTGCGGTCGATCTTCAGCTCGCTGATCGGCAGCATCTGCAGACGCAAAAGCGACGAGAAGCCGACACCGAAATCGTCCACCGCCACCTCCATGCCGCTGAGGTGCAGTCGAGCCGCAATCTCCGAGCCCAGCAGCTCATCGTCCATGGCCGCCGTCTCGGTGATCTCGAGCACCACCAGCGGCGAATCGTCCGGGGTCAGCTGGCGCGTCAGCGCCGGCAGTTGGGCCTCCATCAGATCGTCGGCAGTGACGTTGACCGAGATCGACAGAATCACCCCTTGCTCGCGCCAGCGCCGGGCGTCGAGCAGCGCCTGCTCGAGCACGTGACAGGTGAGCCGGCGGCTCTGGCCGGCCGTGAGCATGGGCAGAAAGCTGGCCGGGCCGATCAGGCCGATTTGCGGATGCGCCCAGCGTACCAGCGCCTCGACCCCGCTAAGGCGCCCGGTCGCCAGCTCGAACTGCGGCTGGTAGTGCACGGTGAGCTCGTGGCGCTGCAGCGCCGACTCCAGTTCATTGGCGGAAAAGAAGGGGCTGTCCTCGGGCACGATGGCCGGCTTGCAGCCGGGACGCAGCCGATCCAGACGCTGCCTGAGCTCGGTCAGGCGCATCGGCTTGTCCAGTGAACCGAGCATCTGCAACCCTAGGGTCTGACCGACCCGTTCGGCGATGCGCGAGATCTTTCGTTCGACACCGCCCAGCAGCAGCACCCAGCCGGCGAAGCGCTGACGGGCCAGCAGGCGCAGCAGCTCGATGCCGTCCGGGTCGCCGAATTCGAGCCCCATGATCACCAGTTGCGGGGCACACTCGTCGAGCTCGGCGAGCAGCGCATCGGCGCGTCGATAGCAGCGACTCTCGAGGCCCAGGACATGCAGTTGGAGGGAGAGGACCGCCACCACATCCGGGTCCTCGTCGAGCACCATGACCAGCGCCCGCTCTTCTTCCACCTCGGAGAAAACGTTCATCAGGGGGACTCGTTCTCGAATTATTCTGAGACTACCATCATCCCTGATGCACAGCCGGTTCACTTCTCAACGCGTCCACTCAACTCAACCCAGCGCACCGCTCAGCCAAGGGGGCCCGCCACCACTCGCAGCGCGAGCGCCAGCAGCATGACGCCGGTGATACGGTGGATCCAGTGCGCTCGTGCCTGCAGCCAGGGCAGCACGCGTGAATGCGTCAACGAAACCGCCACCAGCACGTACCAGCCGCCGTCGATGACCATCGCCGTGAGCACGATGACCGCCTTGGCGGTCACGGACATGTCCGGCGTGACGAACTGACTGAGCAGGGCAACGAAGAACAGGATCAACTTGGGATTGCCCAGCGCGACCAGCATGCCCTCGCGCGCCGCCTGGCGGCGGGTGGTCGCCACCCCGGCGGCCTCGAGCGCCGCAGCCCTGCCGGCGCGCAGCGCCTTGATGCCGAGCCAGGCCAGATAGGCCGCACCGGCCCAGGTGATCGCCTGGAACAGGGTGGGGAAGCGCACGATCAGCGCGCCCAGCCCCAGCACCGTGAGCAACGCATAGAAGCCCACCCCCAGGGCATGGGACAGCGCCGCCACGATCCCCGGCGCGCGCCCACCGCCGAGGGTGTGGCGCAGCACCAGCGCCAGGCTCGGCCCCGGCGACATCGCCCCCATGGCGCACACGGCCACCAGCGACATCCATAAGGAAAGCGGCACTGCCCTGCTCCTCTGTGACTATACGATAGCGACGCTGATGCCACCTCAACGGTGGAACTGCCCCTCGCGCTCGGGCTGCCACAGGATCGCGTCGATGCGCAGGCGCGCCTCGCCGCCGCCGGGCAGCGGCCAGTCGATCTCGTCGCCGATACGCAAGCCGATGAGCCCGGCCCCGATGGGTGCCATCACCGAGATGCCGTCTTCGGTCGTGGCCAGCGCATGGGGATAGACCAGCGTGCGTATCATCTGACGGTTACGTGTCAGATCGGTGAACTGCACCTGGCTGTTCATGCTGACGACATCCTCCGGAATGTCTTCCGGGTCGATCACCTCGCCGCGCTCGAGCTCCTCTTCGAGGCAGTCGGCCACGAAGCGATCCTTGTCGTCGGCCTGGTCGATCAGGCGCTGCAGCCGCTCTGCGTCCAGGCGGTTGATGATGATGGGGGGACGAGATGACATACAACCTCCTTGGCACCGGCAGCGCCGCTTATGGGATTGATGGCTGCCGGCCATGCAACGAAAACAGCCCTTCGCCCCGACGGGAGAAGGACTGTGACTCTAACTATGGTAAGCCCAAGCCCGATGAAAGTCAGGCCCGAGCGAGAGCTGCGTGAGGGATCAGCCGCCCGGTCGACGCCCCGAGGTGGCCAGCACCACGATACCCACCGCGGCCAGCGCCATGCCCACGAACGCCGCCGGATTCCACGCCTGCCAGCCGTAAAGCGCCATTGCCAGCCCGAGCGCCACCAGCACCCAGGCAAATGTCTTCACACCCATTCCACAGTCCTCAGCTCCGAGTATAGGCTTCAGCATGCAGCGGATAGGGAGGTACATCAAGGAAAGTGCAAATAGCGACGCCCAGCGGCGGCATGATGCGTCGCTCAATCAGCCCTGCCGCGGGGCGTTGACGCGCACCTGGCTCACGACCTCAAGTGGCAGGATGCGTCAGGTCGTGAAAGTGAATGCCTGTCGCCTTGATGACGGCCGTCATGGTACGCAGGGTAGGGTTTCCCTTTGGCGACAGCGCCCGATAGAGGCTTTCACGCGAGACCTTGGCCCGCTCGGCAACGACAGCCATACCGCCCTGGGCTTCCACCACGTGGCGCAGCGCCATCAGGAAGGCAGACTCCCCGCCCTCTTCATCCAGCTCGTCAAAAGCGGTACGCAGATACTCAACGACCATTTCTGGATCGTTGCGCAACATTTCGACCACCGCCTCGTCGTGGCTTCTCATCTTTGGGTCCTCCTTCGGTGATCCGCCAGAAATGTCTTGGCCTGCTCGATATCGGCCTGTTGGCGTTTCTTGGTACCACCGATCAACAGCACCACCAGTCGCTTGCCTACCTTGGCGTAATACACGCGGTAACCAGCGCCATAGTCGATTCGCAGCTCAAGCACTCCATCGCCAACGGCCTTGGTGTCCCCGGCATTGCCGGCAGCCAAGCGGTTAAGGCGGGTCAGCACGCGCATGGCAGCCTGACGATCCTTGGCCTTGGTAGCATCCAGCAAGCTTGGAAGGGATCGTAGCCGTCGGCAGTGAGATAATGGGTGAGCTCCATCATCAGGAGCATTGTAGCTTAAAAGCTACAAAAAGAAAGTTCGAGGAGACGTGCCCAAGCTTCGGAAGCCCAAAACGCAAAACAGCCGCCCATAAGCGACTGTTTCAATGACTATTTTTCGATGGTACCGGCGGTCGGACTCGAACCGACAAGGGCTTGCACCCGGCGGATTTTGAATCCGCTGCGTCTACCAATTCCGCCACGCCGGCAGCGCCGAGCATTATACGTGGCCGGTGCGGCAGGTCAATCGGCGGGCCTGACGCGAAGGCCGTTTTTCGGTATCCTGCCGGCTGTTTGCGGCTGCCCGGCAGCCGCTCGTTTCGACCTTATTGCGGACCCCTGCATGCAGCGCGCCGACTTCCATTACGAGCTCCCCGAGGAGCTGATCGCCCGCTACCCCTCCGAGCGGCGCAGCGACTGTCGTCTGCTGTGCGTGGACGGCGAGAGCGGCGAGCTGGCCCACCGCCGCTTTACCGACCTGCTCGAGCTGCTCGAGCCCGGCGACCTGCTGGTGTTCAACGACACCCGCGTGATCCCGGCGCGGCTGCACGGCCACAAGGCCAGCGGCGGCAAGGTGGAGATGCTGCTCGAGCGACCGCTCGACGCCCACCGCGGGCTGGCCCACATCCGTTCCAGCAAGTCGCCCAAGCCCGGCACCGAGCTGATCTTCGAGGGCGACGTGCGCGCCGTGGTCGAGGGCCGCCGCGAGGCGCTGTTCGAACTGCGCTTTCTCGGTGAGAGGCGGCTGATCGAACTGCTGGAGCGCCACGGCCACATGCCGCTGCCGCCCTACATCGACCGCGCCGACGAGCTCGCCGACCGCGACCGCTACCAGACCGTCTACGCCCGTCGCGACGGCGCCGTGGCCGCCCCCACCGCCGGGCTGCACTTCGACGAACCGCTGCTGGAACGCCTGGCGGCGAAGGGAGTCGAAAGTGCCTTCGTCACCCTGCACGTAGGCGCCGGAACCTTCCAGCCGGTGCGCGCCGACGACATCCGCGAGCACAAGATGCACAGCGAGTGGATCGAGGTGAACGAAGCGGCCTGCGCCAAGGTACGCGCCGCCCAGGCCGCCGGACGCCGGGTGATCGCGGTGGGCACCACCAGCGTGCGTTGCCTGGAGAGCGCCTGCGCCAAGAGCGCCGATGGCGCCATCGCCCCCTACAGCGGCGAGACCGACATCTATATCTATCCCGGCTACGAGTGGCGCTGCGTGGACAACCTGATCACCAACTTCCACCTGCCCGAGTCGACCCTGCTGATGCTGGTCTCCTCGTTCGCCGGCTACGAGACGATCATGGCGGCCTATCGCGAAGCCGTGGCCGAGCGCTATGCCTTCTTCAGCTATGGCGACGCCATGCTGTTGAGCCGCAAGCGCTCCTGAGCCGAATCGTTCCGAACCCAAAGAATGGCTGATCCGCAGGGCGTCCACGGTTTCGGCGCCTTGCAGTAGAGAAGAGAACTCCATGCGCAACGAATGCTTCATGTCCTTCGAGCGGCTGGCCAGCGACGGCCGGGCACGTCGCGGGCGCCTCACCTTCCCCCGCGGCACCGTGGAGACGCCGGCCTTCATGCCGGTGGGCACCTACGGCACGGTCAAGGGCATGACGCCCAAATCGGTCGAAGAGATCGGCGCCGAGATCATCCTCGGCAACACCTTTCACCTGTGGCTGCGCCCGGGCACCGAGGTGATCGAGGCCCACGGCGACCTGCACGACTTCGCCCAGTGGCACAAACCGATTCTCACCGACTCCGGCGGCTTCCAGGTCTTCTCGCTGGGTGAGATGCGCAAGATCACCGAGGAGGGCGTTCACTTCCGCTCGCCGGTGGATGGCGCCAAGGTGTTCATGGGCCCTGAGGAGTCGATGGCGGTGCAGCGTTCGCTGGGCTCCGACGTGGTGATGATCTTCGACGAGTGCACCCCCTACCCGGCCACCGAGAAGGAAGCCGAGGTTTCCATGGAGCGCTCGCTGCGCTGGGCCAGGCGCTCACGCGATGCCCATGGCAGCTCGCCCTCGGCGCTGTTCGGCATCATCCAGGGCGGCATGTACCCGGAGCTGCGCCGGCGTTCGTTGGAGGGGTTGATGGAGATCGGCTTCGACGGCCTGGCCATCGGCGGGCTCTCCGTGGGCGAGCCCAAGGAAGAGATGATCGGGGTGCTGAACTATTTGCCCGAGTGGATGCCAGAGGAGTATCCGCGCTACCTGATGGGCGTGGGCAAGCCAGAGGACCTGGTGGAGGGCGTACGCCGAGGGGTCGACATGTTCGACTGCGTGATGCCTACCCGCAACGCACGCAACGGCCACCTGTTCACCGCCGCCGGTACGATCAAGATCCGCAACGCCAAGCACCGCCACGACACTCGCCCGCTGGAAGATGACTGCGACTGCTATACCTGCCAGAACTTCTCCCGCAGCTACCTGCACCACCTGGACCGCTGCGGCGAAATGCTCGGCTCGATGCTCAATACCATCCACAACTTGCGCTATTATCAGCGCCTGATGGCCGGTTTGCGCGGTGCCATCGAAGCGGGTACATTGGCTGACTTCGTGGCAGGCTACTATGCGCAGCGGGGGCTGCCGGTACCTGACGCACCGGATTGAACGACCGGCCGGTGGCGCCAGCTCGACGGGCCACCGGCCGACGGCAACACGCTCACTCGCGACTTAACTTACCTCAGGAGATACGCTTCTCATGCTGGACTTCTTCATCTCTCCGGCCATGGCTCAGGACGCCGGTGCCGCAGGCGGCGGCATGGCCCAGATCATCATGCTGGTCGGTTTCGTGCTGATCTTCTACTTCCTGCTGTGGCGCCCCCAGGCCAAGCGGGCCAAGCAGCATCGCGAGCTGGTCGGCGGCCTGTCCAAGGGCGACGAGGTAGTGATCGGCGGCGGCCTGGTAGGGCGCATCACCAAGGTGAGCGACGAGTTCATCACCCTGGAAGTGGCCGAGAACACCGAAGTCAACGTACAGAAAAATGCCGTGGCCAACGTGCTGCCCAAGGGCACCATCAAGTCCATCTGACGTCGACGCTCCTCGCCCTTGCCGTTGGCTCTTCCCGAGCCGGGTAACGGCGGGGGTCGCCTGGCGGCCGGGTGTTCCCTTCTCGACCGGAAGCGGACATGCGGCCGCGCTGCCGTCCCGTAGCCTTCTATACGCAACCTAGGCAGGGCTCCCATGCTCAACCGTTATCCCTTGTGGAAGTATCTGCTGATACTCATCGTGCTCATTGGCGGCGTCGTCTACTCGCTGCCCAATCTGTACCCCGAAGATCCGGCCGTGCAGATCAGCAGCGTTCAGGGCGACACCACCCTGGATGAGGCACAGCTCGAGCGCGTCCAGCAGACCCTTCGCGATGCCGGCATCGGCATCAAGGCCGTGGAGCGCGACGACACCAGCGTGCTGATCCGCCTCGACGATGCCGACCACCAGCTGCGCACGCGCGACCTGTTGACCGATCAGCTCGGCGACGACTTCGTGGTGGCGCTGAATCTGGCCGAATCCACCCCCGGCTGGCTGCAGAACCTTGCCGCTTCGCCCATGACCCTCGGCCTCGACCTGCGCGGCGGTGTGCACTTCCTGCTCGAGGTCGACATGGACGCCGCCGTGACCCAGCGCCTCGAGGTCAACGCCAGCGCCATGCGCGAGCAGCTGCGCAGCGAACGTATCCGCTACCGCGGCACCGACATCGACGGCCGCACGCTGACCATCACCTTCACCAACGACGAAGACCGCGATACGGCACGCCGGCTGATCAGCCGCGAGTTCCGCGATTTCGACTTCGCCAGCGAGCAGGACGGCCGCGCTTCGCTGCTGGTAATGACGCTGACCGATCAGGCGGTGAACGAGATCCAGGACTATGCCATCAACCAGAACCTCACCACCCTGCGCAACCGGGTGGACGAGCTGGGTGTGGCGGAGCCGCTGGTACAGCGCCAGGGCCCGGACCGGATCGTGGTCGAGCTGCCCGGCGTGCAGGACACCGTAGCCGCCAAGCGCGTGGTGGGCGCCACCGCCAACCTGGAGTTCCGCCTCGAGGCGCGCCCGGACACGCCGGACGCCGAGACCGAGACCTTCGCCTTCCGCAACAACCCGAACCGCACCGCCGACCTGATGCGTGACGTGATCATCACCGGCGACAGCGTCTCCAGTGCCAACCGTAGTTTCGACGAGAACGGTCGCCCCCAGGTCAACATCAACCTCGACGGCACCGGCGGCACGCTGATGAATCGCGCCACCCGCACCAACATCGGGCGCAACATGGCGGTGCTGTTCATCGAGCACAAGACCCGTGACCGGGTGGTGATGGAGGATGGCGAAGAGGTCACCGTGCGCGAGCCCTATACCGAGCGCGGCCTGATCAGCCTGGCTACCATCCAGAGCGCACTGGGCAACAGCTTCCGCATCACCGGGCTCGACTCGCCCACCGAGGCGGCCGAGCTGGCTCTGCTGCTGCGCTCCGGCTCGCTGGCGGCACCGATCTACTTCGTCCAGGAGCGTACCATCGGTCCGAGCCTGGGGGCGGAGAACATCGCCCGCGGGGTGATGTCGGTGCAGATCGGCCTGGTACTGGTCGTGCTGTTCATGCTGATCCGCTACAAGGTGTTCGGCGTCTTCGCCAACGTGGCGCTGGCGCTGAACCTGACCCTGCTGATCGCTGCCATGTCACTGCTCGGCGCCACCCTGACGCTGCCGGGCATTGCCGGTATCGTGCTGACGCTGGGCATGGCAGTGGACGCCAACGTACTGATATTCGAGCGAATACGCGAAGAGCTGCGCAACGGACTGTCGATACAGCAGGCCATTCATGCCGGCTACGAACGCGCCTTCAGCTCGATCGTCGACGCCAACATCACCACCCTGCTGGTGGCGGTCATTCTGTTCTCGATCGGCACCGGCCCGGTCAGGGGCTTCGCCGTGACCCTGTCGCTGGGGATCATCACCTCGCTGTTCACCGCTCTGCTGGTGACCCGAGCCATGGTGAACCTCACCTACGGCGGCAAACCGGTCAAGAAGCTCTGGATCTAAGGCTCACCAACTTGAGGTGGTTATGAAAACCCTCGTCAATCGACAGTTCGACTTCATGGGCAAGCGCCGTATCGCCTTCGCGATCTCGGCCCTGCTGCTCGTGGCGTCGATCGTCTCGCTGCTGTTCCAGCAGCTCAACCTGGGGTTGGACTTCACCGGCGGCACCCTGGTAGAAGTCCGCTATACCGTGGCCCCGTCGCTGGATGCCATTCGCCAGGTGCTCGAACAGGCCGGCTTCCGCGATGTCTCGGTGCAGACCTTCGGCGCCTCCACCGAGGTGCTGATCCGTCTGCAGCAGGCCTTCGAGCCCGATGTCGGCGACCAGGTCGTCGCCCTGCTGCGCGCCGATGGCGATACCGTCGAGCTAGTACGCGCCGAGTTCGTCGGTGCTCAGGTCGGCGAGCAGCTGCGCGACCAGAGCGGTCTGGGACTGCTGGTGGCCCTGGGCGTGGTGATGCTCTATGTGGCCTTCCGCTTCCAGTACAAGTTCGCCATCGGCGCCGTGCTAGCGCTGTTCCACGACGTACTGATCGTGGTCGGCATCTTCTCGCTGTTCCAGCTCGACTTCGATCTCACCGTGCTGGCGGCACTGCTGGCGGTGATCGGCTACTCGCTCAACGACACCATCGTCGTCTACGACCGCATCCGCGAGACGATCCGCACCTCGCGCATCGACGACATGCCGGCGATCTTCAACGAAGCGATCAACCTTACCCTGTCACGCACGCTGGCGACGTCTGGTACCACCTTGCTGGTGCTGATGGCGCTGCTGCTGCTGGGCGGCGACATGATCCACCACTTCTCCATCGCCCTGATCCTCGGCGTGGTCGTGGGTACCTTCTCCTCCATCTACGTGGCGGCCGCCCTGCTGCTCGCCGTGAAGCTGGAGCGCAAGGACCTGATTCCGCCGAAGAAGGAGGAGCACGAGGAAGAGGAGCAGCTTCCCTAGGAAAGCATTTGATCTGTAACGCAAACCGCCCCCGCAGCAGTGCCGCGGGGGCGGTTTCGTTTCGGGTTGTGTCGCCGCTCAGAAATGCGGCTTGAGCTGCTGCACCAGGGCCTTGTACAGGCGCGGACCGGCGGCCATCAGCTGGCCTTCCGCCTCGACGCTGGGCTGGCCGTCAGGAGTGCCCATCAGCGCACCGGCCTCCTTGAGCAGCAGGGTGCCGACCAGGCGGTCCTGCTCCTCCAGGCCGAGCACGAAGGCGGCGTCGACACGGCCGGCAGCCAGCTCGGCCATGTCGAGCAGGCCGCTGCCGGTGGCCAAGTGCGCCTCGACCTGGGGGCCGAGCTGCTGAATCAGGGTCAGATAGGTGGGCAGGTGCCGTGCGCGCTGCCAGCTTTCGGGCAGGCTCATGGCGATGCGTGTGCCGAGGATGGCGCTGGCCTTGGGCACGCGAATGCGCTTGCCGTTGTGCTGGGCGCCGCGACCGCGACTGGTCAGGTACTCGTCGTCGCTGTAGGGGCAGATCACCACCGCATGCTCCGGGCGGCCCTTGTCCAGGCACACCACCGACAGGGCAAAGCCGCTGCCGGCCACGCCCAGGCTGGAATAGCCATGGAAGGGCTCGATGCGCCATTCGATGTCCCGCCCTTCGCCTTCACCGGCACGGTGAGGCGTGAAGCGGCCCACGACCCCGTGCTGGGGGTAGCCGCGGTTGAGCTGACGCACGATCAGCGTCTCGGCGTTGCGGGCAGTGTCCTCGAGCAGGCGCTCGAGATTGTGTTCCTCGTGAGCGTTCTCGATGCGCTCACGAATGCGCAAGAACTGTTCGGCGGCGCTGCGCGTGGCACGCAGGGCGAATTGGACCATCGGATGCATGATCGGGCCTTGGAGCGTCGGTGATGTTAAAGAACAGGCTAGTTCGAACGTGGCCTTCGGGTCGAAGGGAGCTGCACGGCCGAACGCGTGGCGCGCATCCTAGCAGAATCGCCCGCCACGCGCCATTGCCACCGGCAGGCGTGGTAAACTCGGCGGCTCGCTTTCTTTCATACGGCAAAGGCAGCCCCGCATGCTCGAGCGCATTCGTATCGTGCTGATCGGCACCAGTCATCCCGGCAATATCGGCGCCACCGCGCGCGCCATGCACAACATGGGGCTTGGCGACCTGGCCCTTGTCTCACCGCGCTGCGAGCCGCTGACCAGCGAGAGCATCTCGCGCGCCTCGGGGGCCGACCATATCGTGCACGCCGCCCGGGTGGTCGAGACCCTGGAGGAAGCCGTCGCCGACTGCACCCTGGCGGTGGGAGCCAGCGCCCGCTCGCGCACCCTGCCGTGGCCGATGATCACCCCGCGCGCGCTGGGCGAGCGGCTGCCGACCGAACTCGCCGGCCCCGAGTCGCGGGTGGCGCTGGTGTTCGGCCGCGAGGACAGCGGGCTCTCCAACGCCGAGCTGCAGCGCTGCCACGCCCACGTGCACATCCCCACCAACCCGGACTTCAGTTCGCTCAACCTGGCTGCCGCCGTGCAGGTACTGGCCTACGAGTGCCGCCTGGCCTGGCTCGCCGCCGCTGGAGCCGAGGCGGAGCAGGAAGAGGAGCCGCACCAGCCGCTGGCCAGCCATGAGGAACTGGAGCACTATTTCGCTCACCTGGAACGCACCCTGATCGCCATCGGCTTTCACGACCCGGCGTTGCCGCGCCAACTGATGGCCAGGCTGCGGCGCTTCACCCTGCGCGCACGCCCCGAGCGCATGGAGCTGAACATCCTGCGCGGTATGCTCACGGCCACCGAGAAGTGTGCCGCCGGGCGCCCGAGTGCCGACCAGGCAGTCGCTACACCCCGGGCCGACCAAGACGGCGACGGCAAAGCGTAGCGACGCATCCGGGCCGCACCGAAAAATCCTTGAACGCTGCCCGGCGCGCCCCCATATGATGAGTCTGTTACCGATTCCCGCCGCCAGGCCGCCTCACCGTCACCAAGGACCGCTGCATGTTTCAACGACTGCGCGAGGACATCAACAGCGTTTTTGACCGCGATCCGGCGGCACGCAACTTCCTGGAAGTGCTCACCAACTATCCGGGACTGCATGCGCTGCTGCTGCACCGCCTGGCCCATTGGCTGTGGCACAAGCGCCTCAAGTGGCTGGCCCGCACCCTGTCGACCTTCTCGCGCTGGCTCACCGGCATCGAGATCCATCCCGGGGCGAAGATCGGCCGGCGCTTCTTCATCGACCACGGCATGGGCGTGGTGATCGGCGAGACCGCCGAGGTGGGCGACGACGTCACTCTCTACCAGGGCGTCACCCTGGGCGGCACCAGCTGGAACAAGGGCAAGCGCCATCCGACGCTCGAAGACGGCGTCATCGTCGGCGCCGGCGCCAAGATCCTCGGCCCCTTCACCGTCGGTACCGGCGCCAAGATCGGCTCCAACGCGGTGGTGACAAAGGAGGTACCGGCCGGCGCCACGGTGGTGGGCATCCCCGGCAAGATCGTCAAGCGAGCCGATCCGGATGCCGCCGAGGTGCTGGAGGTCGACCCGGAGCGCCGCGAAGCGATGCGCCGCAAGTTCGGCTTCGACGCCTACGGCGTGAGCGAAGACATGCCCGACCCGGTGGCGCGCTCGATCCAGGCCATGCTCGACCACATGCATGCCGTGGACGAACGCATCGAGCGCATGTGCAGCACCCTGCGCAAGCTCGACGCCAGCTACCGCGAGGGCAAGCTGCCGGAGCTGCGCGACGAGGACTTCGCCGATATCCTTTCCGATGTCGACGCCTGCTGCGGCCCCACCGCCGGTTCCAGAACCGAGCATGATGGAGATCAAGGCAACGGCGAGCCCCCTCGCGGCAATGGTTGACCTTGGCAGTCGGGCTTTACCATAATGGCCTTTCATCCTTGCTCGCCGCTGGCGGCGGGCCGTTTCGCCCCGCCCGACCGAGGGCCGAGGTACGCTACCCGATGCGTCTGAAGAGCCTGCCATGCGTTTGACTACCAAGGGACGCTACGCCGTCACCGCCATGCTCGACCTGGCCCTGAACGCAGACAAGGGCGCCATCTCGCTGGCCGATATCGCGCGGCGCCAGGAGATCTCCCTGCCCTATCTGGAGCAGCTCTTCGCGCGCCTGCGGCGTGCCGGACTGGTCAACAGCGTGCGTGGCCCCGGCGGCGGCTACCTGCTGGCGGTCCCCGCTGCGGAAATCTCGGTGTCGCGAGTCATCGACGCCGTCGACGAATCGGTCGACGCCACGCGCTGCCAGGGGCTGTCGGACTGCCAGCAGGGCGACACCTGCCTGACCCACCATCTGTGGTGCGAACTTTCCGACCAGATCCGCGGCTTTCTCGACGGCATCACTCTCGGACAGCTGGTCGATCACGGCGACGTACGCCGCATCGCGGCTCGCCAGAGCGCCCGTCACGACGCCAACACCATCCTGACCTCTTCGCCCTGATCGTTCGGCACGAGGAGCAGACCGGAGAATTCCGCGAGACAATGAGCGCACTCGTCTATCTCGACTATGCCGCCACCACCCCGGTCGACCCGCGCGTCGCCGAGGTCATGCAGCGCCATCTGACCCTGGACGGCATCTTCGCCAATCCCGCTTCGCGCAGCCACATGCTGGGCTGGCAGGCAGAACAGGCGGTGGAGAACGCCCGGCGCCAGGTCGCCGACCTGATCGCCGCCGACCCGCGCGAGATCGTCTGGACCAGCGGCGCCACCGAGGCCGACAATCTGGCCCTGATCGGCTTCATGCGTGCCAATCGCGAACGCGGCCGGCATCTGGTGACCTCGATCGTCGAGCACAAGGCGGTAGTGGACACTGCCACAGCGCTCGAACGGGAGGGCTTCGAGGTCACCTGGCTGACGCCCGGCAGCGATGGTCGTATCCAGCCCGAGCAGCTGCGCGAGGCCATGCGCCCCGACACCGCACTGGTCTCGCTGATGGCGGTCAACAACGAGCTGGGCTGCATCCACGACCTGGCGGCACTGGCCGAGGTGGCACATGCCGGCGGCGCGGCGTTTCACGTCGATGCCGCTCAGGGGACGGGCCGCATCGACCTCGACGTGAGCCGACTGGGCATCGACCTGATGTCCCTCTCCGGCCACAAGGCCTACGGCCCCAAGGGTATCGGCGCGCTCTACGTGCGGCGCAGCCCCGACATCCGCATCGAGCCGCTGATCCATGGCGGCGGCCACGAGCGCGGCATGCGCTCCGGCACCCTGGCCACCCATCAGATCGTCGGCATGGGCGAAGCCTTCCAGCTGGCTGCCGCCGAAGGCGAAGCCGATCAGGCACGCATCCTGGCGCTGCGGAACCGACTGCTCGATGGACTGTCGGAGCTGGACGGCATCCATTGCAACACCGCCATCGACGTGGCGGTGCCCAACATTCTCAACCTGGCCTTCGAGGGTGTGGACGGCGAATCGCTGCTGATGGCCCTGCGCAGCATTGCCCTGTCGACCGGTTCGGCATGCAACTCCGCCAGCGTAGAGCCATCCTATGTATTGAAGGGCATCGGCGTGCCGCGCGCGCTGGCACTGGCCTCGTTGCGTTTCAGTTTCGGCCGCTTCACCGACGAGACCGACATCGAGGCCGCGCTCGAGGCCTTGCGTCATGCCCTACCGGGCCTGAGACGCTGATCGCCGCTCAGCCACTTTGCTGCAGGAGTACCAACATGGCGCACCTTTCGATTACCCCCTCAGCCGCCGAACAGATTCAGCGGGCGCTGGCGGAACGCGGGCATGGTCTTGGCCTGCGGGTTTCGGTCAAGCCCAGCGGCTGCTCCGGCTACAGCTACGTGCTCGACTTCGCCGACCAGGCGGCCAATGACGACGCGGTGTTCGAGGAGCACGGCGTGACCGTCTTCGTCACCCCCGAGGCGTTGCCGATGCTCGACGGCAGCGAAGTCGACTACGTCTCGGAGGGGCTCAACCGCTTCTTCCGCTTCAACAACCCGAACGTGAAGGATCAGTGTGGGTGCGGTGAGAGCTTCACCGTCTGAAGAAACGCTGCACAAGTGTCTGCGCGGGCAAATCGCTGCGTTGCGCGCTGCTCGACATCCTTACCTAGTACCGCATAGGCTCCGGTGTCTGCGCTGCGTGCGCCTTACGCTTCACTCCGCTCGCCGACTTGTGCAGCGTTTCTTTCCGCAGGAGTGGCGATTGTTCAACGCCTGCCGGCAGCGGTATACTCTGCGCCCATCGATGGCGCCGCCTGGCGATGACCCGGCGACACCGAACGCATTGGATTTCTATTGGCGCCGCGCCGTACCGACACCTCACCGGTGGGCGGGTGCGGCGTGGCGCTGCACCCTTGCATCTTCAGCTCCATCACACTGCAACCAAGAGGCCCTCATGGCAACCGAACGTACCCTGTCCATCATCAAGCCCGACGCCGTCGCCAAGAATGCCATCGGCGAGATCATCTCCCGCTTCGAGAAGGCCGGCCTCAAGGTCGTTGCCGCCAAGATGCTGCACCTCTCCGAAGAGCAGGCCGGCGGCTTCTACGCCGAGCACAAGGAGCGTCCCTTCTTCAAGGATCTGGTGGGCTTCATGACCTCCGGACCGGTGGTGGTGCAGGTACTGGAAGGCGACGACGCCATCGCCAAGAACCGCGACCTGATGGGTGCCACCAACCCGAAGGAGGCCGCGCCGGGCACCATCCGCGCCGACTTCGCCGAGACCATCGACGCCAATGCCGTACACGGCTCCGACTCGCCGGCCTCCGCCGAGCGTGAGGTGGCCTACTTCTTCAGCGCCGACGAGATCTGTCCCCGCTAAGCCACCCAGGCCAGGCACTTTTCGCGGGGGCGCTCACGCCCCCGCTCCCGCCCTGCCCCGATCTGCGTGATGCCATGACCGCCACCACCGCCCAACGTATCAATCTGCTCGGCCTGACTCGCGAGGAGATGGAAGCCTTCTTCCTCTCCATCGGCGAGAAGAAGTTCCGCGCCGCCCAGGTGATGAAGTGGATTCATCACGAGGGCTGCGACGACTTCGAGGCCATGACCAACCTTTCCAAGGCGCTGCGTCAGCGGCTCGCCGAAGTGGCCGAGATTCGCGGCCCCGGCGTGGTCTATGAAGGCACCTCCAGCGACGGTACCCGCAAGTGGGTGCTGGAAGTGGAGGACGGTAGTTACGTGGAAACGGTGCTGATCCCGGCCGACAACGGCAAGCGCCGCACCCTGTGCGTATCGTCACAGGTGGGCTGCTCGCTCGACTGCAGCTTCTGCTCCACCGGCAAGCAGGGCTTTCAGCGCAACCTCACCGCCGCCGAGATCATCGGCCAGGTGTGGGTCGCCCAGCGCAGCGTGGGGCCGCGCAAGGATACCGCCAATCGTCCGGTCACCAACGTGGTGATGATGGGCATGGGCGAACCGCTGATGAACTACGACAACGTCGTGCCGGCCATGAAGCTGATGCTCGACGACAACGGCTACGGCCTCTCCAAGCGTCGTGTCACCCTCTCGACCTCGGGAGTGGTACCGATGCTCGACCGGCTCGGCGACGAGCTCGACGTGAGCCTGGCGATCTCGCTCCACGCCGCCACCGACGAGCTGCGCAACGAGCTGGTGCCGCTCAACCGCAAGTACAACATCCGCACCCTGCTGGACGCCTGTCATCGCTACCTGGCCAAGTGCGACGACACCCGCATGGTCACCGTCGAATACACCGTGATCAAGGACGTCAACGACCAACAGGAGCACGCCCAGCAGCTGGCCGAGCTGCTGCGCGAGCTGCCGTGCAAGATCAACCTGATTCCGTTCAACCCGTTCCCCCATTCGGGCTACGAGAAACCGTCACGCAACCAGGTGATGCGCTTCCAGCAGTGGCTTTACGAGCTGGGCTACACGGCACCGATCCGCACCACCCGCGGCGACGACATCGATGCCGCCTGCGGCCAACTGGTGGGTCGCGTCAAGGATCGCACCCGGCGTCATGAGCGCTACATTCGCTCGATCCAGATCGACGCCGACTGAAGCGGCGGGCTGCCTTGACTTCAACTCGTCACGGCGCTTTGATGAACAGGCTTTTTTCGTCCCTGGCCAGCGCCGCTCGGGCGCCAGGCAAGCGAAACATCCACAGCCCGACAGGCCCGACCATGAGGATGCCATGACGCGCTTCCCCAACCTGCCAAGCCGATGCCCCCCGCTGGTCGCCATGGCGGTCGTGTCGTTGTGGCTTTCCGGCTGTGCCAGCCAACCCGAGCAGCAGGCCGAGGCAGACCCGACGGAAGCTTTCACCCAGTTGGGCATGGCCTACCTGGAGCGCAACAATCTGCCGCGGGCCATGTCCGCGCTCAACCGCGCCCTGGAACGCGCGCCCAACGACCCCGAGGCGCTGCAGGCCATGGCCATCGTCTATCAGCGCCAGGGCGAACGGCAGCAGGCCGACGAGACGTTCCAGCGGGCCATCGCCGCGGCACCGAACAACAGCCGCGCACGCAACAATTATGCCGTCTTTCTTTATGAACAGGGGCAGGTACGGCGCGCCTGCGAGCAGCTCGAGGCAGCTTCCAAGGATACCCGCTATGCCAACCGAGCCCAGCTGTTCACCAACCTGGGCCAGTGCCAGTGGGAGCTTGGCGAGATCGACCAGGCACGCCACAGCCTGGAGCGCGCCCGCAGCCTCGAACCGCGCAATCCCAGGAGCTACTTCACCCTGGCTGAACTGGAGCTGGAACAGGGCAACCCCGAC
The DNA here is from genome assembly GCF_900108215.1 of Billgrantia desiderata. Taxonomy (NCBI): domain Bacteria; kingdom Pseudomonadati; phylum Pseudomonadota; class Gammaproteobacteria; order Oceanospirillales; family Halomonadaceae; genus Billgrantia; species Billgrantia desiderata. The sequence continues at coordinate 25,972 of NZ_FNVC01000004.1, read as the reverse complement.
CGCGCCAGGCAACAGCTGGAGATATTCGTGGGGCTTGCCGGCATGACGCCGGAAGCCCAGGCGCTGGCCCGACAAATCGCCGCCAACGCACCGAACATGACCGTCACCCCCGGCTCTGACAACCAGCGTGACGCACATTGATCAACGATTCCAAGACTGAAGGATGCTCAGCCATGAGCGATAACCAAGATATCGATGCCGTCGGCCTCGGATCCCAGGCCTCTCCCGGGGAGATGCTTCGCCGAGAGCGTGAAACGCAAGGCCTGTCGCGGGAAGAGGTTGCCACGGCGCTGAACCTGCGCCCCGCCGTGGTTACCGGCATGGAAGAGGACAACTACGAGCAGGTGCCGGTGGCCACCTATCGCCGCGGCTACCTGCGCGCCTATGCCCGTCTGCTGGGCATCGACGACCGCCCCGTGCTGCAGGCCTATACGGACCGCTTCGGCTCCCAGGAGAGCGAGCAGCGGGTCACCCCGGTACAGGTCACCAAGCCGCCATCGCGCATCGGCGCCTGGCTGTTCAAGCTCGTTACGCTGTTGGTGATTGCCGGCCTGATCGGCCTGACCCTGGTGTGGTGGCAGAGCCGCGACGGCAACCAACCGCCCGCCGTCGACGATGGCGAACCGGTATCGGTCGAGACCCTCGACGGCACCACCACCATCGAGGAAGAGCCGCGCCCCGAGGTCGAGGAAGCGCTGCCGCCGGTGCCGCTCGAAGGCGTCGACCCGATGAACGAAGAGGTCGCACGACCCTTCGGCGAAGTCGACCCCAGCGGCGCCCAGGCCCTGCTGGCCCAGACCGGCGAAGCGACGGCCGACGAGGAAGAGGCCATCGTCGAGGAGGCTACCGCCCAGGATATCGTCGTCGAGGAGGAGCCCGAAGCGACCGACGTGGCGGCGCCTGCCGACCGCACCGTGCTGCAGCTGACCTTCAACGAGCAGTCCTGGACCGAGATCTTCGACGCCACCAACAGCCGTGTTTTCGTCGGCCTTCAGGAACCCGGCACCACCGCGACCGTCGAAGGAGAGCCACCGTTCCGCCTGACCATCGGCAATGCCACCGGCGTCGAACTGAGCTGGGCCGGCGAGCGCATCGACCTGCGCGCTCGCGCCGGCGCCAACAACGTCGCCCGTTTCACCCTGGGAGAGTGACATGCATTCCCCATCGCCCATCGTGCGTCGCAAGTCGCGCCAGATCCATGTCGGCAAGGTGCCGGTCGGGGGCGACGCCCCCATCTCGGTGCAGAGCATGACCAACACCGACACCCTGGACGTGGCCGCCACCGTGGCCCAGATTCAACGCCTCGAGGATGCCGGCGCCGATATCGTACGCGTCTCGGTACCGTGCATGGACGCGGCCGAAGCCTTCGGCCGCATCAAGCAACAAGTCAACGTGCCGCTGGTCGCCGACATCCACTTCGACTACAAGATCGCCCTGCGCGTGGCCGAGCTTGGCGTCGACTGCCTGCGCATCAATCCCGGCAACATCGGCAAGGAAGAGCGCGTGCGTGCCGTGGTGGCCGCCGCCCGCGACAACGGCATCCCGATTCGCATCGGGGTCAACGCCGGCTCGCTGGAGAAGGAGCTGCAGCGCAAGTACGGCGAGCCCACGCCGGAGGCGCTGGTGGAATCGGCCATGCGCCACATCGACCACCTCGACCGCCTCGACTTCCAGGAGTACAAGGTCAGCGTCAAGGCCAGCGACGTATTCATGGCCGTGGCCGCCTATCGCCAACTGGCCAAGCTGATCGAACAGCCGCTGCATCTGGGCATCACCGAGGCCGGCGGCCTGCGCTCGGGCACGGTCAAGTCGTCGATCGGCCTCGGCATGCTGCTGATGGACGGCATCGGCGATACCATTCGCGTCTCCCTGGCCGCCGACCCGGTGGAGGAGATCAAGGTCGGTTACGACATGCTCAAGAGCCTGCGCCTGCGCAGCAAGGGCATCAACTTCATCGCCTGCCCCAGCTGCTCGCGCCAGAACTTCGATGTCATCGGCACCATGAACGCCCTCGAAGAGCGCCTGGAAGACATCATGACGCCGCTCGACGTCTCGGTGATCGGCTGTGTGGTGAACGGCCCCGGCGAAGCCAAGGAGAGCGACATCGGGCTGACCGGCGGCACGCCCAACAATCTGATCTACATCGACGGCAAGCCCGCCACCAAACTGACCAACGACCATCTGGTCGACGACCTGGAGCGCCTGATTCGCGAGAAGGTGCGCGAGAAGGAACAGGCCGAAAAGGATCTGATCGCCCGCGGGGCCTGATCCGCCGTTGACCATCAAGGAGCCATCGTTGAGCAAGTCCGACAGCAGCAAGAAGAAGATCCAGGCCATCCGCGGCATGAACGACCTATTGCCGGACCGGTCCGCCCTGTGGCAGTACTTCGAAGGCAAGGTACAGGCGCTGACGCAGCGCTACGGCTACGCCGAGATCCGCACCCCCATCGTCGAGCAGACTGCGCTGTTCGCCCGCTCCATCGGCGAAGTCACCGATATCGTCGAGAAGGAGATGTACACCTTCGAGGATCGTAACGGCGACAGCCTGACCCTGCGCCCCGAGGGCACGGCCAGCTGCGTGCGCGCCGCCATGGAGCACGGCCTGCTGCACAACCAGACCCAGCGGCTGTGGTACCAGGGCCCGATGTTTCGTCACGAGCGCCCGCAGAAGGGGCGCTACCGCCAGTTCCACCAGGTCGGCGTCGAGGCCTTCGGTCTGGAAGGCCCGGACATCGACGCCGAGGTGATCCTGCTCTCCGCCCGCCTGTGGCGGGAGCTGGGCCTTAGCGATCACGTCACCCTGGAACTCAACTCGCTGGGCTCCAGCGAGGCGCGCGCCGCCTATCGCGACAAGCTTGTGGCCTATTTCGAGCAGCACCGTGACCAGCTCGACGAGGACTCCCTGCGCCGCCTGACCAGCAACCCGCTGCGCATTCTCGATTCGAAGAACCCGGACATGGCGCCGATGCTGGCCGATGCGCCCAAGTTGATGGATCATCTCGACGACGCCTCGCGCGAGCACTTCGAGGGCCTCACCGCCCTGCTCCAGGCCGCCGGCATCGACTACGTGATCAATCCACGCCTGGTACGCGGTCTCGACTACTACGGTCGCACCGTATTCGAGTGGACCACCACCGCACTCGGCAGCCAGGGCACCGTGTGTGCCGGCGGTCGCTACGACGGCCTGGTCGAGCAGCTCGGCGGCAAGCCGACCCCGGCGGTAGGCTTCGCCATGGGCATCGAGCGGCTGGTGCTGCTGCTCGAGACCCTGGAGCTGGTGCCCGACGCCGCCCTGGGCGAGCTGGACCTCTACGTGCTGCCCATGGATGATGTCGCCACCACCCAGGCCATGCTGCTCGCCGAACGGATCAGAAGCGAGCTGCCCGAGCTGCGCCTGCAGCTGCATTGCGGCGGCGGCAGCTTCAAGAGCCGGATCAAGAAGGCCGACAGGAGCGGTGCCCGCCTGGCGCTGCTGCTGGGCGAAGACGAACTGGATGCGGGCCGCGCCACGCTGAAATTCCTGCGCGAGGAGCGCGAGCAGATGAGCCTGGATCAGGGCGCTCTGATCGACACCCTTGCCAGCATGACGACAAGCGACGAGCGCGCCTGATCGAACCGATATTGCAGTGAAAGGAGACCGCCCGTGGCGGAGCTGAGAACCGAAGAAGAGCAGCTGGAAGCCATCAAGCGCTGGTGGAAGGAGAACGGCACGGCGCTGATCGCCGGCGTCGCCATCGCGATTGCCGGCGTGGTCGGCTGGAACGCCTGGCAGAACTATCAGGAGAACCAGTCGGCATCGGCCTCCATGCGCTACCAGCACCTGGTCAACCTGACCGACAGCGGCGAGATCGACGAAGCCCGCAGCCTGGTCGCCGAGATCACCGACAATCACGGTCGCACCCTGTATGCCGATCTGGCGCGCCTGATCGACGCCCGCCTGGCCGTGGAGACCGGCGACCTAGACGCCGCCCGCGCAGCGCTCGAAGGCGTGATCGAGTCCAGCAGCCGCGACTACATGCAGGGCCTGGCACGGCTGCGCCTGGCCCGACTGCAGGTGGCCGCGGGCGATGCCGAGGCGGCTCTCGACACCCTGGCACGGGACATCCCGGCAGCCCTCGCCGCCCAGCAGGCCGACGTGCGCGGCGACGCCCTGCAGCATCTGGGCCGCACCGACGAAGCCCGTCAGGCCTGGCAGGAAGCGCTTGCCGTCGCCGAACAACGCAATCAGCCGATCTATGGCGTCCAGCTCAAGCTCGACGACCTGGGCGCCGAAGAGGCCACGCTATGAAGACGACTCTCGCTCGCAAGACCACTCTCGCTCTGGTCGCCACGCTGACCCTCGGCCTGCTGGCCGGCTGCGCCAACCGCTCGGAGCCGCGCTACACCCCCAAGGAGCTGCAGCGCTTCGAGGCCCGCGCCGAGCTGCGTAGCGACTGGCGCCAGCGCGTGGGGCAAGGCCTCGGCCGCGCCGTCTACCCCATTTCCCCCACCCTCGACGGCGGAGTGATCTATGCCGCCGACGAACGCGGCCGACTCATGGCCGTGGCGGCCGACAGCGGTGAGCGGCGCTGGCAGACCGACCTCGAGGTCGGCGTATCCAGCGGCCTGACGGCAGCGGCCGGGCAGATCTATCTGGGTACCCGTAACGGCGAAGTGCTCGCGGTCAGCCAGGCCGACGGCGAGGTCACCTGGCGCTCACGTGTCGCCAGCGAAGTGCTGGCCGCGCCCCAGCCCAACCAGCAGTTGCTGGTGGTGCAGAGCGTGGACGGCACCGTTACCGCACTGGATCGGCGTACCGGCCAGGAGCGCTGGGTGTACAACACCACCGAACCGGCCCTTACCCTGCGCGGCACCGGCACCCCGTCGGTGATCGACCCGGTCACCTTCGTCGGCTTTGCCAACGGCCGCCTGACCACGCTGGACAACCGCAGCGGTCAGCCGCTGTGGGAGCGTCGTATCGCCGTACCCCGCGGACGCAGCGAGATCGACCGTATGGTCGATCTGGGCGGCCAGCCCGTGCTGACTCCCGATGGCCGACTGTTCGTGTCCAGCTACAACGGACGCCTGACCGCCCTCGATGCGACCAGCGGCGAAACGCTGTGGGAGCGCGAGCACTCCAGCTATCAGACCCCCGTGCTGGTGGGCGATCGCCTGTTCACCGTCAACGAGGCCAGCCACGTGACGGCCTTCGACGCCCGCACCGGCGAGGAGGTGTGGCGCAACCGCGACCTCGAGGGTCGCTGGCTGACCTCGCCCGCCTTCGCCGACGGCAACCTGGTGGTGGGCGACTTCGAGGGCTACGTCCACCTGATCGACATCCAGAACGGTCGCTTCACCGCCCGTACCCGGGTCGACAGTTCCGGCATCAGCGTGCGTCCGGTCACCGACTTCCGACGTCTCTACGTGCTGACCAATAACGGCCGCCTGGAGGCCCTGGAAATTACCCGATGACACCTGTGATCGCCCTGGTTGGCCGCCCCAATGTGGGCAAGTCGACGCTGTTCAACCGCCTGACCCGTAGCCGGGATGCCCTGGTGGCAGACTTCCCGGGGCTTACCCGCGACCGCAAGTACGGTAACGGCATGCTGGGGGACAAGGCCTATACGGTGATCGACACCGGCGGCATCAGCGGCGACGAGGAGGGTATCGACGCGGCCATGGCCGAGCAGTCGCTGGCCGCCATCGACGAAGCCGACATCGTGCTGTTCCTGGTCGACGCCCGCGCCGGCCTGAACGTCGCCGACGAAGCGATTGCCAACCACTTGCGGGTCAACCAGAAGAAGACCTGGCTGGTGGTGAACAAGACCGACGGCCTGGAAGAGCACTCGGCCATGGCCGACTTCTGGCAACTGGGCCTTGGCGATCCCCGCCCCATCGCCGCCGCGCATGGGCGCAACGTCACCAGCCTGATCGAGGAAGTGCTGGCGCCCTTCCCCGAACGCGACCTGAGCATCCCGGCGGATACCGGCACCAAGGGCATCCGCATCGGCGTGATCGGTCGGCCCAACGTGGGCAAGTCGACGCTGGTCAATCGCCTGCTCGGCGAAGAGCGGGTGGTGGTGTTCGACGAGGCCGGTACCACCCGCGACGCCATCGAGATCCCCTTCGAGCGGCGCGGCAAACCCTACGTGCTGATCGATACCGCCGGCGTACGGCGGCGCAAGAACGTCAGCGAGATCGCCGAGAAGTTCTCGATCATCAAGACGTTGGAGGCGATCAAGGAGTGTCATGTCGCGATCATGGTGCTCGACGCCCGCTCGGGCCTGGTGGAGCAGGATCTGCATCTGCTCGATTACGTGCTAACCACCGGGCGTGCCCTGGTGCTGGCGGTCAACAAGTGGGACGGCCTGGAGCACGAGGCCAAGGAGAAGATGCGCGCCGACATCAAGCGTCGGCTGGGCTTCGCCGACTACGCCGACCTGCACTTCATCTCGGCACTGCACGGCACCGCCGTGGGTGACCTCTATCCCTCCATCGAGCGCGCCTTTGCCTCTGCCAACAGCCACTGGTCGACCAACCGTCTCACCACCCTGCTGCAGGATGCCGTCGGCCAGCATCCGCCGCCGCTGGTGCACGGGCGACGCATCAAGCTGCGCATGGCCCACCAGGGTGGCAGCAACCCGCCGATCATCGTGGTTCACGGCAACCAGACCGAAGCGCTGCCCGAGTCCTACAAACGCTTCCTGACCAATACGTTCCGCAAGGTGCTCAAGGTTCGCGGCACCCCGATTCGCTTCGAGTTTCGCTCTGGCAATAACCCCTTCGACCCGCTGGCCGGTGCCAGCGACCGGGAGAAAGCCAAGCAGCGCGAGTTGGGACGCACTCGGGCCGCACGCAACAAACGCCGCTGATGCCTGTCAAAACGCCCGATCGCCAGATCGGGCGTATCGCCACCCGTTCCCAGGTCTACCCTGCAACCTACCCTTAGCTTGAGTCGTTCATCCAACAGGAGGAACCGATGTTCCTGAGTCGCGTGTCGTCGTTCTTGCTGCCGCGTCGCCGTTGGCGCCTGCTGGCCCCGCTTAGTCTGTCCCTGCTGCTTGCCGGCTGTCTGGCCCTGCCCCAGACCGGTCTGTTCGCCTTTCGCCTGGCCGTGACCTCGCTGGGGGTGGAGGACGTACGGATCGGTCCCTACTCGATCCAGGCCGGTCTCGACACCAGCGACGTCGCTTCGCTGATCGCCTCTAGCCTCGGTGCGGGCAGCCTGCCGGTGCAGGCCACCCTGGCCATGGGGCTGGCGCTGCCCGTCGGCATGCCGGCGGTGGAGATGTCGGGCTTCCGCTGGACCCTGGACGTGCCCGGGGCCGATCCGGTCAGCGGCGACTACCAGCAGAACGTGACGCTGACATCGGGCGATGACACCCGCCTGCGCCTGCCGGTGGAGTTCGACGTGCTGGCCACCGACCGCCGTCGCCTGGCCCCCATGGTCGAGCTGGCCACGCAGCTGGCGAGCCAGGGCGAGCTGCCGGCAGGCAGTGAACTCGCCATCACCCCGGGCAGCCTGCGCGGCCTCGGCGTAACCCTGCCCGCCGGCCTCTTTACGCCGACCCTGCGCTTCGCCGTGGGTCAGGACGGCGAGCTGACGCCTCAGCGCTGACCTGAACTAGCTGGGGCCTCGTGGAGCCGACGCCGCCCCACCCACTGGCAGGCGAACTGCCAGGCCCCTCTGCCGCTGCGCCCGCCACGTAGCGTGGCGTAGCGGATCGCCTCGGCGCGAGCCTCGGCGTCCCAGTCCTTGGCACTGCCCAGGTGCGTCACCCAGTGGCAGCAGGCTTCCAGATAGGTGTCCTGGTTGAAGGGGTAGAAGCCCAGCCACAGGCCGAAGCGGTCGGAGAGCGAGATCTTCTCCTCCACCGCGTCGCCGTGGTGAAGCTCCTCGCCCACCAGCCGCGAGCCTTCGTTGTCGGCCATGGACTCCGGCAGCAGGTGACGGCGGTTCGAGGTGGCATAGAGCAGCACGTTGGGCGGCGGACCGGTGAGCGCACCGTCGAGCACGCTCTTTAGCGCCTTGTAGGCGTCGTCATGGCCCTCGAAGGAGAGGTCGTCGCAATACACCACGAATCGTTGCGGCTGCTCGCGCAGCTGCTCGACCAGCAGTGGCAGGCCGGCCAGATCGTGGCGATCGACCTGTACCAGGCGCAGCCCCTCAGGCGCCAGACTGTTGAGCAGGGCGCGAATCAGCGACGACTTGCCACTGCCGCGTGAGCCCCACAGCAACGCATGGTTGGCCGGCAGACCCTGCAGGAAGGCGCGGGTGTTGTCGACCAGCGCCAGCTTCTGGCGCTCGATGCCCAGCAGGTCGTCGAGGGCAAGGCTATCCCGTGGCGGCACCGGCAACAAGCGGCCGCCCAGCACATGGCGCTGCCACAGTGCTGCCACGTCCCGCGTCCAGTCGACCTCCTGCGGGGCGGGCGGCAGCCAGTGCTCCACGTGATCCAGCAGGCGACCAAGGCGTCTGCTCAACTCGGCATCCATCGGTATCTCCTTGGAAGTTCCACGGTTCGTGGTTGACGTTGTGTCGTTACGGGGTATCTTGTGGCGAACCGTCACCGACGTCCAGGGTCTCAAGGGATCTGAAGAACGAGGAATCGAACATGCGCTGGATTCGTTATGTTGCCGTGGCCACCCTGGCCCTGACCCTTACTGCCTGTGCCACCTCGCCCACCGGCCGCCAGCAGCTCACGCTGATGTCGGACGCCCAGCTCAATCAGATGGGCCGCGAGGCCTTCGATCAGTACCAGCAGGACCTGCCCCCCGCCGGCCAGGCCGAGCAGCGCTATGCCCAGTGCATCGCCGAGGCGCTGATCGCCGTGCTGCCGGAGCGCGAGCGCGACCAGGACTGGCAGATTCGCGTGTTCGAATCGGAACAGGCCAACGCCTTCGCCCTGCCCGGTGGCTACATGGGCATCAACACCGGCCTGCTGCGGGTAGCCCGCAACCAGGATCAGGTCGCCGCCGTGGTGGGGCACGAGATCGGCCACGTGCTGGCCCGTCACGCCAACGAGCGGGTCTCGACCCAGACCTCGACCCAGCTGGCCCTGTCGGTACTGGGATCCGCGGCAGGCATGCAGGGCCCCGGCGGCGAGCAGCTGATGGGCGCCCTGGGCCTCGGCGCCCAGTACGGCATCATGCTGCCCTTCTCGCGGCGCCACGAAACCGAAGCCGACATCATCGGCGTGCGGCTGATGGCGGACGCCGGCTTCGACCCGCGTGCCAGCCTCGACCTGTGGGACAACATGGGCGCCGAGGGCGGCGCCCGTCCGCCGGCCTGGATGTCCACTCACCCCAGCCACGGCCAGCGCACCCAGGTGCTGCAGCAGGAGATGGAAGGCGCCATCGCCCGCTATGAGCAGGCCAGGCAGGCGGGAAGGCAGCCGAATTGTCAGCGCCCCTGAGGAGCGCCGATGTATTGCTGCACGCCCTGAAAGCCCCATAGACGACTGGAAAACGAATGCTGAGACTAGGACTGCTGCTGCTGACCCTGCCCATCCTCGTACTGATGGGCCTCTATTTCTGGGAACTCAGCAGCGTGCGTGAATGCACCCTGATCCAGGACGGCTACTGGGACTACCTCGACGGTGTGTGCCGCTCCACCCCGCAGCCCTTCGTGCCTTGGGTGGAGCGTCAGCCCTGGCTGGTCAACGGCGGCATGCTGCTGTCGGTGGCCGGCGTGGTGCTGTGCATGGCGGGACTCTACGTCAAGCGACGCTGATACCAGCGACCGCGCAGGGCACGGCCCTGCGCGGCACTCACCTGTCGAGGAGCGACCCGCTCCTACGACTCTCCCCTTCGGCTCGTTCCGCGTTCGATAGCTCCAGCGCTACTCGTAGAGATAGCACGCCACCGAATGCTGATCGGCGACCTGCCGCCGCTGGGGCGAGACCTGCGCCTGGAAGCGCACGCTCAGGGCTCCCTCGGCGCCCTGCTCGATGCGGCCGGCTTCGGCCAGCGCCGGGTGCTTGGCTCTCATCACCTCGACCAGCTCGCGCTCCGCGGCCCCGATATCTCCCCCGCGCACCTGCAGGTGCACGTCGAGCCCGGCCACCTCGGCGCTGCCCAGGTGCTCGATCTCGCGACCGGCGATGCGCCACTCGCTCAGGGCGGTGATCACGTCGCGCCCTTCCCAGCCGCAGTGGGCCATGGCCCGGGGGCAGCGAGTGTGGAAATGGCAGCCGTTGGGCGGCTCCACCGCGCTGGGGATCTCCCCGGCGCTCTCCAGGGGCGGCTTGACCACCGCGGGGTCCGGCTCGGGGCTCGCCTCCAGCAGCAGCTGAGTGTAGGGATGCTTGCGCTCGCGCACCACCTGCTCGGTGGGCCCCACCTCGACGATCTCGCCCAGGTACATGATCGCCGTGCGATCCGCCACGTAACGGATGGTCGGCAGGTCGTGGCTGACGTAGACGAAGGAGATGCCCAGCTCGTTGCGAAAGCGGTGCATCAGGTTGAGCACCCCGGCACGGATCGAGACGTCGAGCATCGACACCGGCTCGTCGGCGACGATGAAACGCGGCTCCAGCACGATGGCGCGGGCGATGGCGACACGCTGGCGCTGGCCGCCGGAGAGTTCGTGGGGGAAGCGCTCGGCGTAGACCTCGGCCGGCTTGAGCCCGGCCCGCTCCAGCGCCTCCACCACTTTCTGGCGCAGCGCCTCACCCTCGGCCAGGCGATGAATGATCAACGGCTCGGCGACGATGTCGAAGATGGTGAAGCGCGGGTTGAGGGTCTGGTAGGGGTCCTGGAAGATCATCTGCGCCCGGCGCCGGAACGTCTTGAGTTCGCGGCCGCTGAGCTGGGCGATATCGGCCCCCTCGAAGCGAATCTCCCCCTCGGTGACATCGAGCAGGCGCACCAGCATCTCGCCGGTGGTGGTCTTGCCCGAGCCCGACTCGCCGGCCAGGCCCAGGATCTCGCCCTCGCGCAGGTCGAAGGAGATGCCGTCGACGGCATGCACCTTGCGGTCCTTGTTACGACCGCGCAGGCCGTCGAGGAAGCCCTGCTCCACCGGGAAGTGCTTCTTGAGTTCCTCCACTTCGAGCAGCAGCGGCGCCTCGCTCTCCAGGTGCTCGATGGAACCGGCACCCTGTACCGGCTCGTTCAGGCGCTCCCCCACCACCGCCCAGGTCTCGTTGAGCGCCGCCTTCACGCGAAAGGCCTCGGCCTGATCCGGATAGTGGCAGGCCGCCTGGCGCTCCTCGCCCACCGCATGCAGCGGCGGCGTTTCGCGCACGCAGCGCTCGGTGGCGAAGGGGCAGCGCTCGGCGAAACGGCAGCCCGACGGTGGATTGAGCAGGTCCGGCGGGCTGCCCGGTATCGAGATCAGCTCGCGCTGGGCCCCTTCCAGGGTCGGGAAGGCGTTGGTCAGGCCCATGGTGTAGGGATGGAAGGGCGTGCCGAACACTTCCCGCACCGGCCCGGTCTCCATGATGTGGCCGCCATACATCACCGCCACCCGGTCGCAGGTCTGCACCACCACCGAGATGTCGTGGGTGATGAACAAAAGCCCCATGCCGCGCTCGCGGCGCAGCTTGGAGAGCCGCGCCAGGATCTGCGCCTGGGTCACCACGTCCAGCGCCGTGGTCGGCTCGTCGGCGATGATCAGCTTCGGGTCCAGCGCCAGGGCCATGGCGATCACCGCGCGCTGCTTCATGCCGCCGCTCATCTCGTGGGGGTAGGCGGAGAGCCGGCCCGGGTCGATGCCCACCGCACGAAATAGCTCCTCGGCGTGGGCCCAAGCGGCTTTGCGGTCGACCTTGATGTGGGCGTTCATTGCCTCGAGGATCTGGTCGCCCACGGTATAGACCGGGTCCAGCGCATTCATTGCCGCCTGGGAGATCCAGGCGATCTCCTTCCAGCGCACCTTGCGCATGCTCTCTTCGTCGAGCGCCACCAGATCGCGCCCGTCGAAGTCGATGCGTCCGCGGGGCACCTCACCGTTGGGTGGCAGCAGCCGCAGCATGGCCTTGGCCGCGGTGGTCTTGCCGCAGCCCGACTCGCCCACCAGCCCCAGCGCCTCGCCGGGGCGCAGGTCGAAGTGAATGCCGTCGACGGCCTGCACCGGCCCTGCCCCCGTGCGGTAGTGAATGGCAAGGTCCTCGACCTTCAGCAGTCGTTGATCGGTCATCGGCGTGCCCTCAAGCGTGGGTTGGCGACCAGCTCCAGCGAGCGGGAGATGAAGAACACGGAGAGCACCGTGATCATGATGAACAGCCCCGGCGGCAGGTTCCACCACCAGGCGTCGCGCCAGGCGCCGGAGAGCCGTGCGTTGTGCAGGATGCCGCCCCAGGAGATCGACTGGGGCGGCCCCAGGCCGAGGAACGACAGCGTCGCCTCCGCGATGATCGACACACCGACGATGATGGCGAGCTCGAGGAATACCAGCGGCATCACGTTGGGGAAGATGTGTAGATACATGATGCGCAGGTCCGAGGCGCCCGCCACCCGCGCCGCCTTGACGAAGGGCCGCTCGCGCAGGCTCAGCACCTGGGAGCGGATCAGCCGCGCCACGGTGCGCCAGGTGAGCAGCGACACGGCGAGTATCACGATCAGCAGGCTCGGCTCGAACAGCAGCACCAGGATCAGCGCGAAGGGCTCGAAGGGAATGCCGTACATGACGTCGACGGTACGCATCAGCACGGTCTCGGTGCGGCCGCGGAAATAGCCGGCGACGAGCCCCACGTTGGCGCCGATCAGCACCACCAGGGCGGCGCCGATGAAGCCCACCAGCAGGGCGATGCGCGAACCGTGCACGTTCTGGCTGTAGAGGTCGCGACCGAGATGGTCGGTGCCGAACCAGTGCTCGCCGGAGGGCGGGGCCAGGCGGTTGACGAAGCGATCCGAGCCGAGGGCGAAGTAGTCCTCCCCGGTGACCATCAGGGCGCGCAGGTGACGCTCCTCTTCGCTGGGTACCAGCCGCCACTCGTCCGTCTCGCGCTCGAACACGATGCCGCTGCGGCCCACGGCGAAGGCGTGGCCTTCGTCGGTGACCCAGCCGGCGCGCATGGCGCGGGAGTCCGGGGAGTCCTGGCTCTGCCAGCGCTCGCCCACGGCGCTGCGCGCCAGCAGCGTGCCGCGTTCGCCGACGATCAGGCCGTGGCCGCTCTCGGCCAGGTGGATGTGATTGAGGTCGCGGTTGGTGGGCAGCCGCTCCAGCGACAGGCTGTCGTCGTCCGGGTCGAGGCGCAGGGTCAGGCCGCGTTCCCCCACCATCCAGGCGCTGCCGTCCGCATCCACCGCCACCGAGTTGAGCCTCATGCCGCGCCCCAGCGGACTTTCCAGTGCCTCGAACTCGCCGCTGGCAACGTCCAGGCGCAGGATCGTCTCGTCGACGCCCACCAGCAGCGCCGTGGCACCGTCGAGCCAGGTCACGCCGGTCAACGCCACCGTCACCGGTGCCTCGAGGGCCTGCCAGTCGCTGCCCGCGGCGGCATCGTCGAGCAGGGCGACGGCGCCGCCCACCCCCACCGCCAGCGCAGCGCCGTCGGGACCGATGGCAACGTCGATCAGGGTCGCGGCGAGCGGCGCCTCGAGCTCGCTCCACTCGCCATCGCGATAGCGCCAGGCGGCACCGTCACGGCCCACGGCCAGCCCCACGCCGTCGCGATAGTCCGCCGCATTGAGGGTACGCTCGCCGAGAGCGGGCAGCTGCACCCAGCGCGTCCGCTCGCCCTCGACGCTGCGCGCCAGCAGCGAGCCCTCTTCGCGCTCGTTGACCGCCAGCGGCTCATGGGTGGAGAGAAAGGGCGCGAACAGCGCCATGCCAATGATCGACAACAGCACCACGACGCCCACCAGGGAGAGGCGATCGCCGATCATGGCGCGCAGCGGTTCCTGCGCGCTCTTGAGTATGCGGGATCCGATCATTTGAAGCTCACCCTCGGGTCAAGCAAGGTGTAGAGAATGTCCACCAGCAGGTTGAGGGTGACCACGAAGGCCGCCATCACCAGGAAGCTGGCCTGGGCCAGGGGGAAGTCGGAGGTGCGCACCGAGTTGAGGATCTCGCGCCCCAGCCCCGGCCAGGAGAACACCACCTCCACCACTACCTGACCGCCAGCGGCCAGCCCCACGGTCACCGCCAGTTGGGTCACCACCGGTAGCAGCGCGTTGCGCGCGGCGTGGGCGTAGAGAATGCGCCGCTCCGGCAGGCCCTTGGCGCGGGCCATCTCGATGAAGTCCTCGCCGTACACCTCGAGCATGGTGTTGCGCATGATCAGCAGCGGCGAGCCCAGGTAGTAGAGCGCCACCACCAGCGCCGGCAGGATCAGGTGGTGGAGGAAGTCGAGGGTGAAGATCTTGTCGAAGAACCCCGTGGCCTCGTAGGGCAGCGTGCGCATGCCGCTGGTCGGCAGCCAGCCCAGCGCGATGCCGAACACCAGAATGGCGATCATGCCGGTCCAGAACATCGGCGCCGAGCGGAACATCAGGCCGACGAAGATGCCGGTGGTGTCGGTGCGGCTGCCGCGGCGCCAGGAGAGCCAGGCCCCCAGCGGTACGCCCACGGCATAGGCCAGCAGGATCGCCGGCAGCATAAGCACCATGGTGTTGCCGAGTCGTTCCCAGATGATGTCGGCCACCGGTGCGCGGTAGTGGAAGGAGTAGCCGAAATCGCCCTGCAGGATGTTGGCCAGGTAGAGGAAGTACTGCTCCCAGATCGGCCGGTCGAGACCGAAGCTGGCGCGGATGCGCTCACGCTCCTCGGGGCTCAGCCCCTCGGTGATCAGGGCGGCGGTGGGATCGGGCAGTCCCAGGCGGAACAGAAAGAACAGCAGCGTGGCGATGATGAACAACGCCATCAGACCGTGCAGCACACGGCGTATCAGATAGCTTCTGCGTGACGACATGGAAGACTCGCTCTTGACGACTGGCACTCCCTCTCACCGCCTTGTGAGCGGTGAGAGGGAAACGTACGCGGCTCGAAAAAGGCTTACCTGACCAGGCGGCCTTCGTCGTCCCAGGCGTAGCCGGCTTCCTCGAGCTCGGCCCGGGCAGCCTCCATGTCGAAGTCGAAGCGCTCGACGAAGGGGTCGTGCCAGAAGGTGTTGACTGGCGCGATCACGCTGGAGCCCACCTCGCCACGACCGTCGAGCAGCACGTTGACCATGCGCTCGCGGTCGGTGGCCATGGTCAGCGCGCGACGCACGGCACGGTCGTCGAACGGCTCACGGCGCAGGTTGTAGGTCATGTGGAAGTAGCCGAAGTCGGGCACGTTGACCACGGTGAGGTGCTCCTCACCCTCGGCCAGGCCGATCTGGCCGGGCTCCATGCGCCAGGCGGTGACGTCGATCTGGCCGGTCTGCAGGCCGGTGTAGACGCCCTCCATGTCGGCGTAGATGATGAACTCGACGCCGTCCACGGCGATCTCGTCGGCGTGGAAGTGGTCCTCGAACTTGCTCAGCGCCATGAACTCGCCGCGGTCGAAGCGCTCGTGCACGAAGGGCCCGGAGCCGACGGTGGGAATCTGCGAGGGCGAGAGCGTGGAAGCGTCCTCGATCTCCTCCCACAGATGCTTGGGCAGGATCGGGATCTGCGACAGCGAGATGCTGGCGAAGGAGGCCGACGGTTCGCTCAGGTGGAAGTGCACGGTGTATTCATCGACCTGTTCGGCCCGCTCCAGCGCGTCCAGGTAGGAGTTGAAATAGCTGTAGTCCTGGTCGAGATAGTAGTTCCAGGTGAAGGCGACGTCCTCGGCGGTGACCGGCTCGCCGTCATGGAAGGTCATGCCCTGGCGCAGGGTGACGGCCACGGTGTTGTCGTCGACCTGCTCCACCGACTCGGCGGCCCAGGGCAGCGGCTCCACGTCGGCGGAGAGACGCACCAGGCGGTCGTAGTAGAGGCGCATCCACTTCCAGCCCCACACCGAGGTGGACGCCAGCGGATTGAGGTTGTCCGGCTCCTGCGGGCCGCCGATGCGCAGGGTGGCGCGATCGCCCACCGGGCGCGCCTCCATCGGTCCCCACTCGCTGTACAGTCCCTCGCCGGCCATGGGATTGATGCCTTCGAAGGCGTCGTGATTGAAGGCCACCACCTCGTCGCGATGGAACAGCACCACCAACGGCGCGTCGGGCTTGTAGAGCTCCTGCATCTCCTGGACGATGCGCTGGCGCTCGTCCATGTCGAAGGCCTGGGACTGCTCATCGAAGAGCGCGTCGAACTCCGGATTCTCGTAGCCTCCCGGGTTGTTGCCGCCGGGGTTGGATTGGCGCGAATCGAGGGTGCTGAGGAAGAACTGCGGATCGAGGCGGTCGGTGCGCCCGCTCCAGCCCAGAATGGTCGCGTCGAAGTCCTGCTGATCGTAGAAGCGCTCCAGCGCGGTGCTGAACTCGGTGGGCTGGACGTTGACCTCGAAGCCCAGTTCGCGCCAGCGCTCGGCGATGATGAAGGCGGCTTCGTAGCGGATGGGATCGTAGGACTCGGTGGTGGTCATCAGGTCGATGGAAGCGACACGCTCCTGAGCCAGAGCCTGGCCGCCGGCTACCATTAGCCCCAGGCTTACCGCAGCGGAAACGAGTTGGATGGGCACTCCGGCCCTGATCTTGTTTTTCACTGTATTTTCCTCGGATTGTAGTTGTTATTCATGCCGATGACGCAGCCCGGCATGAATATCTCCAACCCAACCTAGGAAGCAGCGTTGAAGGCGTCAACTCATCACTTCAACGCTCGTGCCTCAGCAAATGTCGGAGCCTCTCCCTCACCGGCCCCGTCTCCGGACGCTTGTTGCGCCACAGAAAGAACGACTCCGCGGCCTGCTCCACCAGCATGCCGAGCCCGTCGATACCCCGCGCCCCGCGGGCCTGGGCCCAGCACAGGAAGACGGTGGGCTCGGCGCCGTACATCATGTCGTAGGCCGTGGCGCCCGCGGCGAACAGGTCATCGGGCAGCGGCGGCAGGTCGCCGGAAAGACTGGCACTGGTACCGTTGACCACCAGATCGAACGGCCCCGTTACCGCGTCGAAACCGCCGCCGTGGATCTCGCCCAGATCGGTGAAATCCGCCGCCAGCGCCGCGGCCTTGGCCGCCGTGCGGTTGGCCACCTGGACACGCGCCGGGCGCGTTGCCAGTAGCGGCTCCAGCACGCCGCGCACCGCCCCGCCCGCGCCGAGCACCAGGATACGCGCCCCTTCCAGCGCCACCCCATGGTGCTCGAGATCGCGCACCAGGCCGACGCCGTCGGTGGTATCGCCATAGATCTTGAAATCATTGCGGTGACCGTTCTTGCCCAACACCAGCGTATTGACCGCTCCGGCCCGCTGGGCGCGCCGGCTCAGGGTATCGCAGAGCCGAAAGGCCTCTTCCTTGAACGGCACGGTGACGTTGGCACCGCGCCCGCCCTGCACCACGAAGCGCTGCCAGGCACCGGCGAAGTCGTTCAGCGGCGCCTCGATGGCGGTGTACTCGAGCGCCTCGCCGGTCTGCGCGGCGAAGGCGGCATGGATCAGCGGCGACTTCGAATGCGAGATGGGGTTGCCGAAGACGCAGTAGCGGTCGGTCATGAAGAGATTCCTCCCCCTGTCTCTTCCCTCAGCCAGTCGCGGGGACGCAGATAATCTTCATACAGCTTCGCTTCCGGCGTCCCCGGCTCGGGCGTCCAGCCGTACTCCCAGCGCGCCAGCGGCGGCATCGACATCAGGATCGATTCGGTACGCCCGCCGCTCTGCAGCCCGAACAGGGTGCCGCGGTCCCACACCAGGTTGAACTCCACGTAGCGGCCGCGACGGTAGAGCTGGAAGTCGCGCTCGCGCTCGCTCCAGGGGGTGTCGCGCCGGCGCCGGACGATGGGCAGGTAGGCATCGAGAAAGGCGTCGCCCACCGCGCGCTGGAAGGCGAAGCAGTCGTCGAATGGCCACTCGTTGAAGTCGTCGAAGAACAGCCCGCCTACGCCGCGGGTCTCCTCGCGATGCTTCAGGTAGAAGTACTCGTCGCACCAGGCCTTGAAGCGCGGGTAGACCTCGGCGCCGAAGGGGGCGCAGGCGTCGCGGGCCACCCGGTGCCAGTGCACCACGTCCTCGTGCACCGGATAGTAGGGGGTGAGATCGAAGCCGCCGCCGAACCACCATACCGGCGTCTCGCCCTCCTTCTCGGCAATGAAGAAACGCACGTTGCCGTGACTGGTCGGCACGTGGGGGTTCTCGGGGTGCAGCACCCAGGAGACGCCCACCGCATGGAAGCCGCGACCGGCCAGTTGGGGCCGGGCCGCGGTGGCCGAGGGCGGCAGCCGGTCGCCGTGAACGTGGGAGAAGTTGACCCCGCCCTTCTCGAACACGCGACCGTGCTCCATCACCCGGGAACGGCCGCCACCGCCGGCCTCGCGCTGCCAGCTCTCCTCGCGAAACCCGGCACCGCCGTCCTCGGCGGCCAGGCCATCGCACAGCCGGTCCTGCAGGTCGAGCAGGTAGCTCTTCACCGTTTCGAGATTGGCTCGCACCTTGTCTCTCCTCGTCGCTCACTTCTCAACGCCAGCATGGCTGGCGCCGTCGTTGGCGTCGCCCGCAAACTAGGCCCGCAGCACCCGGCCGCTGCGCAGATCGCGGATGGTGCTGGGCCGGTCGAGCCCACCCAGCTCGCCTTCGACGATGGCATCCAGTTCGTCGCCGAAGATCTCGCGCACCTCGGCGGCGCTCATGGCCGAGGGTTCGCTGGCCTTGTTGGCCGAGGTCGAGACGATGGGCCCACCGAAGGCCTGGCACAGTGCGATGACGCCCTGGTGATCGCTGACCCGCAGCGCCACGCACTCATGGGCACCGCGCACCAACGCATGGGTACGGCCGTTGTCCGGCACCAGCCAGGTGTTGGGCCCCGGCCAACTGGCGACCAGCGGCGCATGCAGCTCCGGCGGCAGCCCTTCGAGCCAGGGGGCGAACTGCTCGATGGAAGCGGCGATCAGGATCAGCCCCTTGGCCGGGTCGCGCTGCTTGAGCCGCAGCAGCTGCGCCACGGCCGCGTCGTTGTCGGGATCACAGCCCAGCCCCCACACGCCTTCGGTGGGGTAGGCAATCACGCCGCCATCACGCAGCGCGGCAACGGCGGCATCCAGGGTATCGGCCACGATCATGGAGTCTCCTGCGGGCAGTGCAGCCGCCGCAGCCAGGTGGCCGCGGCGATCAAGAAAGGTCGATATGCTAGCACGCTCAGGCGGTCTCCGGCAGGCGCACCCAGCCGCCCGGGGCCTGGGCGGCACGGCCTTCGAGCTCGAGTTCCAGCAGCCGTCGCTGACAGTCGGGCACGCTCAGGCCGGTCAGGTTCACCAGCGCATCGAGGGGAGAGGGCGAGTCGCTCAGCCAGCGCAGCAGCGGATCGGCCACGCTGCCGCCCTCGGTGTCGGGCGCCTGAGAGGCAACCATGGGCCCCACCGCGGCCGCCCAGTGGCTGAGCTCCTCGAGGATGTCGTCGACGTCACGCACCAGCACCGCGCCCTGGCGAATCAGCTGCAGGCAGCCGCGGGCCTGGGGGTTGTTGATCGAGCCGGGCAGCGCGAAGACCTCGCGGTTCTGCTCCATGGCGAGCCGGGCGCTGACCAGCGAGCCGCTCTTCTCGGCGGCCTCCACCACCAGCACGCCCAGCGACATGCCGGTGACGATGCGATTGCGACGAGGAAAGAAGCCGGAACGGGCGGGTGTGCCGGGCGAGTATTCGGAGAGCACCAGTCCGCCATGATCGAGCAGCTGATGATAGAGCCGCCCATGGCGCGGCGGATAGATGACGTCGGCGCCGCAGCCCAGCACCGCCACGCTGCGCCCACCGGCCTCGATGGCGGCCTGCTGGGCCGCCCCGTCGATGCCCAGCGCCAGCCCGCTGACCACGCACCAGTCGCGGCTGGCCAGCTCGCGCCCGAAGCGGGCGGCGTTGGCGAGTCCGTCGCGGGTGGGTCGACGGGTACCGACGATGGCAAGTCCGGGCGGCTCCAGTGCGGCCAGGTCGCCGACTCCCCAGAGCAACGGCGGCGGGTCGCCGATCTGTTCCAGCAGCGTCGGCCAGGCCGGGTGGCCCGGATGCAGCAGATGCCGCCCGGGGGCGGCCATGAGCCAGGCCCGATCGGCCTCCAGCGCCTCGGTCAGCGGGCTGCGCCCCGGGTGGTCGAGCCAGTGGCGCAGCATCGTGGCCGCCTGATGCGGCAGCCGGGCCAGCCAGCCGGCGGGCCAGTCGGGGGCGGCCGCGGCGATCTCGGCCAGCCGCGCCGAGCCCACGCCCGGCAGCTTCGTCAATACCAGCCACTCCTGTTGGCCGGGCACCGTCTCTCTTGCCTTCACCGCTGCGCCACTCCCACCCCGCGCCGGGGGTTGTGCACGCGGTCGCCGACTTCAAGGGTGCGCGTCGCCTGCATCACCAGGCCGTAGCTCACCTTCTCGTAGGGCCGAAAGACCATGATCAGGCCGGCATCGGTGCCGGGCAGGCGCAGCGACTCGCCGGTGCGCGGGTCGACGATGCGCTCGCCCTGCTGCTCGACCTGCAGCACGTGCCCGGTTTCGAGACCGTCACGACGCCCCCGGTCCAGCGTCACCACCTGCAGCCGGCCGATGAAGCGCACGCCACCGGGCACCGCCAGAATGGTGCCCTGCACGTCGTGGTCGGGCGCCCGCGGCACGAACTCGCTGACCAGCTCACGCTCCTCCAGAGGCAGCACGATGTCGTCGTTGCGCACCTCCTGGCTGGCGGAGACGACCTCCATGATCGCAATGTCCTCTTCGCTGCGCTCGGCTCGCGCCCGACCGATGCTGATCAGCTCCAGACCCAGCAGTTCGCCGCTGGCGGCATCCTGGTAGCGGTCGCCCACCCGGTAGATGCCGTAGCGCAGTCCGCGTTGCAGCTCGCCGCGTGCATAGATCCGATCCCCCGCGCCGCTGATGATGCGCCGGTCGTTGCCGGCCACCACATAGGCCAGCTCGTGCAAGGCTTCGGGATCGTCGACGACCCGATGATCGCGCAGGAAATGGCGTACCGCATCGAGAGGAATCGGCTCGATGGCCTCACGCACGGGCACGCGGCGCACCTCGGGCGAGAGCCGCACCTCGCCCTGACCGCGTTCGAGCCCCAGGCAAGGGCGTCCGTTGCAGTCGTAGAGATAGACCACGTCGCCGGGGTAGATCAGGTGCGGGTTGCGAATCTGCGGATTGACCTGCCACACCTCCGGCCACTGCCAGGGATGGCGCAGGAAACGTCCCGAGATGTCCCACAGGGTATCGCCACGCACCACCGTATAGCGATCCGGCGCATCGCTGCGCAGACCCCGGTCCCAACTGAGCCCCTGGGCCTGAGCCAGCGCAGCGCAGAGCAGCAGCGCCATGCCGCCGCCCCAGCTCAGCGCGCTCTTCATCAGAGCTCTTTTCATCAGCGCTCTCGTCAGCGGCCCGCCGGGCTTCCGCTTCGTACTCTTGTGCATCCCGTCCGCTCCCCCGCCCTTCACCGCAGCTGCCCTGCGCAACGCATCCACACCCGGAACCGAGGTGCCATGCTATAGTCCAACACTATTGAATCGATATGCGGCCGCCGGTTTCACCCTGGCGCGCCAACCCCTAGAATAGGGGCAATCTCCGAATGACAGCATAACGGTGGTTCCAACGCCATGGCCAAATTGACTATCCTCGAATTTCCCGACGAGCGGCTGCGCACCAGGGCGGCGCCGGTCGAGACGGTCGATGACGAGGTGCGCCGGCTGGTCGACGACATGCTCGAAACCATGTACGACGCCTCCGGCATCGGCCTTGCCGCCACCCAGGTGGACGTACACCGCCGCGTGATCGTGATGGACGTCAGCGAGGAGCGCTCGCACCCCCTGGTGCTGATCAACCCCGAGTACACGCCGATCGGCGAAGAGCGCGAGCTGATGTCCGAGGGTTGCCTGTCGATCCCCGAGTACTATGCCGAGGTGCCGCGCGCACTGAAGGTCAAGCTCAAGGCGCTGGACCGCGACGGCAAGCCCTACGAGCTCGAGGCGGACGGCCTGCTGGCCCACTGCATTCAACATGAGCACGATCATCTCGAAGGCGTGCTGTTCGTCGACTACCTCTCGCCGCTCAAGCGCGACCGCGTGCTCAAGAAGATGCAGAAGCGTCACAAGCTGATGCAGTCTGCCTGACCCAGAACGACGGCAAACGAAGGCCGGCCCCGGTGCGCCGGCCTTCGTCGTTTGCGGCCGCCTCCGTTATGATGAGGGCAACCGTTCATTGGCAAGGCTCGACTCATGTCCCGACCTCTGCGCATCATCTTCGCCGGCACCCCCGACTTCGCTGCCGCCAGCCTGGCGGCCCTGCTGCAAAGTCAGCATCAGGTGATCGCCGTCTACACCCAGCCCGACCGCCCGGCCGGCCGCGGCCGCAAGCTCACCGCCAGTCCGGTCAAGTCGCTCGCCATCGAGCACGGGCTGCCGGTATTGCAGCCCGAGACGCTCAAGAGCGCCGAGGTGCAGGGCGAGCTGGCCGCCTTCGAGGCCGACCTCATGGTGGTGGTGGCCTACGGCCTGATCCTGCCCCAGGCAGTGCTCGACACCCCCCGCCTGGGCTGCCTCAACGTGCACGCCTCGCTGCTGCCACGCTGGCGCGGGGCGGCACCGATCCAGCGCGCCATCGAGGCCGGCGACAGCGAGAGCGGCGTGACCATCATGCAGATGGATGCCGGGCTCGATACTGGCGACATGCTGCTGGTGAAGCGCACCCCCATCACCGCGACCACCACCGGCGGCGAACTGCACGACACGCTTGCCCGGCTGGGCGGCGAGGCGATCGTCGAGGCGCTGGATGCCCTGGCAGGCAAAGGGCTCGCCGCCACTCCACAGCCCGAGGCGGGCGTCACCTATGCCGCCAAGCTCTCCAAGGCCGAGGCCGAGCTGGACTTCAGCCGCCCCGCCGCCGAGCTTGCCGCCAAGGTACGCGCCTTCAACCCCTGGCCGGTCACCTGGTGCCACCTGGGCAGCGAGCGCCTGCGCCTGTTGATGGCCGAGGTCGGCATCGCACGCGATGACGAGCCCGCCAGCGTGCCGGGCACCCTGCTGGCGCCCGATGCGGATGCACTGCGTATTGCCTGCGGCCAGCAGGGTAGCGAGGTACTGCGGGTCACTCAGGCGCAGTTGCCGGGCGGCAAGCCGCTGGCGGCCCGCGACCTGCTCAACGCCCGCCACGAGCGACTCCATCCCGGACACGTTCTCGGACAAGCCAACGAGGAGAGCGTCTGATGCACCGTTCCACGCCATCCACCCGCGCCGGCAAGTCGGTGCAGGACGGCGGCCAGGCGGTTCGCGCCAGCGCCGCTCGCGCCCTGGTGCCCGTGATCACCGCCAAGGGCTCGCTCAGCGACCTCGACGACCATCAGGTGGTGACTCGCGACCGCGCGCTGTTCAAGGCGATGTGCTACGGCGTATGCCGCACCCTGCCGCGGCTCGAGGCGCTGGCGGCACTGCTCTTGAAGACCCCGTTCAAGGCCCGCGACGCCGACGTTCAGGCGCTGCTGCTGCTGGGCATCTATCAATTGCTCTACCTGCGCATTCCGGCCCACGCCGCCGTGGGCGAGACCGCCGGCGCCGCACGCCAGCTGGGCAAGGAGTGGGCGACCAAGGTGCTCAACGGCTGCCTGCGCCGACTCACCCGCGAATCCGCCGCGCTGCAGGCCGAGGTCGACCAGGACCCGGCGGTGGCGCTGTTGCATCCGCGCTGGCTGCTCAAGGCCCTGCGCCAGGCCTGGCCCGACGACTGGCGCGCCATTGCCGAGGCCAACAATCAGCCCGGCCCCATGGCTCTGCGTATCAACCGCCGTCGCGGTGACCGCGAAGCCTACCTGGCCAGGCTGGTCGAAAGCGGCATCGAAGCGCGGCTGTGCACCCATTCCCCCGACGGCCTGGTACTGGAGAAGCCTTGCGACGTCCAGGCGCTGCCCGGCTTCGTCGAGGGCGACGTCAGCGTGCAGGACGAAGCGGCCCAGCTCGCCGCCGAACTGCTGGGGCCGGCCCTGGCGCCGCGCCCCGGCGGCCGCGTGCTGGACGCCTGCTGCGCACCGGGAGGCAAGACGGCACACCTGCTGGAACTGTTCGACATCGAGCTGCTGGCGCTGGACAGCGACGCCGTACGCCTGGCCCGGGTCGAGGATACCCTGGAGCGCCTCGGCCTTTCGGCCACGCTGGTGCACGCCGATGCCACCGGGCGCGACTGGTGGGACGGCACGCCCTTCGACGCCATCCTGCTCGACGCCCCCTGCTCCGGTACCGGCGTGATCCGTCGCCATCCCGACATAAAGCGCCTGCGGCGCGCCACCGACATAGCCAAACTGGCCGAGCTGCAGGCACGCCTGCTCGACAATCTGTGGCCCCTGCTGCGCTCCGGCGGCTCGCTGCTCTACGCCACCTGCTCGGTGCTGCGCGAGGAGAACGACGAACAGATCCAGGCCTTCCTTGAGCGCACCCCGGATGCCGTCGTCACCACTCCCGGGGAGGTGAGCTGGGGCCGGGCGGTGGGCGCCGGGCGCCAGCTGCTGCCCGAGCCCGACAGTCACGACGGTTTCTTTTATGCCAGACTGAGGAAGCAGGGCTGACGCGCCCTGCCACCGATCACTTGAGCAAGGAGCACCCATGAGCGATCACGTCTACAAGCACATCGAGCTGACCGGTTCCTCGGAGAAGGGCATCGAGGACGCCATCCAACGCGCCCTGGAAAAGGCATCCCAGAGCCTGCACGGCATGCGCTGGTTCGAAGTGGTGGATACCCGTGGCCATATCGAGAACGGCCGGGTCGGCCACTGGCAGGTCACCATCAAGGTGGGCTTCACCCTCGACTGACGGTGGCCTCACCACACGCACCTGTTACATCACCTGCGGCTGGTTTATGCTAGCCGCGGATGCTGCGGCGCCATATCGGCGTCGCAGAGTCGTTTGATGGGCCTGACAGCATATGAAGATCATCATCCTGGGGGCCGGCCAGGTCGGCGGCACGCTGGCCGAACACCTGGCCCGCGAGGAGAACGACATCACCGTGGTGGACACCGACGGCGAACGACTGCGCGAGCTGCACACCCGGCTCGACATCCGTACCGTGGTGGGCCCCGGCTCCTACCCCGTGGTGCTGCGCCAGGCCGGCTGCGAAGACGCCGACATGCTGATCGCGGTGACCAGCCAGGACGAGGTCAACATGATCGCCTGCCAGGTCGCCCATACCCTGTTTCGCACCCCCACCAAGATCGCCCGGGTGCGTGCCACTGCCTATCTCACCCGCAAGGGGCTGTTCGCCCACGAGGCGGTGCCCATCGACGTGCTGATCAGCCCCGAGCAGGTGGTCACCGACCACATCCGCCGCCTGATCGAGCACCCCGGTGCGCTGCAGGTGCTCGAGTTCGCCGGCGGCCTGGTGCAGTTGGTGGCGGTGAAGGCCTACTACGGCGGCCCGCTGGTGGGTCAGGACCTCGGCTTCCTGCGCCGCCACATGCCCAGCGTCGACACCCGGGTGGCGGCCATCTACCGCCGCAACCGGCCGATCATCCCGCGTGGCGACACCGTGATCGAGGCCGACGACGAAGTCTTCTTCATCGCCGCCCGGCGCGACATCCGCGCGGTGATGAGCGAGCTGCGCCGGGTCGACCGCGACTTCCGCCGAGTGGTGATCGCCGGCGGCGGCAACATCGGCGAGCGTCTCGCCGAACACCTCGAGCACAGCCACCAGGTCAAGATCATCGAGCATGGCCTGGAGCGCTGCACGGTGCTCTCCGAACGCCTCAACCGCACCGTGGTGCTGCACGGCAGCGCCACCAACAAGCGCCTGCTGGAAGAGGAGAACATCGAGGAGTGCGACATCTTCTGCGCGCTGACCAACGACGACGAGGTCAACATCATGTCGTCGATGCTGGCCAAGCGCATGGGCGCCAAGAAGGTCCTCACGCTGATCAACAACGCCGCCTACGTCGACCTGGTGCAGGGCGGTGAGATCGACATCGCCATCTCGCCGCAGCAGGCCACCATCGGCAGCCTGCTGACCCACGTGCGCCGCGGCGACATCGTCAACGTGCA
>NZ_FNVC01000040.1:0-14751 GCF_900108215.1 Billgrantia desiderata | reverse complement strand
CGCCGCGGCGCACGTGGGTCAGCAGGCTGCCGATGGTGGCCTGCTGCGGCGAGATGGCGATGTCGATCTCACCGCCCTGCACCAGGTCGACGTAGGCGGCGTTGTTGATCAGCGTGAGGACCTTCTTGGCGCCCATGCGCTTGGCCAGCATCGACGACATGATGTTGACCTCGTCGTCATTGGTCAGCGCGCAGAAGATGTCGCACTCCTCGATGTTCTCCTCTTCCAGCAGGCGCTTGTTGGTGGCGCTGCCGTGCAGCACCACGGTGCGGTTGAGGCGTTCGGAGAGCACCGTGCAGCGCTCCAGGCCGTGCTCGATGATCTTGACCTGGTGGCTGTGCTCGAGGTGTTCGGCGAGGCGCTCGCCGATGTTGCCGCCGCCGGCGATCACCACTCGGCGGAAGTCGCGGTCGACCCGGCGCAGCTCGCTCATCACCGCGCGGATGTCGCGCCGGGCGGCGATGAAGAAGACCTCGTCGTCGGCCTCGATCACGGTGTCGCCACGCGGGATGATCGGTCGGTTGCGGCGGTAGATGGCCGCCACCCGGGTGTCGACGCTGGGCATGTGGCGGCGCAGGAAGCCGAGGTCCTGACCCACCAGCGGGCCGCCGTAGTAGGCCTTCACCGCCACCAGCTGCACCAGGCCGCCGGCGAACTCGAGCACCTGCAGCGCACCGGGGTGCTCGATCAGGCGGCGGATGTGGTCGGTGACCACCTGCTCGGGGCTGATCAAGACGTCGATGGGCACCGCCTCGTGGGCGAACAGCCCCTTGCGGGTGAGGTAGGCGGTGGCGCGCACCCGGGCGATCTTGGTGGGTGTGCGGAACAGGGTGTGGGCGACCTGGCAGGCGATCATGTTGACCTCGTCCTGGCTGGTCACCGCGATCAGCATGTCGGCGTCTTCGCAGCCGGCCTGGCGCAGCACCACGGGGTAGGAGCCGGGGCCCACCACGGTGCGGATGTCGAGCCGGGTGTGCAGCTCGCGCAGCCGTTCGCCGTCGGTGTCCACCACGGTGATGTCGTTCTCCTCGCGGGCCAGGTGTTCGGCCAGCGTGCCGCCGACCTGGCCGGCCCCCAGGATGATGATCTTCATCTCACAGCTCCTTGCGGCATGGCTCAAGACTCTTCCAGTGGCTCGACCAGCAGGCGGTAGCCGATGCCGGCTTCGGTTTGCAGCAACCGGGGCGCATGGGGGTCGTCACCCAGCTTGTGACGCAGCTTGCTGATGACGATGCGCAGATAGTGGGTGTCGTGTGTGTGAGTGGGGCCCCAGACGTGGCGCAGCAGTTGGGTCTGGCTCACCACCCGGCCGGCATGGCGTGCCAACTGGTCGAGCACGGCGTACTCCTTGGGGGTGAGGTGCACGGCGTTGCCTTCCAGCGTCACGCGGCGCGCCGCCAGATCGATCTCGAGCCCTGCGCGCCCCAGACGCAGCGTGCCGAAGCCGCTCCCCGCCACGTTCTGGCGCCTCAATAGCCCACGAATCCGTGCCAGCAGCTCCTGTATGCCAAACGGTTTGGTGACGTAGTCGTTGGCCCCCGAGTCGAGTGCACGCACCTTTTCCGCCTCCTGCTCCCGCACCGACACCACGATGACCGGGACCTGGCTGGTCCTGCGCAGCTCGTCGAGCACACGCTGCCCATCCATGTCCGGCAGCCCGAGATCCAGCAGCACCAGGTCGGGCCGCTGAGTGTCGGCCAGCTCGAGTCCTTCTCTCCCCGAGCCCGCCTCACTGACGTCGAAGCCCTGGGACAGCAGGCTGATACGCAGGAAGCGGCGGATCTGCGGCTCGTCATCGACGATGAGTATGTGCGAGCGTTCAGTCGTCATCGGCGGCCGCCTCCTCGGGGTTGGCCAGCGGCAGTCGCATGACGATGGCAGTGCCACGCCCATCGGGTCCGGGCAGCGCTTCGACGCTGCCGCCATGGGCACCCAGCATGCCACGGCAGATGGCCAAGCCCAGCCCGCTGCCGTGGCGCCCCCTGTCGCCCTCGCCGCCGGTGAAGAACATGTCGAAAACCGCCTCGCGCTGCGCCGGCGGGATGCCCGGTCCTTCGTCGGTGATGCGAATCTCCAGGCCGCGATGGGTGGCGTCGAGACCCGCCACGATTCCCACCTTCCCGCCCGGCGGCGAAAAACGCACGGCGTTGTCGATGACATTGACCAGCGCCTGCTCGATCAGCGCCGGGTGTACGTAGAGCAACGGCAGCCCAGCCGCCCCCTCGCGCTCCACTCTCACGCCTTC
This sequence comes from Billgrantia desiderata, assembly GCF_900108215.1. Taxonomy (NCBI): domain Bacteria; kingdom Pseudomonadati; phylum Pseudomonadota; class Gammaproteobacteria; order Oceanospirillales; family Halomonadaceae; genus Billgrantia; species Billgrantia desiderata. Next base: position 12,506 of record NZ_FNVC01000040.1, on the reverse strand, counting down.
CAACGAGACACCGAGCCGTTTCAGCGCCGCGGTGATGAGGTCGTCGAGCGAGACCCAGTCCCGCTCGAGCTTGAGGCCGCCATGGCCGAGCCGTGTCATGTCGAGCAGATTCTGGATATAGCGGTTGAGGCGCTCACTTTCGGCCAGGATGCCATCGAGCAACTCATGCCGATCGGCGCGGCTGAGCTGTGGCTCCAGTTCTCTGAGAGAGCTTGCCGACCCGATGATCGAAGCGAGCGGCGTACGCAGGTCGTGGGATACCGATGAAAGCAGCGCCGAGCGCAGCCGCTCGTTCTCTTCCGAGAGCCGTGAAGTGCCCAGCTCTGCCACCAGCCGCGTACGCTCCAGGGCCATGCCGAGCTGACGGGTCAAGGTAACGATCATCGTCTCCTGATCGGGGCCCAGGGGACGGTCACGCACGGCGAGCTCCAGCCCCAGGACTCCCAGCACACGCTCCTGTTCGACGAGCGGAATGAAGCGCCAGCGCAGCCCCGACTGTGTCGCCGTGCCGGTACCGCTCGGCTTGCGATGCTGCCAGCTCCATGCGGCGGCGGCTTCCTCTGCGGGGCTCAGCCTGACGTTCGCCGGTAACGCACAGCGTAGTGACAGGCCGGCGCCTGCCTCATCCTCATCGAGGAACGCCACCGGCACTCCCAGCCAGCGCTCCAGCGTGGTGACGCCGGCGTCACGCACCTGCTCCCGGTCGGTGGCAACGGAGAGCGCGCGGGAGAAAGTGAGCAGCCGATGGGTCTGTTCACGGCTGCTGCGCAGCGCCATGAGACGCTGCCGTGCGCTGCCGGCGAGCTGGCCGACCACCACTGCCACCAGCAGGAAGAAGATGACGGTCAGCAGCTGCTCGCGCTCGACCATCGCCAGCGAGAAACGCGGCCGGGTGAACAGGAAATTGAAGGCGAGAAACCCCAGCACGGCGGAAATCATGGCGGCACGCGTACCCGCCAGGGCGGCGCTGGCAAGAACCGCGGCGAGGAAGATCAACGACAGGTTGGCCAGTTCCAGCCAGAACTCCAGTGCCCAGGCCATGGTCACGGCCACCAGGAAACAGCCAGCCACGACCCAAGCCTCGCGCCAACCCAGCGGCTGCCAGCGGCGCATGTGGTGAGCATGACGAAATCGAGGCCGCGGCCGGGCCTCGGCGACCACCACCAGGTCGTAGGCACCGCCATGATGCAGCAGGCGTTCCGCCAGCGGTCGACGCCAGAAGCGCCACCCCGAAGGACGTGTGCGCCCTACCATCAGCGTGGCGACACCCTGCTCCAGCGCATACTCATGCAGCTCCCGGGCCCGCCCTGCTCCCTGCAGGATGCGTACCTCACCTCCGAGTCTGCTCACCAGCGCCAGGGTCTGATCCAGCGCCAGCCGCTGTCTGGGGCCTGCACGGCCGTTGTCGACATGCACCGCCCGCCAGGCGACTCCCTCGCGCTGGGCATGGCGATGCGCCGCCCGTACCAGCGCGGCATCTTCCTCGCTGCGGCCGCCCAACGCGACCAGCAACTGCGGCCGCACCGGTTTGACCGGGTCGAGTGAGAGCGCTTCCTGTGGCGGTGGTGACGCTGACATCGCTCCTCCTCACTTGCGCCAGAACATCGGCGTCAGCAGTACCAGTACGGTGAGGATCTCCAGCCGTCCCAGCAGCATGCCGACGCACAGCAGCCATTTCGCCGCATCCGGCAGCGGTGCGAAATTGCCCGCCGGCCCGATGATGTCGCCAAGCCCAGGGCCTACGTTGGCCACCGCGGTAGCGGCTCCCGAAAGGGCCGTGGTGAAATCCAGCCCCATCAGCGCAAGCCCCAGGGCCAGGCCGGCGATGGTGAGGAAGAAGAAGAACGAGAACGCCACCACGCCACGGGTAATGTCGTCGGTGAGCGGCTGGCCGTTGTATCGCGAAGCGAAGACCCCCTGGGAGTGGACCAGAAAACGCAGCTGGTTGCGCAGCAGGATGGTGGCCACCTGAAAGCGGAAGATCTTCATGCCGCCGCTGGTGGAACCGCTGCAGCCGCCAATGAAAGTGAGATAGAAGAACGCCACGTAGGCCAGCGGCCCCCAGGCGCTGTAGTCGTCGGAGGCATAGCCGGTGGTGGTGACCACCGAGATGACGTTGAAGGTAACGTGAGTGAGCGCCTCGAACGGCGCCGTACCGTGCCAGATGCGCCACAGCGAGAGGCCCAGAATGACAAGCGCCAGCAGGAACAGCAGTCCCTGCACCTGCTGGTCACGCCACAGCGCCATGCTCGAGCCGCGCAGCGTACGGATGTAGAGCACGAAAGGCAGCGCACCGGTCAGCATGAACAGCGACGCCATCCACAGCAGATGGAGCTGCTCGGCGTAGGCACCGAACGAGGCATCGGAATTGGCGAAGCCGCCGGTGGCCAACGACGTCATGGCGTGCACCACTGCATCCAGCAGCGTCATGCCACCTGCCCAGTAGGCCAGCATCGCGATCAGGGTAAAGCCACAATAGATGCCCAGGGTGGCCTTGGCGATGCCACCCGTGCGCGGCATGACCTTGTCCGACCAGTCCGACGACTCGGTATGGAACAGGCGCATGCCGCCCACCTTGAGGAAGGGCAGGATGGCGATACCCATGACGATGATGCCGATACCGCCCAGCCACTGCATGATGCCCCGCCACAGCTTCAGCCCATCGGAAAGATTTTCGATGCCGACCAGGATGGTAGAGCCCGTGGTGGTAATGGCCGATACCGACTCGAACACGGCGTTGGTGAAGCTGAGCTGCGGCGCGCCCAGCACCAGCGGCAGGCTGGCAAAGCCGCTGACGCTGATCCAGCTGAAGGTGGTGACGACGAACATCTGCCAGGGCTTGAGCTCAATCCGCGTGCGAGCCGTGGACAGCCACACCAGCGCCACGGCCACCATCACCAACATGATCGAGAGGCCGAAGGCGCGGGCGTCGGGGTCACGCTCGACGACCAGCACCAGCCAAGGAACGGTCATGAAGACAGCCAGCACCGTCCACAGCACCGACATGACCTTGAGCACGGGCGACCAGCTACGCCAGTGGTACCTGAGCCTGACGCCGACCTCGTTTACACCGTATCCGGCGGTACGCATTCAGCCATCACCTCTGCATCGAGCATGACGGCATGAAAGCACAGCCCTACCTAAAAAAACCGTAAAAAATCGCCGCTGACCAGCCTCAGCCGCGCGTCACATAGCGCAGGATCTCGACTACCTGCTCGGTGGTGGTCGCCCAGGCCATGGCCGCGGCATCGACCTCCTTCAGCGGGTGGACGATCTCCTCGCCGTGAAGGGTCACGTACGGCTTGCCGAGTGCTGCGCAGTAGCCGGCATCGAAGGCCGCGTTCCACTGCTTGTACTTGTCGCCGAAGCGCACCACCACCAGGTCGCTCTGCTCGATCAGGGTCTTGGTACGAATGGCATTGACCTTGGCCGACTTGTGGTCGCGCCAGAAGGCGTCGCTTTCGCGTCCCAGGTGGTCGCCTGCGGCATCGCTGGCGTCATGGTCGGTGACAGGCGCGGTGAACACGATGTCCAGACCGGCAGCCTTTGCGCCGCGCTCGATCTCGTCACGCCAGTCGGTATGGATCTCGCCGGATAGGTAGACATGTAAGCTCATCGGGGCGCTCCTGAAGGAAATGGTGCTCCATCATAGCCAGCCGATATTTGTATACAAGTCTTGTGTACCCGTTAGAAATCTCCTTTTTGCCAAAGCATGCCGTAGCGGCGAGACGGATCCCTACACAAGTTGTAGGCAATCTCTTACAGAATGGAGAGGAAATGGATGACATTCGCAATGCGAAAAAGGCGCTACCTTGAACTTACTCACGCCGGTTCTTGCACAGCAGTCGTGAGTCCCTTGCTTATGCCCGCTCTCCGAGCGGGCTTCTTTTTGGTCTCACTGGCCGACCTGTAGCTCATCCCCGACCGAGACGCGCTCCCCCGCACCGCCGAGAAGCGTGGCGTTCTGACCGAAGTAGGCCCCCGGGCGCAGCGGCTGCGTCTTCATCTGAATCAGCGTTTGCAGCGGCTCTCCGGGTATGTCGATGGTGCCGCTGGCCTGATCGACGGTGGTGATCTTGCAGCGCTGACAGGGTTTGCGTAGCCCGAAACGATACCTGCCATCCTGGGCGGCCAGCTCGCGCCAACCATCCTCGGCGAAGTCGGGAGCCCCCTCGAGCACGATGTTCGGACGGAAACGGTTCATGGGCAGCGGTGCAAGCCCCTTCTGCGCCAGATTCCGGTTGAGAGCGTCGAGAGAGGCCTGCGAGGCAATGAGGAACGGATAGCCGTCGGCGAAGGCAGTATGGGCCTCCTCACCTTGCAGGTAGCGCGACTCGACCGGGCGCCGATGCTCCTCGTCGAAGCGCACCAGACGCAGGCTGCTACCGCGCAGATCGCCCAGCACCGCCGTCAGCCAGTCGCTGGCCTCGGCACCTTCGTCAAGGGCCTGACAGGCGTCGTCCCACACATAGGCGGTCAGCCTCGGCCGATCGCGGCTCGCCAGCTCGATGGCCAGCGGCTCCGCCTCGGGATGTTCCAGCACCAGCCAGTCGCTCTCGAGACGCACCGAGACTCGCGCCATGCCTGGCAGCTGCCGCTGGGTGACGAAGCGCCCCACCTGATCGACCACCATCCAGTGACGGTCATAGGCCAGGCCGCGCACTCCCAGCGTGGCTTGCTGCAGACTGATGCCGCCCAGCGACTTGACCGGATAAACGTTGAGTTTCGATATTTTCACTCTGCTTCCTCTGCCGAACACTTCGTAACTCGCTATAGCAATACGCCCCAATTAAGCTGATGACGCAAGTTGAACCGATGCAAGTCCCAGTGGACCAAGGAGAGGAACCATGCTGAAACGTCTTGCCTTGTTGGCTGCCGCCCTGCTGCTGACCTTCTCGACAACCGCTCATGCCAACGATCTCGAAGGCGAGATCGAGTCGCTGGATCGTGAAGCGCGCACCCTGACCGTTCAGGGCATTGTCTTTCACACCGATGACAATACCGATTACGACGACGGGCTGAGCAGCTTCGACGATCTCGAAGAGGGGCAAAGAGTCGAGATCGATTTCGAGTACGACGGCGAACGCCACCTCGCCAAGGAGATCGAGCTCGAGGACTGACCTCATCGTCCAGCGCTGACAGGCGGGCCGGCATTGGCGACAATGTCGGCCCGTTTGCATTTCAGGACACCGTCATGACCCAGGCCTGGCAACAGTATCGTAGCGCACCCGCGCTTGGCACGCGCCTCGTTCGACACGACGAGTTGGCGGTGGGCAGCACCCACAGCCTGACCCTGCAGGGCGAGAAGGGAAGCTTTCCACTGCTGCTGGTGCGCCTCGGCGACGCGCTGCTCAGCTATGTCAACGCCTGCCCGCATCAATACCTGCCGCTCGACCAGCGCGGCCCGCGCATTCTCAGTCAGGATGGCGAAGTGCTTCGCTGCACCAATCACGATGCCACCTTCGCCACCCGCACCGGTGAAGGCACCGGCGGACTCGGCGTCGGTTGTGCGCTCGACCCGGTGCCGGTAAGCGTCGACGCCGATGGCTGGGTCGTCGTCGGCGACGGCGCTTGACCAGCACGATCGCTGATACTTCACATCAGCATTATTGATAAAAAACAACCTATTCATAGGCTGGCGGCATGGTTTAGGCTTCTTACTCTCCCCTGCCTGCCAAGGACGTCGCATGTCGCCGGCCGATTCCCTACGTCTGATCTTGCTCTCCACGCTATGGGGCATGTCGTTCATCTTCATGCGCGTGGCCGTACCCGAATTCGGGCCGGTACCGCTCATCCTGGTGCGCATGGGTATCGGTGCGCTGCTGCTGCTTCCGCTGCTGCTCAGCCTGCGCTATCTCAAGCTGGTATGGGAGAACAAGGGCGGCCTGCTGCTGCTCGGGCTGGTGAACCACGTGCTGCCCTTCGTGCTGCTGGCACTGGCCACCATTCGCCTGGAAGCCGGCTTCACCTCATTGATCAACGCCACCACGCCGATCTTCACCGCCCTGCTCGGTGCGCTGTTCTTCACCACGCCCATCCAGCGCCAGCAGTACCTGGGCCTGACACTGGCCTTCTTCGGCGTCTACGTGCTGTCGGCCAACCGGCTGGACTTCAGCCTCGGCGGCGACGGCTGGTTCATCCTCGCCGCGGTGGGCGCCACCTTCTGCTACGGCGTGGCGACCAACTACTCCAAGAGCTACCTGTCGCACCTGCCGGTACGCGTTCTCGCCGCCGGCAGCACCGCCATGTCGGCGCTGATCCTGCTGATCCCGGGCCTGTGGCTGTGGCCCAGCGAGCCGATCAGCGGCCTGGCCTGGAGCAATGCCCTGGGCCTGGCCGTGTTCAGCACCACCCTGGCCTTCCTGCTCTACTTCGGGCTGATCTCCAGCGCCGGCGCCACCGCCACCTCGACGGTTACCTTCCTGGTGCCGGTAAGCGCCCTGCTATGGGGCTACCTGCTGCTGGACGAACGCCTCAGCCTGCAGGTGCTGGTGGGCATGGCCATCACCCTGGCGGGCACCGCCATTGCCACCGGCATGATTCGCTGGCGACGCCGCGAGCTGGCCTGAACCGACACGGCCTAAACGAAAGAGAGCGGCAGCGTCGTTACGCTGCCGCTCTCTCGTTACCGCACCGCTGATGAATCAGAAGTTGGGCTTGCGCTTCTCGACGAAGGCGCTCATGCCCTCCTTCTGCTCGCTGCCGGCAAAGCCCAGCGCGAAGAGGCTGGTCTCCAGCGCCAGTGCGCTGTCGAGATCCTGGTCCATGCCGTCGTGCACCGCCTGCTTGGCACTGCGCACCGCCAGCGGGCCGTTGCCGGCGAGCTGCTTGGTCAGCTCCTCGGCGTAGGCCTCGAGCTCGGCCTGGGGCATCACGCGGTTGACCAGGCCGATACGCAGGGCCTCCTGGGCGTCGATCTTGCGCCCGGTGGTGACCAGATCCAGTGCCATGGCCGGTCCTACCCGACGCGGCAGGCGCTGGGTGCCGCCGAAGCCGGGAATCACCCCGAGCAGCACCTCGGGCTGGCCGAAGATGGCGTTGTCGCTGGCTACGGCCCAGTCGCAGGCCAGCGCCAGTTCGCAGCCGCCGCCAAGACAAAAGCCGTTCACCAGGGCGACCACCGGCACCGGCAACGTTTCCAGTCGCTTGATGGTACGCAGGGCCTGGCTGGCGAAGGCGCGTGCCTCCTCCGGGGTCTTGGTGCGCATTTCGGTGATGTCGGCACCGGCCACGAAGGCCTTCTCACCCGCGCCGGTGATCAGCAGAGCGCGCAGGTCGCTGCGCTTCTCCAGCTCGGTGAGCAGCGCTTCCAGCTCGGTGAGCACGGCGCTGTTGAGGGCATTCAGCGCCTTGGGACGGTTGATGGTCAGGCGCACGACGCCGGCGTTGTCGACCATCTCGATCAGCTTCTCGCTCATGGGGGCTCCTTGCTTGTAGTCAGAACGATACCGACAAACCCTAGCGAACGCTTGGTTGGTCGGCAATCCCCTTTTTCGTCGAAGCGACTGCAGCATCTATCAGCATCAGGGGCGCCGGGGGCGGGCACTCGAGGAGGTTATTTGCCATGGGTGAGGAGCATTGCTCCGAACGGGCTGGCCATGGATGGCCAGCCCTGGTCCTGCAAGCGGAGCAGGACGCGAGAGCGAAGCAGGGCAAATATAGCGCCCAGGGAAGGGTTCACAGCGCCTCCTCGTGGGCCCGTCGCCGGAACAGCCCGGCTTGAGGTCAGCTATATATATGGAAGCCGCGTCCTGATTTCCGCCCCAGATAGCCGGCTGCCACCATGCGCCTGAGCAGCGGACAGGGGCGATACTTCGGGTCGCCGAAGCCCTCCTGCAGTACCTCCATGATCGCCAGGCAGACGTCCAGGCCGATCAGGTCGGCCAGCGCCAGCGGCCCCATGGGGTGGGCGGCGCCAAGCTGCATCGACTGATCGATGTCCTCGGCGCTGGCGGCGCCCTCCTGCAACAGGAAGGCGGCCTCGTTGATCATCGGGATCAACAGGCGATTGACGGCGAACCCGGGCGAGTCGGCGATGGCCACCGGCGTCTTGCCGAGCTGCCGGGTCAGTTCCTCGATGCGCGCCGCGGTGGCATCAGAGGTCTGCTCGGCGCGGATCACCTCGACCAGCTTGAGCACCGGCACCGGATTGAAGAAGTGCATGCCCACCACCCGCTCGGGGCGCTCGCACACCGCAGCGAGCCGGGTCAGCGACAGCGACGAGGTGTTCGAGGCCAGAATGGCATCGTGGCTCAGCCGGCTCAGGTCGCGAAACAGCTTCTCCTTCAGCGCCGGCTGCTCGGGCGCGGCCTCGATGATCACCTCGCAGCCGCGCAGGGCCTCGAGCGACGTGGTCGTCTCCAGGCGTGCCATGGCCTCGGCCTTGTCGGCCTCGCTGAGCTTCTCCTTGGCCACCAGCTTGCCAAGGCCCTTGTCGATGACGGCCTGGGCACGGCCCAGTTGCTCGTCGGCAACGTCGTAGAGTCGTGTGGCAAAGCCGCTTGCCACCAGTACCTGCGCGATGCCCTGCCCCATGGTGCCGGCGCCGACCACACCGATTGTCTGCTGTGTCATTGTCTTGCTCCCGTTCACTGCCTGCGCGCTTCTTCGCGCAGGACGAATTTCTGGATCTTGCCGGTGGAGGTCTTGGGCAGCTCGGTGAAGATCACCGTCTTGGGCACCTTGAAGCGCGCCAGATGCTGGCGACAGTGCTCGATGATGTCGGCTTCGGTGACCTCGCCATAGCCCACCTTGAGCTTGACGAAGGCACAGGGCGTCTCGCCCCACTTCTCGTCGGGCTTGGCCACCACCGCGGCCTCCTCCACGGCGGGATGGGAGTAGATGGCATCCTCCACCTCGATGGTGGAGATGTTCTCGCCGCCGGAGATGATGATGTCCTTGGAGCGATCCTTGATCTCGATGTAGCCGTCAGGGTGCCATACGGCGAGATCGCCGGTGTGGTACCAGCCGCCCTCCAGCGCCTGCTCGGTGGCGGCCTCGTTCTTGAGATAGCCCTTCATCACGTTGTTGCCGCGCATCAGGATCTCGCCGATGGTCTCGCCGTCCTTGGGCACCGGCTCCAGGGTGTTGGGGTCGGCGACGCAGAGCGCTTCCAGCATGTGGTAGCGCACGCCCTGACGCGCCTTGATCCTGGCTCGCTCCTCCAGCGGCAGCTCGTCCCACGCCTCGCGCCAGGCGCACACGGTGACCGGCCCGTAGACCTCGGTGAGACCGTACACATGGGTCACTTCGATACCGAGCTTCTCGACGCCGGCGATCACCGAGGCAGGCGGCGCGGCGCCGGCGGTGGTGACCTTCACCGGGTGGTCGAAAGCACGCTTCTGCTCCGCCGGCAGGTTGACCAGGCCGTTGAGTACGATCGGCGCACCGCTGAAGTGGGTGACCTTCTCGTCGACGATCAGGTCCATGATCTTCTTCGGATCGACCCTGCGCAGGCAAACGCTGACGCCGGCATTGGCGGCGATGGTCCAGGGAAAGCACCAGCCGTTGCAGTGGAACATCGGCAGGGTCCAGAGATAAACCGGGTGATGCGGCATGGCCCACTCGAGGATGTTGCTTACCGCGTTGAGATAGGCGCCGCGATGATGGTAGACCACCCCCTTGGGCTTGCCGGTGGTGCCCGAGGTGTAGTTGAGCGAGATCGCCTGCCACTCGTCCTCCGGGAGCTGGTAGGCGTACTCCGGGTCGCCCTCGGCCAGCAGCGCCTCGTACTCCAGCTCACCGATGCGACGCGCCTCGCCCTCGAACAGGGCGTCGTCCACGTCGATCACCAGCGGCTTGATCGCCAGCCGCGAGACGGCGTCTTCGATCACCCCGGCGAACTCCGGATCGACCAGCACCGCCTGGGCCTCGCCGTGCTCGAGCATGTAGGCGATGGCTTCGGCGTCGAGACGGATATTCAGCGTATTGAGCACGCAGCCGGCCAGCGGCACGCCGAAGTGCGCCTCGAACATCGCCGGCACGTTGGGCAGCATGGCGGCCACCGTCTCGCCGGGCTTGATGCCGCGCTTCTCCAGCGCCGAGGCGAGCCGCCGGCAGCGCGCCCAAGTCTCGCGCCAGCTGCGGCGGATGTCGCCGTGGATCACCGCCGGGTAGTCGGGGTAGATGGAAGCGCTACGCTCGATGAAGGTCAGCGGCGATAGCGCCACATGGTTGGCCTGCGTCTTGGGCAGGTCCTGTTCGAAGATGCTGTCGTTCATGGTGGGCTCCGAGTGGGTATCGTTCTTATAGGTACTGTCCAGATCACCGGCCGCCGATGTGGCGGCCGGTGGAGTAACGGCTCAGGAAAGCGTGACCTGATAGTCGGCCAGACTCTGCATGCCGGCCTCGATCACGCTGCGGTTGGCACGACCGACCGGCAACCACTGGCGCAGGGCGAAATCCGCCGCGGCCAGCTTGGCGCGATAGAAAGGTTCGCTGTTGCCACCCTCCTGGGCGGCACGCGCCTTGAGTGCGGCCCGCCCCATCTGCCAGGCGCACAGCACATGGCCGGCCAGGCTGAGGAACGGCGTGGCGTAGGCCTGCACGGCGTCGGCGCCGTGCTGCGGGTCGCGGCTCGCTTCGAGCACCAGCGCCATGGCGGCACGTAGATCGGCGGCGCCGGCGGCCAGACTCTCGCCCAGGGCGGCCAGCTCAGCGCTCGCGCGCAGCTCGCCGGCCGTGGCTTCGACCTCATCGATCAGTTCGGCGAGCGCCGCGCCGCTGTCACGGGAGAGCTTGCGCCCGGCCAGGTCGAGCGCCTGGATGCCGTTGGTGCCCTCGTAGATCGGTGCGATGCGGGCATCGCGCAGCAACTGGGCGGCGCCGGTCTCCTCGATGAAGCCCATGCCACCGTGCACCTGCACGCCGAGCGAGGCGATCTCCACCGCCTGATCGGTGGAGAACGCCTTGACCACCGGGATCAGCACGTCGACCCGGGCCTGGGCCGCGTCGCGCTCGGCGGCGTCTGCCGCGTGGCGCGCCACGTCCAACTGGGCGGCGCAGTAGAGCGCCAGCGCCCGCAGCGCATCGGTGCGAGCGCGCATGGAGAGCAGCATACGGCGCACGTCGAGATGCTCGCTGATGGTGGCCTCGGCACCCCGCGCCCTGCCCTGTACGCGATCCAGCGCATAGGCGAAGGCATGCTGGCAGGCACGCTCGGCCACACCGATGCCCTGGATGCCGACCTTGTGACGTGCCTCGTTCATCATGGTGAACATGTGGTTCAGGCCACGCCCCTCCTCACCCACCAGGTAGCCGATGGCGCCGTCGTTCTCGCCGAAGCTCAAGGTGCAGGTGGGCGAGCCGTGGATGCCCAGCTTGTGCTCGATGGAGGCGCAGGTGACGTCGTTGCGCTCGCCCAGCGAGCCATCGGATTTGACCAGATATTTGGGAACCAGAAACAGCGAGATGCCCTTGTTGCCCTCGGGGGCGTCGGGCTTGCGCGCCAGCACCAGGTGGATGATGTTCTCGCTGGCGTCATGCTCGCCCCAGGTAATGAAGATCTTCTGGCCGAACAAGCGGTAGTGGTCACCCTCTTCATTAGGGCATGGCACTGCCCGCGTGCGCACCTTGGAGAGATCGGAGCCGGCCTGGGGCTCGGTGAGGTTCATGGTGCCGGTCCAGCTGCCCTCGACCAGCTTGGGCAGGTAGGTCGCCTTGAGCGCGTCGCTGCCGTGGTGGGCCAGCGCCTCGATGGCGCCGGCGGTGAGCATCGGGCACAGCCCCAGCGCCATGTTGGCGCCGTGGAGCATCTCCTGCACGCTGCTCGCCACCACCTCGGGAAGGCCCTGGCCGCCCAGCGCCTGGGACACCCCGATGCCGTTCCAGCCGCCTTCCGCATAAGCCTGGTAGGCCTCGGCGAAGCCGTCCGGCAGAGTCACGCCACCGTCCTCACGCCGTACGCAACCCTGGCGATCGCCGCTGGCATTGAGCGGTGCCCACACTTCACCGGCGAGCCTGGCCGCCTCCTCCAGTACCGCTTCGACCAGGTCGGGGCTGGCTTCCTCGAAGCCGGGCAGGTCGAGGGAGCGGTATTCGAGCAATTCCTCGAGCACGAAGCGAAGGTCACGAACGGGGGCGACGAAGGGAAACATGGAGACACCTCAGGAAAAATGATAACGACGATAGTAGATATACTACTTTTCGTTGGCCATTATCACTAGGTCGCAGCCTGGTGACCAGCGCCCGCTCTCGGCACGATCGGGTAGGGGCCGGGGTCACCCCCGGCGCCCTCCCACACCACCGTACGTACGGTTCCGTATACGGCGGTTCATGAAGAACGGTTAAGCCCTCTTACCGTATCCAGTACCGAGATCAGGCCCAGCCCGTCGAACCGCTTCCGCGGCAGGGCCTGATTCATGTGCGAGGCACCCGCATTCCACCAGGCTCCTCGCCCATTCCCCGCTGATTTCCAGGCACGGTATGCGTCCAGGCCTAGCGCCAGAAGCTTCCGGCGCCGGGTCGTCGGGCGCTTCCACTGCCGCCAGATCACACAGCGTAATCGG
>NZ_FNVC01000027.1:0-66133 GCF_900108215.1 Billgrantia desiderata | reverse complement strand
GACGTCGACGCCGGTGCGGATCATGGCTTCCAGCACGCCCTCGCGGTCGCTGGCCGGACCCAGCGTGGCGACGATCTTGGTGCGGCGGATGGGGGTGTGTAGCGGCTGGGGCGACATGGAGGTCCTCCGGCGAGGTGGCATATTGTTCGTATACGGTAACGCTAACAAGGTAATATTACTACAAAAAAGCAGCGGGAAAAGAGGCTCTGCTTTGGCGGACAAAGGCGACTGCCAGGTCGTTTTCGCCAACGAGAAAGCGAAAACGGTGTGGTTCTTCAGTGCCATAGCGAACGAGGAGATCGTTCTTTATGTTGTAAAGTTACTAAAAAAATCTTGAGTCTGTCGCCCTGCTGCGTCACATTTGGAGTTATCACCTATGCCTCGACTCCATACCGACAAGACTGCTTACGGAGGACACCCACCATGACGCTCAAGATTGCCATCAACGGATTCGGTCGCATCGGCCGCAACGTGCTGCGGGCTCTGTACGAGAACGGCTACCGCAAACAGGTCCAGGTGGTGGCCATCAACGACCTGGGCGATCCCGCGCTCAACGCCCATCTGCTGCGCCACGACACGGTGCACGGCCACTTCCCGTTCAAGGTGGAGCACGACGAGGAGAGCCTCAGCGTGGACGGCGACCGCATTGCCATCTTCTCCCAGCGCGATCCGGCCGCACTGCCGTGGAAGACGCTGGGCGTGGACCTGGTGATGGAGTGCACCGGCCTGTTCACCAAGCGCGAGGCCGCCGCCAAGCACCTCGAGGCAGGCGCCAAGCGCGTGCTCATCTCGGCGCCCAGTCCGGACGCCGACGCCACCATCGTGTTCGGGGTCAACGAGCATGTGCTGAAGCCCGAGCACAAGGTGGTCTCCAATGCCTCCTGCACCACCAACTGCCTGGCGCCGGTGGCCAAGGCGCTCAACGACACGGTGGGCATCGAGAACGGCCTGATGACCACGGTGCACGCCTACACCAACGATCAGAATCTCTCCGACGTCTACCACAGCGACCCCTACCGGGCGCGCAGTGCCACCCATTCGATGATCCCGACCAAGACCGGCGCCGCCGCCGCCGTGGGGCTGGTGCTGCCGGAGCTGAAGGGCAAGTTCGACGGCCTGGCGGTGCGGGTGCCGGTGATCAACGTCTCGCTGGTGGATCTGGTGTTCACCGCCGGACGCGACACCACCAGGGAAGAGATCAACGAGATCCTCGCCAAGGCCGCCGAGGCCTCGCCGGTGCTGGCGGTCAACGCTCAGCCGCTGGTGTCGATCGACTTCAACCATGACGCCAACTCTTCGACATTCGACGCCAACCACACCCGGGTGAACGGTCGCCTGGTCAAGGTGATGGCCTGGTACGACAACGAATGGGGCTTCTCCAACCGCATGCTCGACACGGCGCTGGCCATGCACGCCGCGGGCGATGCCAAGCGCGAAGCGGCCTGAAGCGACGATACGGGCCGAATGGCCGGAGCCGTGAGCGCCGGAGCGAAGATTCGCTCCGGCGCTTGCCCATGCATACCTCACTGCCCACCGTTTCGCTTGGCTTCTTACCGGGACCATTGACTACGGTTAAGGGGTACATCCATGGAACAGGAGGTAAGTCATGAGCCGTTATGGAATGCGTAGCGCTCTCGTGGTCTTTGCCGCATCGCTGATGCTGGGCTTGGCGGGCTGCGGTACCGGCACCGGCGAGCGTGCCGCCAGCGGCGCCGGTGTAGGCGCAGCCACCGGGGCGGCGGCAGGTGCCGCTACTGGCGGAAGCCCGGTCACCGGGGCGGCGATCGGCGCCGGCGCGGGTGCCGCGACCGGGGCGGCCACCGACGAGGACGATATCGACCTCAGCAATTGATTTCGCTGCCGTCAGGCGACGACCGATAGACCGCGCATCCGGACATGCGCGGTCTTTTCGTGTCTGTGCCTGCCTTACTCGGGAATGTGCCAGGTCTCCGGGCACTCACGGCTGCGAAACAGCCGCTGGGCGGTGGTGGCGTTGCGGCGCTCGGCAAGCGCTTCGCGCCCCTCGCTGAGCGTGTCCAGCATACCGGGTCGGGGGTGGCGCACGGTGAGCAGCATCAGTGCGTCCTCGCGGCCGACCTCGTAGTCGCCACGCAGGGACTCGATGAGGGACTCGAGTCGCTCGGGCTTGTCGTCGAGGCAGAAGGCGAAGCGCATGGCGCCGCTGTCGACCAGGTTGGCGTGAAGGCCGGCCTTCACCAGCCTGCCGAGAATGTCGTGCTGGCGCGGCTCGTCCATGAAGGAGAAGTCGCGCGGTCTCACCTCCACCCACACCTGCGCTTCGCGCAGGATGCAGCTGGCCACGTCGCTGTCGAAGCGCCGCTCGGCGTCGATGACCGTGGGCTCGGCATCGGGCGTCTCGAAGGAGCGCACCGTCAGCGGAATCGACTTCTCCTGCAGCGGCCCCAGGGTCTTGGGGTGGATCACCTTGGCGCCGTGCCAGGCCAGCTCGGTGGCCTCGGCGTAGGAGATCCGCTCGAGCTGTACGGCGTTGTCGAAGCGCCGTGGGTCGGCGTTGAACAGCCCGGTGACGTCTTTCCAGATCACCACCTCGCGGGCATCCAGGCAGTGGGCGAAGATCGCCGCGCTGAAGTCCGAGCCCTCGCGGCCCAGGGTGGTTGCCTCGCCCTCCGCGGTGCCGCCGATGAAGCCCTGGGTCAGGATCACCCGGTCGCTGCCCGCCAGGCGCTGGCGTACGGTCTCGGCGGTGGTGGACCAGTCGAGGTTGGCGGCCTGGTAGCAGGCGTCGGTGCGCACCAGTTCGCGGGCGTCGTGCCAGTCGGTGGCGATGTCGTTGTGGTTGAGCCAGGCCGCGACGATGGTGGTGGAGATCAGCTCGCCGTAGCACACGGTCTGGTCGTAGTGCTTGGCATGGTCGCTGTCGCGATGCCGGCGATGCTGGGCGTCGAGTTCGTCGAACAGGGCGTCGACGCATTCGCGCGGTGAGTCGGTGGCGTCGCCGAACAGCGCCTCGATCGCTTCGCGGTGCTCGGTCTGCAGGGCCTCGAAGCAGCGGCGGTATTCGTCGCCCTGCGTCCCGCCCTCGCCGCGGGCGGCGGCCAGCAGCGCTTCCAGCTTGTTGGTGGTCTTGCCCATGGCCGAGACCACCACGACCAGCGGGCGGTCGCGATGCCGCTCGAGCAGTGGGGTCAGGTGGCGTATCGCATCGGCATCCTTGATCGAGGCGCCGCCGAACTTGAATACGGTCGTCATGTCGGGCTCTCCCTGTCTGGTGACGTCGTGCCCTACACCATGGGTCATAACGGCGGCCAGTGAAAGGGGAACCCGCCGCGCCGTGCAAGTGGCGGTGCAGATACGAAAAAGCCCCCGCAGGGGCTCTCTTCGTGCAGCGGTGTCTCAACTCAACCGCTGCATGTAGTCCTCGTAGCCGAAGGTCTTCACCGTGCGTACCTCGCGGCTGCGCTCGTCGACCCGGCAGATCGACGGCAGGCGAATGCCGTTGAAGGTGGTGGTCTTGACCATGGTGTAGTGGGCCATGTCGGTGAACACCAGGCGGTCGCCGATGGCGAGCGGCTGGTCGAACGAGTAGCGGCCGATCACGTCGCCGGCCAGGCAGGTGGTGCCGCCCAGGCGATAGGTGAAGGGCTTCTCGCCCGGCTCGCCGGCGCCGATGATGTGCGGCCGGTAGGGCATCTCCAGCACGTCGGGCATGTGCGCCGTGGCCGAGGTGTCGAGGATGAGGTTGGGGCCGTCGTTCTCGACGATGTCCAGTACCGAGCACACCAGGTAGCCGGTATTCAGCGCAATCGCCTCGCCGGGCTCCAGGTAGACGGTGAGGTGCGGATGACGCTCACGGAAGCCGCGCACCACCCGTACCAGCCGCTCGATGTCGTAGTCGGCGCGGGTGATGTGGTGGCCGCCGCCGAAGTTGACCCAGCGGAGCCCGGTCAGGTAGCGGCCGAACTTCTCCTCGAACGCCGCCAGGGTCTCCTCCAGGGCGTCGCTGTTCTGCTCGCACAGGGTGTGGAAGTGCAGCCCCTCGAGGCCTGCCAGGTCGCCCTCGGCGAGATCCGACACCCGCGTGCCGAGCCGCGAGCCGGGCGCACAGGGGTCGTAGAGCGGCACCGCACCGGTGGAGTGCTCGGGGTTCACCCGCAAGCCGCAGGAGACCTGGCGCGGCGCCGTCGCGACGCTGTCGCGGAAGCGGCGCCACTGGCCCGGGGAGTTGAAGCTGATGTGGTCGGCATACTGCAGCACCACCGCCATCTCCTCGGGGGTGAAGGCCGGCGAGTAGACATGCACCTCGCCGCCGAAGGTCTCCGCGCCCAGGCGCGCCTCGTCCTGCCCGCTGGCGGTGGTGCCCACCAGGTACTGGCTGACCAGCGGGAAGGTATCCCACATGGCGAAGCCCTTCAGTGCCAGCAGGATCCTTGCGCCGCTCGCTTCCTGGACCTGCCGCAGCAGCTCCAGGTTCTTGCGCAGCAGCTTGTCGTCGACCACGTAGGCCGGCGACGGACAAGCGTGGATGTCGAAGTCGAGACTCGTCATGCCAGCGGGTCGTGTTCCGGATCGAGTTCGACCATCTGCCACGGCAGGCCCATGTCACCGATGCGTGCCATGAAGGGGTCGGGGTCGAGCTGTTCGACGTTGAACACGCCAGCGCCCTTCCAGATGCCTTCCAGCATCAGCATGGCGCCGGTCACCGCCGGCACGCCGGTGGTGTAGGAGATCGCCTGGGACTTGACCTCGCGATAGCAGGCCTCGTGGTCGCAGATGTTGTAGATGTACACCTTGCGCCGCTTGCCGTCCTTGATGCCGTCGGCAATGATACCGATGTTGGTCTTGCCCTTGGTACGCGGGCCCAGCGAGGCCGGGTCGGGCAGCACCGCCTTGAGGAACTCCAGCGGGGCGATCCTGGCGCCGCCCACTTCGATCGGCTCGATGCTGGTCATGCCGACGTTCTCGAGCACCTTGAGGTGGGTGATGTACTTCTCGGAGAAGGTCATCCAGAAGCGAATGCGCTCAAGCCCCTTGATGTTCTGGCTGAGCGACTCGAGCTCCTCGTGGTAGAGCAGGTAGATGTCCTTCTCGCCGATGCCGTCGAAGTCGAACTTGCGCTTCACCGCCAGCGGGTCGGTCTCCTTCCACTCGCCCTTCTCCCAGTAGCGACCCTTCGCGGTGATCTCGCGAATGTTAATCTCCGGGTTGAAGTTGGTGGCGAAGGGGTAGCCGTGGTCGCCGCCGTTGGCATCGAGGATGTCGATGCGGTGGATCTCGTCGAACAGGTTCTTCTGGGCGTAGGCGCAGTAGATGTTGGTCATGCCCGGGTCGAAGCCGCAGCCCAGGGTGGCCATGTTGCCCGCCTTGACGTAGCGGTCGTGGAAGGCCCACTGCTCCTTGTACTCGAACTTGGCCTCGTCCGGGTGCTCGTAGTTGGCAGTGTCGAGGTAGGGCACGCCGGTCTTCAGGCACGCCTCCATGATGGTCAGGTCCTGATAGGGCAGGGCCACGTGGATCAGCACGTCCGGCTTGAACGACTCGATCAGTGCCACCAGATCGTCGACGCTGTCGGCGTCCACCTGAGCGGTCTGGATCGGGCGATCCAGTTGAGCGGCGATGGCCTTGCACTTCGCTTCGTTGCGACTGGCCAGGCAGATCTCGCTGAACACTTCGGGGTGCTGGGCACACTTGTGGGTGACGACGCCTCCGACGCCACCGGCGCCGATAATCAGGACTTTGCTCATGGGCCTCTCGAATCCAGATCGGGGATGTGTATGAAAGCGTAGGGTCTTATCGGAGTTTCGGCCATCTCGCATGCCCGTGCCCGATGCCACCCCGGTCTCGCTCGTCGCTTGCGCGCAGATAATGGCCCCCAGCGCAGCCGGGGGCAAGTGATTTTGTCGTGATGACTTAGACCAAAGGAGGGGGTGGCACCGCTCGGAGCCCGAGAACGGCGGGCCGTTTTGGCATTATTTCTCGTCTATAACCTGCGTTATGAATCTCTATATAAGCTTGTGTTTTAGTATTGCGCAGAATCAACCATAAGCCGGAGAGGCAGAGCGTGACCCTACTGGACAGTATAGTGATGCAGGGCTTGGGCAGACACGGCGCTTTGACGGCAGAAGACAAGACCCTGCTGCTGGACCTGGAGCTCAATCCTAGACGAGCCGCTGCCGGCGAGGTGCTGTGGCAGGAGAGCGCTGACGTGGACCTGTTCTGCGTGGTCAAGGAGGGGTGGGCCTACTCCTACCGCAACCTGGGCAACGGCTCGATGCAGATTCTCAAGGTCTACCTGCCCGGTGACATCATCGGCATGCGGGATTTCGGCTTTGCGCGGCGGCTGGCGGGTGTCGCGATGATCAACGACGGCGTGATCAGCCCGTTCACGCATCAGCAACTGTTCGAGCTCATCGGGCGCTCGCCGGCGCTGGCGGCGGGTATCATCGCCACGGTGGTGCGTCAGCAGGCGATGCTCACCGAGAGGCTGGTCTATCTCGGTCGCTACGCGGCCCACGAGAGGCTGGCGCACTTCCTCTACGAACTCTATCTGCGCCTGAAGCGGATCGGGGCGGTGGCGGAAAACGGCTTCCTGATGCCGCTCTCCCAGGAGCAGATCGGCGATGCGCTGGGATTGAGCGCGGTGCACGTGAGCCGCACCTTCTCCATGCTGCGCGACGAAGGCCTGGTGGTGCGCGACCGCCAGCACGTGGTGCTGCCCGACCCGCAGGCGCTGGCGCGGCTGGTCGAGTTCAACGACACCTATATCGACGAAACGCTATCCTCCGCGTTCCACGGCTTTCATTAGCCCAAGGCTTCCATTGGCGACCAGGTCGCGTGAGCCGCGGTGAGTCTTGACGTGCCGAAACGAAAAAAGCACCCCAAGGGTGCTTTTTTCGTACTCGATTGGTGGAGGCGGCGGGGATCGAACCCGCGTCCGCCGACACTCGCTCTTCGGCTCTACATGCTTAGGTCCGTTTTTTGGTTTAACGCATCTGGCTCCAACGGGCAGGATCCAGCTACGCGATTCCTCTAAAGTTTAGCGATTGGCGAGAGGACACCACCAACCGCGATCCCATCAGTCTTGGCTCATATCCCCTCCGCGATGAATGGGCACATCGCTTTGGGGCCGGACTAGAAGCTAACAGCTATTAAGCTGCCAGCGCGCCCTGAGCGTAGTTGTCGTCGTTTGCGACTATTTAGTCGTGATGTTGGATTTACGAGATACATCACGCTCTCGGCATGCACCTAGGAGGTTGTCATCGGCGTCGAAGCCATGTCGCCCCCGTAGCAGACCCATCTTAGCAGCATGGGTACGTCTATGACACCTGTTGGCGGGGCTGGTTCCCTCGTTTCCCCGATTCTTGCCGTTTTCAGGGAGCCAGCCGACATCTCCTACGCTATGACGTCTCAGGCCTTGGTATGTTCCCGCATGATGCGGCCCTTCTGCCGCTGCCAGTCGCGGTCCTTCTCGGTGGCGCGCTTGTCGTGCAGCTTCTTGCCCGTCACCAGGGCCAGCTCGCACTTCACCTTGTTGCCTTTCCAGTAGAGCTTGAGCGGCACGCAGGTGTGGCCCTTCTCCTGGGAGCGCGAGAAGATCTTGGCGATCTCCTTGCGGTGCAGCAGCAATTTGCGGGTGCGGGACGGATCGGCGATCTCGTGGGTGCTGGCGGTGTTGAGCGGGGTGATGTGGCTACCCAGCAGCCAGGCCTCGCCATCCTTTATCAGGATGTAGGTGTCGGTGAGCTGGGCCTTGCCGGCACGCAGGCTCTTCACCTCCCAGCCGGCCAGCACCAGGCCGGCCTCGAAGGTCTCGTCGATGTGATACTCGAAGCGAGCTTTCTTGTTCTGGGCGATGACGCCGCCGCCAGGGCCCTTGCCCTTGCCTTTCTTGTCGGCCATGGAACCTCTTGTCACGTTCTGCTGATGGCACCCTTCCTTCGATATGAGGGGAAGCGTGTTACCATTCAAGGCATGAAATAACCGCTCATGATACGCCCTGGGCACTGTGAAGTCAGCGGAGAGCTCAATGCCAATGGTCAATCGGTCCGCCCTGGTGCGGCACACCCCTCAGGACATGTTCGAACTGGTCAACGACTTCGAGCGCTATCCGGAATTCCTGCCCGGCTGTCGGCGGGCGCGGCTGCTCGAGCGCGACGAGTCGCACCTGATCGGTGAGATGACCCTGGGGCGGGCGGGTATCGAGCAGAGCTTCACCACGCGCAACGACCTGATCGAGCCCGAACGTATCGAGATGTCGCTGGTCAGCGGCCCCTTCAAGCGGCTGCGAGGGCGCTGGCTGTTCCTGCCGATGGGCGAGGGTGCCTGCAAGGTATGCCTGGAACTGGAGTTCGAGTTCGCCAACCGGCTGCTGGGCATGGCCTTCGGCAAGCTGTTCCAGCAGGTTGCCGGACAACTGGTGGACGCCTTCACCCGGCGCGCCGACGAGCTGTACGGGCGCTGAGGTGGGGCTTCAGGTAGAGGTCGCCTTCGCGCTGCCCGAGCGGCAGCGCATCGTGGCGCTGGAGGTGCCCGCGGGCACCACGGCGCGCCAGGCCGTTGCCCTGGCCGAGCTGGAGAAGCACTTCCCGGAACTATCGGCGGCGCACTTTGCCGAGGCGGATCTGGGCATCTTCGGCCAGCTGCTGCGCAACCCCGACACCCACCGCCTGCGTGCCGGCGACCGGGTCGAGGTCTATCGCCCCCTCGAGATCGACCCCAAGGAGGCGCGGCTCCGGCGCGCCGGGCGCTGACCCGGCCGCGCGTTACTGTGCCAGCGGTTCGGTCGTCGCCGGCTCGCCGCCCCGGGGCAGGGTGCCGCCGGCGTCAGGCGCGGCCTCGGGAGCGGCTTCCGGCTGGGTGGCCGGCAGTTCGCCCATGGGGTCGGCGCCTTCGATGGCCGGGCCGACACCGTTTTGCGGCCGCAGCTCGATATCCTCGGAGAAGTCGCCTTCACGCTGCACGTTGACCAGCCGCTCGCCGTCGAAGGTCAGCGTGACCCGGCGCTGCTGTACGCCGCCGTACGCCTCGTCGAGGCGGAACACGTAGTCCCACTGGTTGGCATTGAAAGGCGCTTCCAGCAGCGGGCGGCCCATCACGTCGACGACCTGGGCGCGGCTCATGCCGGGCTGGAGCTGTTGCACCATACCTTCGGTGATGTAGTTGCCCTGGGGCAGATCCCGCTTGTAAACGCAGCCGCCGACCACGGTCAGGGCGATGACGAGAGGGAGGGTTTTGATCAGCTTTTGCATTTGTGTCCGTTCTTCACTATCGTGGATTCGGTCGATCATACCCGACCCTACCTGATACTGCGAAGAGCGAACATGGCCGACCAGAACCATGAACTGCGCAAGGCAGGCCTGAAGGTCACCTTGCCCCGAGTCAAGATCCTGCAGATCCTCGAGAATGCCACGGGTCAGCATCACCTGAGCGCCGAGGATGTCTACAAGACTCTGCTGGAAGCCGGAGAGGACGTCGGTCTGGCGACCGTTTATCGCGTGCTGACCCAGTTCGAGTCGGCAGGCCTGGTGATTCGCCACAACTTCGACGGCGGTCATGCCGTGTTCGAGATCTCCCAGGAGGAGCATCACGACCACATGGTGTGCCTCGACAGCGGCGAGATCATCGAATTCTTCGACGAGACCATCGAGCGGCGTCAGCAGGAGATCGCCGAGGAGCACGGCTTCGAGCTGGTCGATCACGCACTGGTGCTCTACGTGCGCCCGCGTGGCTCCAACGCCACGCGCCAGGACGGCCTGCCGCGCAAATAGCCCGACGAAGCAGGCGCTCGAAACAGCTCGGCTGGCACGATCATGACAGCGGCCCCGGTCAGCATTGACCGGGGCCGCTGGCGTATGGGCTGAGGGCTGCCCGAGCGTCCGGCTAGTGGGCGGCGCCCTGCTGGCTGGCATCCAGCATCTCGCGCGCGTGGGCCAGGGTGCGATCGGAGAGGTTGACCCCGCCCAGCATGCGCGCCAGTTCGCTGACCCGGCCGGCCTCGTCGAGCAGCGCCATGCGGGTCAGGGTGGTGTCGCGCTTGGCCTGCTTCTCGATGTGCAGATGGTGGTGCGCCTGCGCCGCCACCTGGGGCAGGTGAGTCACGGTCATCACCTGGCCCTGCTCGCCCAGGCGGCGCAGCAGCTGGCCGACGATCTCGGCGGTGGCACCGGAGATGCCCACGTCGACCTCGTCGAACACCAGGCTGGGGATGGTCGAGTGGCGTGCGGCGACCACCTGGATCGCCAGGCTGATGCGCGACAATTCGCCGCCCGAGGCGACCTTGGCCAGCGGGCGTGGCGGCTGGCCGGGGTTGGCACTGATCAGAAAGCGCACTTCCTCCATGCCGTCGACCTGCGGGCTCTGGCGCGGCGAGACTTCCACCTCGAAGCGTGCCTTGCCCATGGCCAGGAAGGCGAGCTGCTCCTGCACCGCCTTGCCGAACCTGGCCGCCGCCTGCTGGCGGGACTCGCCAACGCTTCGTGCCTGCTCGCGCCAGCTGTCGCGCAGGCTCTCGACCTCGGCGCGCAGCGCCTCGAGATCGTGTTCGCCGCCCTCCAGGCCGTCCAGCTCGGCCTGCAGCCGGCGGTGCAGGGCGGGCAGCTCCTCGGGCATGACGTGGTGCTTGCGGGCGATGCGATGCACCTCGCCCAGGCGCGACTCGACCCAGGCCAGGCGCTCCGGGTCCAGCTCGGTGGCATCGGCGAAGCGATGCAGCTCGCGCACCGCTTCCTCGACCTGGATGCGCGCCTCGCCCAGCATGGCGAGGATCTCGGCCAGTGCGCCGCGGTCGCTGCCCGGTAGCGGATCGAGCCGATGCATCGCCTGGTTGAGCAGGGTCATTACGCCGCCTTCGTCGTTGTCGCAGCATTCGGCGGCGTGCTGTGCCTCGCGCAGCGTCTCCTCGGCGTGGGCGAGCTGCTCCTGTTCGTGCTCCAGGGTGGCGAGCTCCTCGTCGCCCAGCGCCAGCAGGTCGAGCTCCTCGACCTGATAGCGCAGCAGCTGGCGGCGCGCCTGTACCTCGTCGCCGCTCTCGCTCAGCTGCTTGAGGCGTTTGCGGGTCGCCTGCCAGCGGCGGAACGTCTCGCTGAGTGCGTTCACCGCGGCGCGGTTGCCGGCGAAGTCGTCGAGCAGGCGCAGGTGGGTCTCCTCGCGCAGCAGCAGTTGGTGGGCGTGCTGGCCGTGGATCTCGACCAGGTGCTCGCCCAGCGCCTTGAGATCGGCCACGGTGGCCGGCTGGCCGTTGATCCACGCCTTGGAGCGACCGCTCGCGGTCACTACCCGGCGCAGCAGGCAGTCGTCAGCGGGCAGCTCGCGCTCCGTGAGCCAGGCGCGGGCGGCGGGCAGCGCGGCGATGTCGAAACGCGCCGAGAGATCGGCACGCTCGCAGCCATGGCGCACGCTGGCGGCGTCGCTGCGCTCACCCAGGCACAGCCCCAGGGCGCCGAGCAGGATCGACTTGCCGGCACCGGTCTCGCCGGTGATGGCGGTCATGCCGCCGGCAAGCTCCAGATCGAGCGTATCGACGATGGCGTAATCGCGAATGGCAAGCTGAGTCAGCATGGGACCTCCCGGCGGCCGGTATCCTGGTGAGCTGGATATCCATACACGTTATTGCGTTTTTATACAGTAGTCGAGGTTCGCTCACAACACATGCGCGAAACAGTCGCCCTCGTTGATGTCCGATCACTTGAGTTTGCGGCGAGGACCCCCATATAGGCGGCAGACCTTCAAGGCATTCGCCGATTCGAAATCTTTCCGGCCTCGCTGGGCCGGTGTTGCTTCAGGAGATGCGCATGGCTAAAGAACCCCAGACCCCGCTTGACGACGAGCTGGCGCGGCGCGAGGAAGAGGCCCGGCCGGAGCCGCTGGAAGGCGAGCTGGACGAGGCGGCCGGCCTCGTGGAGGACGACGCCGCGGCGCCCGAGGAACCGACGGAGGTGAGCGACAACCCCGAGGCCGACATGCTGGCGGCCCAGGTGGAGGAACTGGAGCAGAGCCTGGCGGAGGCCAAGGACCAGGCGCTGCGTGCCGCCGCCGAAGCGCAGAACGTGCGCCGCCGCGCCGAGCAGGAGGCCGAGAAGGCGCGCAAGTTTGCCCTGGAGCGCTTCGTCAAGGAGCTGCTGCCGGTGGTCGACAGCCTCGAGAAGGCGCTGGACGCCATGGGCGAGGACGCCAGCGACGCCCATCGCGAAGGCGTGGCCATGACGCTGAAGATGCAGCACGACGTGCTGGCCAAGTTCGGCGTTGAAACGGTCGAGCCGGCCGGCGAGCCGTTCGACCCGCAGTTCCACGAAGCGATGGCCATGGTGCCGAACCCCGAGCTCGAGCCCAACAGCGTGATGGAAGTGATCCAGAAGGGCTACCTGCTCAACGGGCGCCTGGTGCGCCCGGCCATGGTAGTGGTCAGTCAGGCCGCCGGCTGAGGCCTCACGAATGAAAACGGGGGCGGGGCTTGAAAAGCCACCCGACGCCCCCAGATAGACGTCAACCGCGGCAGCTGCCGCAGCGATGGATTCAAGGCAAACGAATTTTCGAGGATTTCCTATGGGACGCATCATCGGTATTGACCTGGGGACCACCAACTCCTGTGTGGCCGTGCTCGACGGCGACAGCGCCAAGGTGATCGAGAACGCCGAAGGTGCCCGCACCACGCCCTCCATCATCGCCTATACCGATGATGGCGAGATTCTGGTGGGGCAGTCGGCCAAGCGCCAGGCGGTGACCAACCCGCAGAACACCCTGTACGCCATCAAGCGCCTGATCGGTCGTCGCTTCAAGGACGACGTGGTGCAGAAGGACATCAAGATGGTGCCCTACGGCATCGTCGAGGCCGACAACGGCGACGCCTGGGTGGAAGTGAAGGGCAAGAAGCTGGCACCGCCGCAGGTCAGCGCCGAAGTGCTGAAGAAGATGAAGAAGACCGCCGAGGACTACCTGGGCGAGACCGTTACCGAGGCGGTGATCACCGTACCGGCCTACTTCAACGACAGCCAGCGTCAGGCCACCAAGGACGCCGGTCGTATTGCCGGTCTCGAGGTCAAGCGCATCATCAACGAGCCCACCGCGGCGGCGTTGGCCTACGGCATGGACAAGGCGCGCGGCGACAAGACCATTGCCGTGTACGACCTGGGCGGCGGTACCTTCGACATCTCCATCATCGAGGTGGCCGATGTCGACGGCGAGACCCAGTTCGAGGTGCTGGCCACCAACGGCGACACCTTCCTCGGCGGTGAAGACTTCGACATGGCACTGATCAACTACCTGGTCGATCAGTTCAAGGCCGACAGCGGCATCGACCTGTCCGGCGACAACCTGGCCATGCAGCGCCTCAAGGAAGCCGCCGAGAAGGCCAAGATCGAGCTTTCCAGCGCCCAGCAGACCGACGTCAACCTGCCCTACATCACCGCCGACAACACCGGGCCCAAGCACCTCAACGTCAAGGTGACCCGGGCCAAGCTGGAGTCGCTGGTGGAGGAGCTGGTGCAGCGCTCGCTGGGGCCGTGCAAGACCGCGCTGTCCGACGCCGGCCTGTCCGCTTCCGAGATCGACGACGTGATCCTGGTCGGCGGTCAGACCCGCATGCCGCTGGTGCAGAAGAAGGTCGCCGACTTCTTCGGCAAGGAAGCGCGCAAGGACGTCAACCCCGATGAGGCCGTGGCCGTGGGTGCGGCGATCCAGGGCGGCGTGCTGGGCGGCGACGTCAAGGACGTGCTGCTGCTCGACGTCACCCCGCTGACCCTGGGTATCGAGACCCTGGGCGGCGTGATGACGCCGCTGATCGAGAAGAACACCACCATCCCGACCAAGAAGACCCAGACCTTCTCGACCGCGGATGACAACCAGACCGCCGTGACCATTCACGTGCTCCAGGGCGAGCGCAAGCAGGCTGGCCAGAACAAGTCGCTGGGTCGCTTCGACCTGGCCGACATTCCGCCGGCGCCGCGCGGCGTGCCGCAGATCGAGGTGGCCTTCGACCTCGACGCCAACGGCATCCTCAACGTCTCCGCCAAGGACAAGGCCACCGGCAAGGAGCAGTCGATCGTCATCAAGGCCTCCAGCGGCCTGACCGATGAAGAGATCGAGCAGATGGTGCGCGACGCCGAGGCTCACGCCGACGAGGACAAGAAGTTCGAGGAGCTGGTGGCCCTGCGCAACCAGGCCGACGGCATGGTCCACGCCGCGCGCAAGACCGTGCAGGAAGCCGGCGAGCATGGCACCGACGAGGAGAAGCAGGCCATCGAGGCGGCCGCCACCGAACTCGAGGAAGCGCTCAAGGGCGACGACAAGGACGACATCCAGGCCAAGCTGGACAAGCTGACCGAGCTCTCCGGTAACCTGGCGCAGAAGATGTACGCCGCCCAGGCCGAGGCTGCCCAGCAGGCCGGTGGCGAGGGCCAGGAGGCCGGCGCCAAGCAGGAAGACGACGTGGTCGACGCCGAATACGAAGAAGTCAACGACGACCAGAAGAAGCAGTAATCGCCACGGCGATGCCACGGACGACGGTAGCGCGGGGGGACGACTCCCGCGTTGCCGTTTCCGCGGATCGGGCAGCACTGCCTAGACCAGGAGGCGCATGGACCCATGTCCAAACGCGATTATTACGAGGTGCTCGGCGTCGAGCGAGGGGCCGACACCAAAGAGATCAAGAAGGCCTACCGACGGCTGGCGCAGAAGTACCATCCGGACCGCAATCCGGATGACGACAAGGCCGCCGAGAAGTTTCGCGAGGTCTCCGAGGCCTACGAGATCCTTTCCGACGGCGAGAAGCGTGCCGCCTACGACCAGTTCGGCCATGCCGGCGTAGATGGCCAGGCCGGCGGTTTCGGTGCGGGCGGCTTCGGCGGCGCGGGTGCCGGCGGCTTCAGCGACATCTTCGGCGACGTGTTCGGCGACATCTTCGGTGGCGGCGGCCGGCGCAGCCCCCATGCGCCGCAGCGCGGCAGCGACCTGCGCTACAACCTCGAACTCGACCTCGAGAGTGCGGTGGCCGGTACCACGGTGGACATCCGCGTGCCGCGTCACGTGGAGTGCAGCCGCTGCGACGGCGAGGGCGCCGAGCCTGGCTCCACCAAGGAGACCTGCCCCACCTGTAACGGCCTGGGCCAGGTGCGCATGCAGCAGGGCTTCTTCGCCGTGCAGCAGACCTGCCCCACCTGTCACGGCAGCGGCGTGCACATCAAGGTGCCGTGTCACAAGTGCCACGGCGAAGGCCGCGTGCGCGAGACCCGCACCCTGTCGGTGAAGATTCCCGCCGGGGTCGATACCGGCGACCGCATTCGTCTCAACGGCGAGGGCGAGTCCGGCATCAACGGCGGCCCGCCCGGCGATCTCTACGTGCAGGTGGCGATCAAGCCGCACCGAATCTTCCAGCGCGACGGCAAGCACCTGCAGTGCGAGGTGCCGATCAACTTCGTCGACGCTGCGCTGGGCGGCGAGCTCGAAGTGCCCACCCTGGACGGCCGGGTCAAGCTCAAGATCCCGCCCGAGACCCAGACCGGCAAGCTGTTCCGCCTGCGCGGCAAGGGCGTCAAGCCGGTACGCGGCGGTCCGCCCGGCGACCTGCTGTGCAAGGTGGTGGTGGAGACCCCGGTCAACCTCAGCGAAGACCAGAAGGCGCTGCTGCGTCAGTTCCAGGAGAGCCTGGGGGGCAGCAACAGCGCCCACCACTCGCCCAAGAAGAGCGGCTTCTTCGACGGCGTGAAGAAGTTCTTCGAGGACATGAAGCCGTAAGGCGGAAGTGCGCCACGCAAGCCCCCGAGCCCTTGCGGTGTCGGGGGCTTTTGCGTTTTCGGCGTGGACGGTTCCTTCGAACCCGGCGTTCCGCCCTGCGCTGCGCATCGGGGCTGGCGCCAACCCGCTCCGGCATCTTAGTCTGTTGGCTCAGATACGAATGGAGATCGTTGCTATGCCGATGTCGCGTGCCGAGATCGCCACCGAGTCCGGGGCGAGGGTGATGAAACGGCTGTGCAAGCACTGGGCGCACAAGCTGGAAGTGGAGCAGGGCGAGGAGCAGAGCCGCGTGGCGTTCGAGGGCGGCTCCTGCGTCATGCGCGTCGAGCCGGGCAAGCTGCTGGTGGCCATCGAGGCGCTGGACGATGAGGTGCTCGACCGCCTCGAGGGCGTGGTGGATTCCCACCTGCAGCGCATGGCGGGTGACGAGGAACTGGCCATCGTCTGGGAAAATTGAGCACCCTGCCGTCGCCCCGCCTGGCCCACCTCGGCATGCTGCTGTGGGCCCTGCTGGTGGGGCTGTCGTTTCCCGCCGTGGGGCTGATGAGCGAGCTGCCGCCGCTGTCGCTCACCGCGCTACGTTTCGCCATCGCCTGTGCCGGGCTGTGGTGGCTGGCGCGGCGCTCGTCCGACTTCCTGCCCACCTGGCGGTTGCTGCCGCTCTACACGCTGATGGGGCTGTGCCTGGCCGGCTTCTTCGGTGCCATGTTCTGGGCCGCCCATCACGCCACCGCGCTCTCCATGGCCACCCTCTACGTCACCGTGCCGCTGCTGGCCTACCTGCTGGGGCTGGGCTTTCGCGTCGAGCGGCTGGGCTGGCAGCTGCCGGCCATCCTTGCGCTGGGCGCCGCCGGGGCATTGGCGCTCGCCTTCGCCGAGGCCCGCAGCCACGGTGAAGGCATGCGGGTGGGGATCGGCGAGGCGGTGTTCTTCTTCGGCTGCGTGTCGTCGGCGCTCTACCCGGTGCTGAGCAAGTGGGGGCTGGCGCGGCAGTGGCTGCCCGAGTCCGCGGCGGTGCGCACCTTCTGGAGTCTGGGGCTGGGCGGGATCGCCATCGGCCTGCTGGGGCTCGCCATCGAGCCGGCTACCCACCTCGTCGCCATGCGCTGGCAGGATCTGGCCCTGGTGGTCTATCTCGGGCTCTTCTCCAGCGCGCTCACCTTCTGGCTGATGCAGCGCGCCACGGCGGTGCTCACCCCAGGAGCCGTGACCGCCTACGGCTACATGGTGCCATTCGTCTCCATGCTGCTGCTGTTCGCCACCGCCCCCGAGCAGCTCGGCTGGCACTGGCTGCCGGGCAGCGCGCTGGTGCTCACCGCCATCGGGCTGCTGCTGCGCCAGGACGGCAGGCAGGAGCCAGGCTAGCCTTCCACGTCGTCGTGCTGCTCGTCGGTGCTCTCGCTGCCCGGCGTGGCGGCCAGCCGCGGAAAATGGCGGCGAATCTCGGCGTAGAGCTCGCTCACGTCCTCCACGTGACGGCGCGAGAAGTGGAACGGCACCAGTTGGCCGACCCCGGCCGCGGCGGCGATCTCGCCGCAGGCGCGGGCGGTCAGATGGCCGGTACGCCGGGCCTGCTCGACCTGGTCTTCACGAAACGAAGCCTCGCAGAACAGCACCTCGGCGCCGTGGGCAAGCGCACACAGGCGCTTGCGGTTCTCCGGTGTGTCGCCGAAGTCGGTGGCATAGACCAGGCGCTGGCCTGGCTGCGCGAACAGCAGTTGCTCGGCCAGCCCGGCGACGGGCTGACGGCTGCCGTCGGGCAGGGCGATCTCGCCTGCGTCGCCGCCTTCCTGCGCGCGCTGCTTGAGCTCGCCCAGCCAGGGGCCGGGCGCCCAGCCGTGTGCGTTCAGGCGCTCCTTGCGCACCTTGAGCTGGGTCGCCGGCTCATAGGCGAAGGCCAGTACCGGGGTGCCGTGGTCGAGGGTGACCGCTCTCACGCGAAAGCTGGGCTCGGCGTGGATCACGCCGTCGTCGACCTCGCGCGGTGAGCGCGCCTGCATCGGCTGGCCGGCGACGAGCCGATAGTGGGCCAGGCGTTCACCGTGCAGCTCGAAGACCTCGAAGCGAGGCGCCTTCTGCTCGACCCGGTCCCACAGGATGCCGCGCAGAAAGCCGTCCAGGTGAGCGGCGAGTCCGGGCGGGCCGTAGACCCGGCAGGCCGAGTAGTCGCCGATGCGCGAGCGCAGCAGCCATAGGAAACCGCCGATGTGGTCGACATGGGCATGGCTGATGAACACGTCGCTGATCTGGTGGGCCAGCCGCGCCGGCAGCCGGCCGGGGTCGCCTAGGTCGAACAGTAGGCTGCGCTTGCGGTGGCGCAGGCGCAGATGCAGCAGCGGGTCGCCGAACACGCCGTTGACCAGCGTGGCGCGCAGGCCATCGAGGCGCAGCGTCGGGCGGGGGCCGGTGGCGCTCTCCTGAGGAGTGTACGAGAGCGCCGGCGCTTCACCGGATGCGGCCGAGGAGCGAGGGTGAGGGCGCGCCGTGCCGAGCTGTCCTTCGGCGCTGCGCCGGGCATCGCGAATCACCAGGGTACGCGGCGTGCCCGTCAGGGGCGGAGTGCGCACGCTGAGCCAATCCCCCACCAGAGCGAACACTTCGCCCATGGCCAGGGTCGCCCCGCCGGCATCGAGCAGGCCGATCTGACGCCCTGGCCAGGCATGAGGCGCGTCGCCGGGCGGCGGGGCGCCGACGATGGTCAGCGCCGACAGCTCGAGCTCCCGCGCCTCGGCGCTGTGGAGATAGGCATCCCAGGCGGCGGTGCGCCACTGGCGGCGCAGCTGTTTGCCGGGGTGGCGCGCCTGAGGGTGCGCAGGCAGGCTCAGCGTCGCCAGGCCGAGGGCGGCGCGTTCATGGGGATACGGGTCGCTCACCTGCGCCGGTGCCAGGCGTACCACGGCACTCACCCGGCCGGCGCTGGCCAGTGTCAGCAGCAGCTCGGCACCGCCGATGCCGCGCTCTACGCCGGGGGCGTCGATGAGCAGCGGCCCCTCGTCGACCTGCGCGGCCATGTGGCGTACGGCTTCTGTCAGCGGCAGGCGGAAGCGGGCGCTGTCCAGGGTGGCGAGCGCCTCGATGGCCTCCAGCTGCCAGTCGTCCAGGCGCTCGTCCCAGCGCCCCAGGCACACGGCGCCGGGCGGGCCGAAGCCGGGCAGGCCGGGGTCGGCGGCCAGGCAGCGGCACACCTGGCCGCGCTCGGCCAGGGCTGTCGCCGTGCTCCGCGCCAGGGTGCTCTTGCCGCTGCCGGGCGGGCCGGTGAGCAGCACGCGCGGATGACGTTCGAGCAGCTCGAGCAGGGCGGCTGCACGGGTGGTGTCGGGCGGCATCGACTCAGACATGGCGTTCCTTGAGTGGTGTCGTCATGCCCAGTGTGGGCGATTCCGCCGTCGCTGCCCAAGCGCTCGGCCAGGCGGGCCCTGGCTCTGATATACTGCCTCGATCCCCACTCGTCAGCTTTCGCAGGAGTCCGCATGACCCGTATCGCCATCGTCGGTGTCGCCGGCCGCATGGGCCGCACCCTGGTCAACGCCGTGCAGGAGGATGCCGGCGCCACCCTGGCCGGCGGTATCGTCGAGCCGGGCAGTTCGCTGGCCGGGGCCGATATTGGCGAGCTGGCGGGGCTCGGCAAGCTGGGTGTCGCCGCGGTGGACTCCCTCGACGCCATCGTCGACGACTTCGACGTGTTGATCGACTTCACCGCGCCCCGGGTCACGCTGGCCAACCTGGCCTTCTGCGCGGCGCACGGCAAGCGCATGGTGATCGGCACCACCGGGCTCTCCGACGACGAGCTGGCCGAGCTCGACGGCTACCGCGAGCGGCTGCCCTTCGTCTTCGCCCCCAACATGAGCGTGGGGGTCAACCTGACCCTCAAGCTGCTCGAGACCGCGGCCCGGGCGCTGGGCGACGAGGGCTACGACATCGAGGTGATCGAGGCCCACCACCGCCACAAGGTCGACTCGCCCTCCGGCACCGCGCTGAAGATGGGCGAAGTGGTGGCCGAGGCGCTGGGGCGCACGCTCAAGGCGCACGGCGTGTTCGAGCGTGTCGGCCAGTGCGGGCCGCGGGACCCCAAGGAGATCGGTTTCGCCACGGTGCGCGCCGGCGACATCGTCGGTGAGCACACGGTGATGTTCGCCACCGAGGGCGAGCGCATCGAGATCACCCACAAGGCCTCTAGCCGCATGACCTTCGCCAAGGGCGCGGTGCGGGCGGCGCGCTGGGTGGCCGACCAGGAAAGCGGTCGATACGGCATGCAGGACGTGCTCGGATTGGACTAAAGGGGTGGTCGAGAAGGGCAGAATCCTGTAACATCTCCAAAATTTTGGCCGGGCGCCTGAAATACAGCAGTCCAACTGCGCGCTTGTTGCGTGGCCAGCCCCGAGCAAACAGAGACAACAAGCGGGATGAAACCGGTTCCATCGGCTTCGTCCCGCTTTTTTACGAGCCAAATCTGTCGCCGCGACGATAGCCGCCGAGCCTGCGCCCCTCAGGCTCGCATCAGCATGGGAGGACCTTGTCTTGAACAGCCCCGCATTGAGCAGACCCGCGATACTGGCCCTGGAAGACGGCAGTGTGTTTCACGGCACCGCCATCGGCGCCGATGGGCAAACCAGCGGCGAGGTGGTGTTCAATACGGCCATGACCGGCTATCAGGAGATCCTCACCGACCTCTCCTACACTCGACAGATCGTGACCCTGACCTACCCGCACATCGGTAACACCGGCGTCAACGCCGAAGACGTCGAGTCGGGCTCGATCGCCGCCGCCGGCCTGGTGATTCGCGACCTGCCGCTCATCGCCAGCAACTTCCGCTCCGAGCAGTCGCTCTCCGACTACCTCAAGAGCCAGAACGTGCTCGGCATCGCCGACATCGACACCCGCCGCCTGACCCGCATCCTGCGCGACAAGGGTGCCCAGAACGGTGCCATCCTGGCCGGCGCCGAGGCCGAGGGCGAAGACGCCGTCGAGCGTGCGCTGGCCGCGGCGCGGGCGTTTCCCGGGCTCAAGGGCATGGATCTGGCCAAGGAAGTCAGCTGCAAGCAGGCCTACGAGTGGAACGAGGCAGAGTGGGTGCTGGGCCAGGGTAACGTCGATGCCAGTGGCAGCGAGCGCCCCTTCCACGTGGTGGTCTACGACTACGGCGTGAAGTACAACATCCTGCGCATGCTGGCCTCCCGCGGCTGCCGTCTCACCGTGGTGCCGGCACAGACTCCGGCCAGCGACGTGCTGGCGCGCAACCCGGACGGCATCCTGCTGGCCAACGGCCCCGGCGACCCCGCGCCCTGCGATTACGCCATCAAGGCGATCCAGGAGATCCTCGAGACCGACGTGCCGGTGTTCGGCATCTGCCTCGGCCACCAGCTGCTGGCGCTGGCCGCCGGTGCCAAGACGGTGAAGATGAACCACGGCCACCACGGCGCCAACCACCCGGTGCAGGACCTCGACAGCGGTCACGTGATGATCACCAGCCAGAACCACGGCTTCGCCGTCGACGAGGCGAGCCTGCCGGGCAACGTGCGCGCCATTCACCGCTCGCTGTTCGACGGCACGCTGCAGGGCATCGAGCTGACCGACCGCCCGGCCTTCAGCTTCCAGGGCCACCCGGAAGCGAGCCCCGGACCGCGCGACGTGTCGCCGCTGTTCGACCGCTTCGTGACGATGATGCGCGAGCGCCGCTGAGCGGCTCCCATCGTCTTATCGCCTGATTTCAACGAATCCAGCCGCGGGAACCGACATGCCCAAGCGTACCGACATAAACAGCATCCTGATCATTGGCGCCGGCCCCATCGTCATCGGCCAGGCGTGCGAATTCGACTACTCCGGCGCCCAGGCCTGCAAGGCGCTGCGCGAGGAGGGCTACCGGGTCATCCTGGTCAACTCCAACCCGGCCACCATCATGACCGACCCGGTGATGGCCGACGCCACCTACATCGAGCCGATCACCTGGCAGGCGGTGGAGAAGATCATCGAGGCCGAGCGCCCCGACGCCATCCTGCCCACCATGGGCGGCCAGACCGCGCTCAACTGCGCGCTGGCGCTCGACAAGCACGGCGTGCTGGAAAAGTACGGCGTGGAGATGATCGGCGCCAACGCCGACACCATCGACAAGGCCGAAGACCGCGACCGCTTCGACAAGGCGATGAAGAACATCGGCCTGGAGTGCCCGCGGGCCAAGGTCGCCCACTCCATGGAAGAGGCCTGGGAGATCCAGGCCGAACTCGGCTTCCCGGTGATCATCCGCCCCTCCTTCACCATGGGCGGCTCCGGTGGCGGCGTGGCCTACAACAAGGAGGAGTTCGAGGAGATCTGCGATCGCGGCTTCGACCTCTCGCCCACCAAGGAGCTGCTCATCGACGAGTCGCTGCTGGGCTGGAAGGAGTACGAGATGGAGGTCGTTCGTGACAAGAACGACAACTGCATCATCGTCTGTGCGATCGAGAACTTCGACCCCATGGGCGTGCACACCGGCGACTCCATCACCGTGGCCCCGGCGCAGACGCTGACCGACAAGGAGTACCAGATCATGCGCGACGCATCGCTTGCGGTGCTGCGCGAGATCGGCGTCGAGACCGGCGGCTCCAACGTGCAGTTCGGCGTCGACCCCAAGACCGGGCGCATGGTGGTCATCGAGATGAACCCGCGGGTGTCGCGCTCCTCGGCGCTGGCCTCCAAGGCCACCGGCTTCCCGATCGCCAAGATCGCCGCCAAGCTGGCGGTGGGCTACACCCTGGACGAGCTCTCCAACGACATCACCGGCGGCCGCACCCCGGCTTCGTTCGAGCCCTCCATCGACTACGTGGTCACCAAGATTCCGCGCTTCACCTTCGAGAAGTTCCCCCAGGCCAACGACCGCCTCACCACCCAGATGAAGTCGGTGGGCGAGGTGATGGCCATCGGGCGTACCTTCCAGGAGTCGCTGCAGAAGGCCCTGCGCGGGCTCGAGACCGGCAACGACGGCCTCGACCCCAAGGTGAGCGAGTTCACCGAAGAGGCCATGCAGCACATCAAGGGTGAGCTGCAGGCCGCCGGCGCCGAGCGCATCTTCTACATCGCCGACGCCATGCGCGCCGGTCTGAGCGTGGAAGAGATCTTCACCCTGACCAACATCGACCCCTGGTTCCTGGTCCAGCTCGAGGAGCTGGTGCGCATCGAGCACGACGTGGCCAAGCGCTCGCTCTCCGAACTCAGCGCCCAGGAGCTGTTCCGGCTCAAGCGCAAGGGCTTCTCCGATGCGCGCCTGGCCAAGCTGCTCGGCGTCTCCGAGAAGGAGTTCCGCCGCACGCGCCAGAAGGCCGGCATCCGCCCGGTCTACAAGCGCGTCGACACCTGCGCCGCCGAGTTCGCCTCGGACACCGCCTACATGTACTCCACCTACGAGGAGGAGTGCGAGGCCGAGGTCAGCGATCGTCAGAAGATCATGGTGCTGGGCGGCGGGCCCAACCGTATCGGTCAAGGCATCGAATTCGACTACTGCTGCGTTCACGCCGCCTTCGCCATGCGCGACGACGGCTATGAGACCATCATGGTCAACTGCAACCCGGAGACCGTCTCCACCGACTACGACACCTCCGACCGCCTCTACTTCGAGCCGGTGACCCTGGAGGACGTGCTCGAGATCGCCGACAAGGAGAAACCGGTCGGCGTGATCGTGCAGTTCGGCGGCCAGACCCCGCTCAAGCTGG
This sequence comes from Billgrantia desiderata, assembly GCF_900108215.1. Lineage (NCBI taxonomy): Bacteria > Pseudomonadati > Pseudomonadota > Gammaproteobacteria > Oceanospirillales > Halomonadaceae > Billgrantia > Billgrantia desiderata. The sequence continues at coordinate 42,746 of NZ_FNVC01000027.1, read as the reverse complement.
CCCGCGAGCTCGAGGCCGCCGGCGTGCCGATCATCGGCACCACCCCGGACGCCATCGACCGCGCCGAGGACCGCGAGCGCTTCCAGCAGATGATCGACAAGCTGGGCCTCAAGCAGCCGCCCAACGCCACTGCGCGCAGCTTCGACGAGGCCTTCGCCAAGGCCGAGGCGATCGGCTACCCGCTGGTGGTGCGGCCGAGCTACGTGCTCGGCGGGCGCGCCATGGAGATCGTCTACTCCGCCGACGAGCTGGAGAACTACATGACCCACGCGGTCAAGGTCTCCAACGACTCGCCGGTGCTGCTCGACCACTTCCTCAATGCCGCCATCGAGATCGACATCGACGCCGTCTCCGACGGCCACGAAGTGGTGATCGGCGGCATCATGCAGCACATCGAGCAGGCCGGCGTGCACTCCGGCGACTCCGCCTGTGCACTGCCGCCCTACTCGCTGCCCGCCGAGGTGCAGGACGAGATGCGCGAGCAGGTCAAGCGCATGGCCGTCGAGCTCGGCGTGGTGGGTCTGATGAACGTGCAGCTGGCGTGGCAGGACGGCGAGATCTACGTCATCGAGGTCAACCCGCGCGCCTCGCGCACCGCGCCCTTCGTCTCCAAGTGCATCGGCACCTCGCTGGCCCAGGTCGCCGCCCGCTGCATGGCCGGCAAGACCCTGGCCGAGCAGGGCTTCACCCGCGAGATCGTGCCGCACTTCTACAGCGTCAAGGAGGCGGTGTTCCCGTTCAACAAGTTCCCCGGGGTCGATCCGATCCTGTCGCCGGAGATGAAGTCCACCGGCGAGGTGATGGGCTCTGGCGAGACCTTCGCCGAGGCCTTCTACAAGGCGCAGCTGGGCGCCGGCGAGGCGATCCCGGCGCTGACCGGCGAGCGCAAGGCGTTCCTCTCGGTGCGCGAACCGGACAAGGCGGGAGTTATCGAGATCGCCCGTTCTCTGCTAGGATTGGGATTCACCCTGTGCGCGACTCGCGGCACTGCCGCAGCCCTCGAAGCCGCTGGCCTCGAGGTGGAGGTCGTCAACAAGGTCTATGAAGGTCGTCCGCATATCGTCGATCTGCTCAAGAACGACGACATCGCCTACATCGTCAATACCACCGAGGGTCGCCAGGCGATCAACGACTCGTCGGTGATCCGTCGCACCGCACTGGCCCGCAAGGTGCCCTATGCCACTACCCTGGCAGGGGCGAGTGCCGTTTGCATGGCGCTGGAGTATGGCAACGAGATCACGGTGCGGCGGCTACAGGAACTGCATGCAGGAGCAACGCAATGAACAAGGTCCCGATGACCGTTGCCGGCGAAGCACGCCTGCGCAAGGAACTCGAGGAGCTCAAGAGCGAGGCGCGCCCCAAGGTGATCGCGGCCATCGCCGAGGCGCGTGAACACGGCGATCTCAAGGAGAATGCCGAGTACCACGCGGCGCGCGAACAGCAGGGCTTCATCGAGGGGCGTATCCAGGAGATCGAGAGCAAGCTCTCCAACGCCCAGGTGATCGACGTAGCCAAGCTGCCGCAGACCGGCAAGGTGATCTTCGGCGTCACCGTGGAGCTGATCAACCTCGGCAACGACGAGGAGGTGAGCTACCAGATCGTCGGCGAGGACGAGGCCGACATCAAGGCCGGCAAGATCTCCGTCACCTCGCCCATTGCCCGTGCCTTGATCGGCAAGGAGGAAGGCGACGTGGTGGTGGTCAGCACGCCGGGCGGCGAGGTCGAGTACGAGATATCCAGCGTCGAGCATCGCTGAGCTACGAGCTACGAGCTACGAGCTACGAGCTACGAGCCAGAAAAAGCCCGCGACAGTTTGTCGCGGGCTTTTGCGAAGTTGCTCGCGGCCCGGAGCCCGGAGCCCGGGGCTCGCCGCTGGCGCGTCAGCGCCTAGTGGCGCCCGTGGTGGTTCTCGAAGCGCTTGATGTTGGAGAGCTTCGGGTTGGCCTGGGGGCTCTTGCGGTAGAGCAGCGCCATCTTGCCGATGGTCTGCACGCGCTCGGCGCCGCTGGCCGCCAGCAGCTCCTCGAGCATGGCGGCGCGATCGTCGCGTTCGGCCAGGGCCAGCTTCACCTTGATCAGTTCGTGATCGGCGAGCGCCCGGTCGAGTTCCGCCAGCACCCCCTCGGAGACACCGTTCTCCGACACCGTCACCACCGGGTTGAGGTGGTGGCCGATGCTGCGAAATGCTTTCTTTTGTGCCTGTGACAAGCTCATGGTATCTTGCGTCTTCCCGGTTGCGCGTAACCTGTCATGGTACGGTGAAATGCGCGCCGGCGAAAGCATGGCAAGGCCCACCGGGCCCTCGTCCAGCTCCGCGTCATTCCGAACCGGGCCGGCATGTCTGCGCTCTGCTCGGCGTCTTCAGTCAAGGTGATCGTGTGGCTCGATCCACTTCCTCGTCCCGCAACGGCGCATCCGACGGCTCGCGCCGCCAGCAGCCTGGTGCCAGTAAGGGCAGCGCAGGCAAGAGCAGTGCCAGCAAGAGCAGCGCCGGCTGGCTCAAGGAGCACTTCGACGACCGCTTCGTGCAGCAGAGCTGGCAGGACGGCTATCGCTCCCGTGCCAGCTACAAGCTGCTGGCGCTCGACGAGAAGGACCGGCTGTTCAAGCCCGGCATGAGCGTGATCGACCTGGGCGCGGCCCCGGGCGGCTGGAGTCAGGTGGCGGCCGACCGCGTAGGCCCTGAAGGCATGGTGATCGCCTCGGACATCCTCGAGATGGATGCCCTGGCCGGCGTCGAGTTCATTCAGGGCGACTTCACCGAGGAGGCCGTGCTGGAGGCGATACTCGCCGTCCTCGATGGCAGGCCGGTGGACCTTGTTATGTCCGACATGGCCCCCAATATGAGTGGTATGAGCGCCATCGACCAGCCCCAGGCCATGTACCTGGTGGAGCTGGCGCTGGACCTGGCGCGCCAGACCCTGCGCCCCGGCGGTCGCTTCCTGGCCAAGGTGTTCCAGGGCGAGGGCTTCGATGCCTATCTGAAGGAGCTGCGCGAGAGTTTTGCCAAGGTGGTGACACGCAAGCCGGAGGCGTCCCGCGCCCGCTCGCGCGAAGTCTACCTGCTGGCAGACGGATTTCGGGGCTGAGCCGCGGCTCGGCCCGACGACACGAGCCAGGGTGCGGCGGCGCCGGCCCTGGGCGATCGACAATAGCTTTAGACTAATAGCGCTATGGCCAGACATGGCCGCCCAACTGTGCCACAGTGTGGGATGGTGCGGGTACGGCCCGCGAGGCGGAACATGGCCTCTCCATTCGTGGTCTTAGAGCCAGGCATCGTTGGCCGAGAGTAGCTTGCAATGAGGGTAGACCCTTGAATGATATGGCGAAGAATCTGATCCTCTGGTTGGTCATCGCAGCCGTGCTGCTGACGGTGTTCAACAATTTCACCGTCGACACGACACCGCAGTCGATGAACTACTCCCAGTTCGTCCAGCAGGTGCAGAACCAGCAGATCCGCAGCGTGACCATCGACGGCTACCGCATCACCGGTGAGCGGGCCGACGGTTCGCAGTTCCAGACCATCCGGCCGGCGGCGGAGGATCCCAAGCTGATCGACGATCTGCTCTCCAACAACGTCACCGTGGTCGGCAGGGAGCCCCAGGAGCAGAGCCTGTGGACGCGGCTGCTGATCGCCAGCTTCCCGATCCTGCTGATTCTCGCCATCTTCATGTTCTTCATGCGCCAGATGCAGGGTGGCGCCGGCGGCAAGGGCGGGCCGATGAGCTTCGGCAAGTCCAAGGCCAAGCTGCTCTCCCAGGATCAGATCAAGACTACCTTCGCCGATGTCGCCGGCTGCGACGAGGCCAAGGAGGAGGTCGAGGAGCTGGTCGACTTCCTGCGCGACCCCTCCAAGTTCCAGCGCCTGGGCGGCACCATTCCCCGCGGCGTGCTGATGGTGGGGCCGCCGGGCACCGGTAAGACGCTGCTGGCCAAGTCCATCGCCGGCGAGGCCAAGGTGCCGTTCTTCTCGATCTCCGGCTCCGACTTCGTCGAGATGTTCGTCGGCGTGGGTGCGTCCCGCGTGCGCGACATGTTCGAGCAGGCCAAGAAGCAGGCCCCCTGCATCATCTTCATCGACGAGATCGATGCCGTGGGCCGTTCGCGCGGTGCCGGCATGGGCGGCGGCAACGACGAGCGCGAACAGACACTGAACCAGCTGCTGGTGGAGATGGATGGCTTCGAGGCCAACGAGGGCATCATCGTCATCGCCGCCACCAACCGTCCCGACGTGCTCGACCCGGCGCTGCTGCGCCCGGGCCGCTTCGACCGTCAGGTGGTGGTGCCGCTGCCCGACATCCGCGGCCGTGAGCACATCCTCAACGTGCACCTGCGCAAGGTGCCGCTGGCCGACGACGTCAAGCCGTCGCTGATCGCCCGCGGTACCCCCGGTTTCTCCGGTGCCGACCTGGCCAACCTGGTCAACGAGGCGGCGCTGTTCGCCGCACGGCGCAACAAGCGCCTGGTGGGCATGGAGGAGCTGGAGCTGGCCAAGGACAAGATCATGATGGGCGCCGAGCGCCGCTCCATGGTCATGACCGACAAGGAGAAGCTCAACACCGCCTATCACGAGTCGGGCCATGCCATCATCGGTCTGGTGATGCCGGAGCACGACCCGGTCTACAAGGTCACCATCATCCCGCGCGGCCGCGCCCTGGGCGTGACCATGTTCCTGCCCGAGCAGGATCGCTACAGCCTGTCGCGCCAGCAGATCCTCAGCCAGATCTGCTCGCTGTTCGGCGGCCGTATCGCCGAGGAGATGACCCTGGGGCCGAACGGTGTCACCACCGGGGCTTCCAACGACATCAAGCGCGCCACCGAGCTGGCCCACAACATGGTCGCCAAGTGGGGCCTCTCCGAGGAGATGGGCCCGATCATGTACGACGAGGACGAGTCGCATCAGTTCCTCGGCGGCCCGGGCCAGGGCGGCGGCAAGCTGAAGTCCGGCGAGACCGTCTCCAAGCTCGACAAGGAGGTGCGCAAGGTCATCGACGAGTGCTACGCCAAGGCCAAGCAGATTCTTGAGGAGAATCGCGACAAGCTCGACGCCATGGCCGAGGCGCTGATGCAGTACGAGACCATCGACGCCGACCAGCTCAAGGACATCATGGAAGGCCGCACGCCGCGTCCGCCGAAGGATTGGGAAGACGGCGACTCCGGCACCGGCGCCCCGGTGACCGGCGAGGCGGAGCCCAAGCCCGAAGCGGAGCCGGCGCCGCAGCCGACCGACAGCGGTGGCGACGGCGGTGATGGCGGAGACCACGGCGATGAGGATGAGGACGACGAGCCTCGCCGCCGCCCCTCCGATCCGCTGGGCGGTCCCGCCGGTTCGTGAACCGCAATGCCGACACAGGCGCCCCACCGGGGCGCCTTTGCCGTGGGGCGACCTGACCCGACCCATGTCACAGGATGCATGACATGACAGATTCTCCTTCAGCGATTTGGCTGCCGTGTGGGCGGCATCGTCTGGACCTCTCCTACCCCCGTGTGATGGGGATTCTCAACGTCACTCCCGACTCCTTCTCCGACGGCGGCCGTCATGTCGCCATCGACGATGCCCTGCGTCACGCCGAGCGCATGCTGGCGGAGGGCGCGGCGATCATCGACGTGGGTGGCGAATCGACCCGCCCCGGCTCGCAGCCGGTGTCCACTCAGCAGGAGCTGGACCGCGTGGCGCCGGTGGTCGAGCGCCTGGTGTGCGAACTCGATGCGCTGGTGTCGGTGGACACCAGCAATCCTGAGGTGATGCGGCAGGCCGCACAGTTGGGCGCCGGCATGCTCAACGACGTGCGTGCCCTGCAGCGCGAGGGGGCGCTGGAGGCGGCACTGGCCACCGGCCTGCCGGTATGCCTGATGCACATGCAGGGCGAGCCTCGCGACATGCAGCAAGCCCCTCACTATGATGAACCCATCGAAGAAGCGGTGGCCGGCTTCCTCGCCGCGCGGGTGGCGGCCTGCGAGGCGGCCGGGCTGCGCCGCGAGCGGCTGCTGCTCGACCCCGGCTTCGGCTTCGGCAAGACCGTGGAGCACAATCTGCGCCTGCTCAACCGCATGGAGCGGCTGGCCGCCCTGGAGCTGCCGCTGCTGGTGGGCATGTCGCGCAAGAGCATGATCGGCAAGGTGCTGGGCCGGCCGGTGGAGGAGCGCCTGCCCGGCGGGCTGGCGCTGGCGTCGCTGGCGATCGAGCGCGGTGCACGTATCCTGCGCGTCCATGACGTTGGCCCTGCCATGGATGCGGTGAACATGACTTGGGCCGTGCTTAGGGAAGGCTGCGAGAATGACTAGAAAATACTTTGGTACGGATGGCATTCGTGGGACGGTCGGCGAGTACCCCATCACGCCGGATTTCATGCTCAAGCTGGGCTGGGCCGTGGGACGGGTGCTGGCCCGTGAGTCGGGGCGCGCTCGCGTGCTGATCGGCAAGGACACGCGTATCTCGGGTTACATGTTCGAATCGGCCCTGGAGGCGGGGCTCTCCGCCGCCGGCGTCGACGTGGCGCTGCTCGGGCCGATGCCCACCCCGGGCATCGCCTACCTCACGCGCACCTTCCGTGCCGATGCCGGCATCGTCATTTCGGCGTCGCACAACCCCTTTGCCGACAACGGCATCAAGTTCTTCTCCACCGCGGGCACCAAGCTCGCCGATGAGCTCGAAGAGCGTATCGAGGCGATGCTGGACGAGCCGCTGACCACGGTGGCGGCGGACAAGCTGGGCAAGGCGATGCGCATCGACGATGCCGCCGGCCGCTACATCGAATTCTGCAAGTCGACCATCCCCAACCGGGTCAGCCTGCACGGGCTGCGCATGGTGCTCGACTGTGCCCATGGCGCCACCTACCACATCGCCCCCAGCGTGTTCCGCGAACTGGGCGCCGAGGTCAGCCTGGTCGGGGCCAGTCCCGACGGCCTCAACATCAATCGCGACGTCGGTTCCACCTCGCCGGCCACCCTGCGCGCGGCGGTAATCCAGCAGAGTGCCGATCTGGGCATCGCCTTCGACGGCGACGGCGACCGGGTGTTGATGGTCGATGCCGACGGTCGCGAGATCGACGGCGACGACATCCTCTACCTGATCGCCCGCGACCGTCATCAGCGTGGCCAACTGGTGGGCGGCGTGGTCGGTACCCTGATGACCAACTTCGGCCTGGCCATGGCGCTCGAGAACATGGACATTCCCTTCGAGCGCGCCAAGGTCGGCGACCGCTACGTGGTCGAGCGCCTGCTGGCCAACGACTGGCAGTTGGGCGGCGAATCTTCCGGTCATATCGTCTGCGCCGACGTGCAGAGCACCGGTGACGGCATCGTCTCGGCGCTGCAGGTGCTGGCGATCATGATCAGCGAGGGCAAGCCCCTGCACACGCTGCTTGCCGGGCTGGAGAAGGTGCCGCAGGTGCTGGTCAACGTGCGCCTGACGCCGGGCAGCGATGCCAAGGCATTGATGGCGAGTCCGGCAGTGAAGGATGCCGTGGCCGAGGCGGAGGCGGAGCTGGGCGACGAGGGGCGCGTACTGCTGCGCCCTTCGGGCACGGAGCCGCTGATTCGCGTCATGGTCGAAGGGCGCGCGCACCTCGATGTCGAGGGATTGGCACGGCGCCTCGCCGCTCAGGTCGAGGGCGAGTTGGGTTGACAACCGCTGCAACGGTTGTCTTGACTAGGCACCTCCTATACCATTTCGCTCCACTTTGAAAGAGGACGCAGCATGCGCACGCCGCTGATTGCCGGGAACTGGAAGATGAACGGTTCGGCCGCGCTGGTCGAGGAGTTCGGTCATCGTTTTGCCGAAAAGACGCTCCCGGCGTCGCTGGACGTGGTCGTTCTGCCGCCTTTCCCCTATCTGGACGCGGCGCGGCGCGCCTTCGAGGGCACGCCGATCCGCCTGGGGGCGCAGACCCTGAACCCGCTGCACTCCGGTGCCCGCACCGGCGAAGTGAGCGGGCGGATGCTCAAGGAGTTCGGCGTGGAGTACGCCCTGGCGGGCCACTCCGAGCGTCGTCAGCTCTATCGCGAGGACGACGAGGCCGTGCTCGACCGGCTGCTGGCCGCGCTGAACGTGGGGATCACCCCGATTCTGTGTGTGGGCGAGACGCTGGAAGAGCGCGATGCCGGCAAGACCATGGAGGTGGTGCTGCGTCAGGTAGGCTATGTGATGGCCCGCCTGGAGCCCGATCAGCGTGAGCGTGTCGTCATCGCCTACGAGCCGGTCTGGGCGATCGGTACCGGGCGCACGGCCACGCCCGAGCAGGCCCAGGAGGTCATGGCCGGTATTCGCGAATACCAGGCCGGCTATGATCGTGCTCTGGCGGCGGGCCTGCGTCTGCTCTACGGCGGCAGCATGAATGCCGACAACGCGGCTGAGCTGCTGGCTCAGCCCGACATCGACGGCGGCCTGGTGGGCGGTGCTTCGCTCAAGGTCGACGATTTCCTAGCCATTTGTCAGTCAGCAGGTTGAACTCATGCAAGTTGCCATTCTCATGATCCATGTGGCGATTGCCGTCGCCCTGGTCGTTCTCATCCTGCTTCAGCAGGGCAAGGGCGCCGAAGCCGGTGCCGCCTTCGGTGGCGGTGCCTCGCAGACCGTCTTCGGCTCGCGCGGGACCGGCGGTTTTCTTTCGCGTACCACGGCGGTGCTGGCTGCGGCCTTCTTCGCCACTTCACTGACCCTGGCCTACTTCGCCACCCAGGCCGGGCAGGCGCCGGAAGCGGGCATCCCCGATGCGCGCCTGATCGAGCAGCAGCGCGGCTTGCCGACGCTTGACGACGAAGCCCGTGACGTGGATAATACCGCGCCAGTGCTGGAGGAAAGCGACGACTGAGGTCGCGGTTCCGGCAGTCAAGCAAGCCGAAGTGGTGGAATTGGTAGACACGCTATCTTGAGGGGGTAGTGACCTTACGGTCGTGCGGGTTCAAGTCCCGCCTTCGGCACCATCTGAAACGCTGCGAACCCGTTGGGATCGCGAGTCGTCAGAAGCAGGATTGGCACCAGGAAGATTGCAGGCCCGCGTCTAGCGCAAGTCTCCTTGACGCAAGCGCTGTCCACGCCTACAATCGCCGACCTGGAATGTTGCGGGGTGGAGCAGTCTGGTAGCTCGTCGGGCTCATAACCCGAAGGTCATCGGTTCAAATCCGGTCCCCGCTACCATTTTCGGCTAGGCGTCCCTTCGGGGGATGCAGAGTGGCGAAAGTGGTACTACAGGTTTCTTGTGAAAGGCCCCTTCCTGCGAAGGGGCTTTTTGTTAGCAGCTTACTGCCGGCATGGGTCGGCAGGGCTTATCCGGGCAACGCCAATCAGCCACCTAGCTTTCCTGTTCACTCCCGGCCAGGTGCCTGATGCAACGGCTGTAGGAGCTTTCTCTGTGGCACTCAAGGACGCTGCGCTGCATGCGCTGATCGAACCGGTGGTCACCGCCATGGGATTCGAGCTCTGGGGCATCGAATATCGCCCCCAGGGCAAGCACTCCCAGTTGGTGATCTACATTGATCATGCCGACGGTGTGAGCGTGGACCACTGCGCCGACGTGAGCCGTCAGGTCAGTGCCGTGCTCGACGTGGAAGATCCCATCCCGGGCGAGTATCGCCTGGAGGTGTCGTCACCGGGTATGGATCGTCCGCTGTACACCCTCGATCAGTTCGCGCGCTACGCCGGGCACGAGGTGGCACTGAAGCTGCGCGTGGCCTTCGACGGACGGCGCAAGTTCCAGGGGCTGCTGGCCGGTATCGAGGAAGACGAGGTCTTGCTGCAGCTCGACGGCGAGGAGTACTGCTTTCCTATCGAAAGCATCGATCAGGCACGGGTAGTTCCGCGATTCGAGGACTGAGGCGCAGGCCAGGTTCGGTGCACAAGAACAGGTTTTCTGGCGAGGCAAAGGCATGAGTAAAGAAATTCTGATGGTCGTCGATGCGATCTCCAACGAGAAGGGCGTACCGCGTCAAGTGATCTTCGAGGCGGTGGAGGCGGCGCTGGCCAGCGCGTCACGCAAGCGCTTCGAAGGTCGCGAGGTCAGCGTGCGCGTGCACATCGACCGTCAAACGGGCGACTACGAGACCTTCCGCCGCTGGGAAGTGGTGGAAGACGACGAGTTCGAGAATCCCGACGCCGAGATCAAGGAGTCCTTCGCCGCGCGTCGCGAGCCGCCGCTCAAGCTGGGTGACGTGGTCGAGGAGCAGATCGAGAATGCCGCCTTCGGTCGTATCGCCGCCCAGACCGCCAAGCAGGTCATCGTGCAGAAGGTGCGCGAGGCCGAGCGGGCCGAGGTGGTACGGCAGTACGCCGAGCGCGAGGGTGAGCTGGTCGCCGGTATCGTCAAGAAGACCACCCGCGACGGCCTGATCATCGACCTGGGCGACAACGCCGAGGCGTTCCTGCCGCGCAGCGAGATGATCCCCGGCGAGCGCTACCGCATGAACGATCGCGTTCGCGCACTGCTGCTCAAGGTCGATGCCGAGGCGCGTGGCGCGCAGCTGATCCTGTCGCGTACCTGCCCGGAGCTGATCATCGAGCTGTTCAAGATCGAGGTGCCGGAGATCGCCGAGCAGCTCATCGAGATCAAGGGCGCGGCACGCGACCCGGGCTCGCGGGCCAAGATCGCGGTCAAGACCAACGACCGCCGCATCGATCCGGTCGGCGCCTGCGTCGGCATGCGCGGTTCCCGCGTCCAGGCGGTGTCGAGCGAGCTGCAGAACGAGCGAGTCGACATCATCCTGTGGGACGACAATCCCGCTCAGCTGGTGATCAACGCCATGGCACCCGCCGATGTCGGCTCGATCCTGGTCGACGAGGATGCGCATGCCATGGACGTGGCCGTGGCCGAGGACAACCTGGCTCAGGCCATCGGCCGTAGCGGGCAGAACGTGCGCCTGGCTTCCGAGCTCACCGGCTGGCGGATCAACGTCATGACCGAGAGCGAGGCGGAGGACAAGCGCGAGCAGGAAATCGACAGCCTGGTCGAGAACTTCATTCAGCATCTGGAGATCGAGGACGACCTCGCCCGGCTGCTGGTGGAAGAGGGTTTCACCACGCTGGAAGAGATCGCCTACGTGCCCCTCGAGGAGATGCTCGAGATCGAGGAGCTCGACGAAGAATTGGTGGAAGAGCTGCGTGCCCGCGCCAAGGACGAGCTGCTGACGCTGGCCATCGCCTCCGAAGAGGAACTCGACGGCGCTCAGCCGGCCGACGACCTGCTGGAGATGGATGGCATGGAGCGTCATCTGGCCTTCATCCTGGCCAGCCGGGGCATCGTTACCATGGAGGATCTCGCCGAGCAGTCCGTCGACGACTTGATGGACATCGAGGGCATGGACGAGGAGCGCGCTGCAGCACTGATCATGACTGCCCGTGCGCCCTGGTTCGAGAACGAACAGTAAACGGGTCACGGGCTGAGGAGGGTCGAGATGTCGGAAATGACCGTTAAGGATTTTGCAGCGAAGGTAGGGCGCGACGTGCCCCGCCTGCTGGAACAGATGAAAGAAGCCGGGCTCGAGCACAAGTCGGAGGGCGACGCTGTGTCCGAGGAGGACAAGCGCAAGCTGCTCGACTACCTGACCAAGAGCCACGGCGGCACCGGTGCCGGTGCGCGCAACCGCATCACGCTGACGCGCAAGACGCGCAGCAAGATCAAGACCGGCGAGCGCGGCAAGACCATCGAGGTGCAGGTGCGCAAGAAGCGTACCTACGTCAAGCGCGCCGAAGAGGAAGAGGCGCCCAAGCCGGAGCCGATGGAAGAGAGCGGGCCGCGCCAGCTGGTAGGCGACATGGCCGACTCCCAGGCCAAGCGCGAGGCCGAGGAGGCCAAGGCGCGCGCCGCCGAGCAGGCCGCCAGCGAAGAGGCCGCCAAGGCCGAAGCTGCCGAGGCCGTTCAAGCCCCCAAGGCCGAAGAGCCCGAGATTGCGGTGCCCGAGCTGGAGGAGCCGGAAGAAGAGACGGCCGCCCAGCCCGAGCCGCCGGCGCCGCCCAAGGAGGGCCGTACCGACCGTCGTACCGCGCCGCCCAAGAAGGCCTCGGCCAAGAAGGGCCGTCACGACCGCGACGACGACGACCGTGGCGATCGCGAAGAGCGTCGCCGTGGCGGCGGCAAGAAGGTCAAGCGCGCCGAGCGTCGCGGCGGCCGCCGCGGTGCCACCCAGAGCGGCGGCGGCAAGCACGGCTTCCAGAAGCCGACGCAGCCGATCGTGCGTGAGGTCACCATCCCCGAATCGATCAGTGTCGCCGAACTGGCCGACAAGATGTCGATCAAGGCGAACGAGGTCATCAAGACCATGTTCACCATGGGCGCGGCGGTGACCATCAACCAGACCATCGATCAGGACACCGCGGCCATCGTGGTCGAGGAGATGGGCCACAAGCCCAAGCTGATCAAGGACGACGCCCTCGAGACCGAAATGCTCGAAGGCATCTCCTACGAGGGCGAGGAGATCACCCGTTCACCGGTGGTCACCGTGATGGGTCACGTCGACCACGGCAAGACCTCGCTGCTCGACTACATCCGCAAGGCCAAGGTGGCCACCGGCGAGGCCGGCGGCATCACCCAGCACATCGGCGCCTACCACGTCGAGGACGAGCACGGCGGCGTGACCTTCCTCGATACCCCGGGCCATGCGGCGTTCACCGCCATGCGTGCTCGCGGTGCCAAGGCCACCGACGTGGTCATCCTGGTGGTGGCGGCCGACGACGGCGTCATGCCCCAGACCATCGAGGCGATCGAGCACTCCAAGGCGGCCGACGTGCCCATGGTGGTGGCGGTCAACAAGATCGACAAGCCGTCGGCCGACCCGGACCGGGTCAAGAACGAGCTGTCCCAGCACGGTGTCATCTCCGAGGAGTGGGGCGGCGACACCCAGTTCGTCCACGTCTCGGCCAAGACCGGTGAAGGCATCGAGGATCTGCTGGAGGCGATCCAGCTGGTCTCCGAGGTGCTCGAGCTCAAGGCAGTGCCGGAAGCGCCCGGCAAGGGCGTGGTGGTCGAGTCGCGCCTCGACCGGGGTCGCGGTCCGGTGGCCACCGTACTGGTCCAGAACGGCACCCTGAAGAAGGGCGACATCGTGCTGGCCGGCCTGCACTACGGCCGCGTGCGCGCGCTGACCAACGAACTCGGTCAGCAGGTCGATACCGCAGGTCCCGCCATGCCGGTGGAGATCCAGGGTCTCGACGGCACGCCGGATGCCGGTGACGACTTCATGGTCGTGGCCGACGAGAAGAAGGCCCGCGAGGTCGCCAACTTCCGTCAGGGCAAGTACCGCGAGGTGCGTCTGGCACGTCAGCAGAAGGCCAAGCTGGAGAACATGTTCAGCCAGATGGGCCAGGACGAGGTGGCCAAGGTCAACATCGTGCTCAAGGCCGACGTGCAGGGCTCGCTGGAAGCGATCAAGGGCGCCCTCGAGGAGCTCTCCACCGACGAGGTACAGGTCTCCGTGGTCTCCTCCGGCGTGGGCGGCATCACCGGCACCGACGCCAACCTGGCGCTGGCCTCCGAGGCCATCGTGGTCGGCTTCAACGTGCGTGCCGATGCCGCTGCCCGTGAGATCATCGAGCGCGAAGGGCTGGACCTGCGCTACTACAGCGTCATCTACCAGCTGATCGACGAGGTCAAGCAGGCCATGAGCGGCATGCTGGCACCGGAGTGGAAGGAAGAGATCGTCGGCGTGGCCGAGGTTCGCGACGTCTTCCGCGCGCCCAAGATCGGCGCCGTGGCCGGCTGTATGGTGGTCGAGGGCACCGTCTTCCGTAACAAGAAGATCCGCGTGCTGCGCGACAACGTCGTCATCTACGAGGGCGAGCTCGAGTCGCTGCGCCGCTTCAAGGACGACGTGCAGGAAGTGCGTAGCGGCATGGAGTGCGGCATCGGCGTCAAGAACTACAACGACGTCCAGGTCGGCGACAAGATCGAGGTCTTCGACCAGGTCAAGGTCGAGCGGACGCTGTAATCGCAGCGGGAGTAGTGCATGCGCGAGTTCAAGCGTACCGACCGGGTCGGCGACCAGCTGCAGAAGGAGCTGGCCGTGCTGATCCAGCGCGAGGTCAAGGACCCGCGCCTGGGCATGGTCACCGTCAGCGGGGTCACGGTCAGCCGTGACCTCGGCTATGCCGACGTCTACGTGACCCTGCTGGGCGAGGACAGCCCCGAGCGCATCAAGGAGAACCTCAAGGTCCTCAAGCAGGCGGCGGGCTTCCTGCGCAGTCAGATCGCCCGGCGCATCAAGCTGCGTCACGTGCCGGAGCTGCGCTTCCACTACGACGAGAGCGTGGTGCGCGGCCAGCGGCTCTCCTCGCTGATCGACGAGGCCGTCTCCAGCGACCGTGCCCGCCACGGCGACGACGAGCACGGCCCGGCCGATGGCGACGAAGGAGAGCGCGGCTGATGGCACGGCGCCGTCGCGGTCTGCCGGTCAATGGCGTGCTGCTGCTCGACAAGCCCAAGGGCGCCTCGAGCAACCATGCCCTGCAGCGGGTGCGACGCCTGCTGCAGGCGCAGAAGGCGGGTCATACCGGCACCCTCGATCCGATGGCCACCGGGCTGCTGCCGGTGTGCCTGGGCGAGGCGACCAAGTTCTCGGCGCACCTGCTCGAGGCCGACAAGGTCTATCGCACCCGGGTACAACTGGGCGCGGTGACCGACACCGGCGACGCCGAGGGCGAGGTGATCGAGCGCTGTGCGGTGCCGTCGCTGACGGCGGCGGACGTCGAGCGCGTGCTCGAGCGCTTTCGCGGCGAGATCGAGCAGACGCCGCCGATGTATTCGGCGCTCAAGCATCAGGGGCGCAAGCTCTACGAGCTGGCCCGCGAGGGCAAGAGCGTCGAGCGTGCAGTGCGCCGCGTGACGGTGTATGATGCCCGGCTGCTTGCCTTCGAGGGCGATGCCTTCGAGCTGGAAGTCCGGGTCAGCAAGGGCACCTATGTGCGTACCCTGGCCGAGGACATCGGCCGGGCGCTCGGCAGTGGGGCGCACATCACCGCCCTGCGGCGTCTGGGCACCGGTCCCTTCGACAGCGAGGGCATGCTGCCCATCGAGGCGCTGGAAGCGCTGGCGGGTCAGGATGAGCGCGAGGCGGCGCTGCTGCCGGTCGACGTGCTGGTGGCGCATCTGCCCAGGCTCGACGTCGACGAGCGCGCCAGACAGCGGCTCGTGCACGGCCAGGCGGCCAGCGTCGATGCCGGCGGCGAACAGGCCGGCAAGCTGGCGAGACTCTACTGCGGCGAGACCTTCATCGGGCTCGGCGTGGTGACGGGGCCACAGGAGGTGGCGCCGAAGCGGCTGCTCAATACGGCAGCCGAGTGAGGGGTGGCGCAAGCGCTGCCCTGTAGGGAGAGACGCCCGAGACTGCAAATATGCGTGGTCTCACACATTCACGTTTCAGGCATATTGCTTACTGGAGATACAGATGGCACTTACCGCTGAACAGAAGGCCGAGATCGTCAAGGAATTCGGCCGTGGCGACAACGACACCGGTTCCCCCGAGGTTCAGGTGGCCCTGCTGAGCGCCAACATCGATGGCCTGCAGGACCACTTCAAGACCAACAAGCAGGATCACCACTCCCGTCGTGGCCTGATCCGCATGGTCAACCAGCGCCGTAAGCTGCTGGACTACCTGAAGCGCAAGGACCTGGCGCGCTATCAGGCATTGATCCAGCGCCTCGGCCTGCGTCGTTAAACGACGCGAAGCTGGAAACGAAACGGGCAGCCCCATGGGGCTGCCCGTTTTGCGTTTCCAGGGGTGAAATCGGTGGTATAGGTGGCTCTCGCGCGCGTCAACCCCTAAAATGGTCGCCGAGTCAAAAACGACCCATACATGAAGTAGAGACAAGTTGAAGGAAGTCGCCGTGAATCCGGTCAAGAAAACGTTTCAATACGGTCGCAGCACCGTCACCCTGGAAACCGGGCGCATTGCCCGCCAAGCCACTGGTGCCGTCATGGTCACCATGGACGAAACCGTGGTGCTGTGCACCGTGGTGGCCCGCAAGGACACCAAGCCCGGGCAGGATTTCTTCCCGCTCTCCGTGCACTATCAGGAGAAGACCTACGCAGTGGGCAAGATCCCCGGCGGCTTCTTCAAGCGTGAGGGACGTCCCACCGAGAAGGAGACCCTCACCTCGCGGCTGATCGACCGCCCCATCCGTCCGCTGTTCCCCAAGGGGTTCATGAACGAGGTGCAGGTCATCTGTACGGTGCTCTCCACCGACCGCAACCATGATCCGGACATTGCCGCCATGCTCGGCACCTCCGCGGCCCTGGCGATCTCCGGCGTGCCGTTCAACGGCCCCATCGGTGCCGCCCGCGTGGGCTTCGACGAGGAGAAGGGCTACTTCCTCAACCCCACCGTGGAAGAGCTGGCCAGCTCCGAACTGGACATGGTGGTCGCCGGCACCGAGAAGGCCGTGCTGATGGTCGAGTCCGAGGCCGACGAGCTGCTCGAGGACGAGATGCTGGGTGCCGTGCTCTATGGCCACCAGGAGATGCAGGTCGCCATCCGCGCCATCAACGAGCTGGCCGCCGAAGCCGGCAAGCCCAAGTGGGACTGGCAGCCCCCCGCCGAGAACACTGCGCTCAAGCAGGCCATTGCCGCTGCCTTCGAGGCCAAGGTCGGCGAAGCCTATCGCATCACCGACAAGATGGCGCGTCAGGATGCGCTCGCTGCGCTCAAGGAGCAGGCGGTTGAGCAGCTGGCCGGTGAGGAAGAGGGCAAGTTCGACGCCGACGAGGTCAAGGGTGCCTTCGCCGGTCTCGAGAAGAAGACGGTGCGTTCGCGCGTGATCAAGGGCGAGCCGCGTATCGACGGACGCGATCACAAGACCGTGCGGCCGCTGGCCATCGAGGTGGGCAGCCTGCCCAAGACCCACGGCTCGGCGATCTTCACCCGCGGCGAGACCCAGGCCATCGTCATCGCCACCCTGGGCACCCTGCGCGACGCCCAGCTGATCGAATCGCTGGAAGGCGAGCGCAAGGACCGCTTCCTGCTGCACTACAACTTCCCCCCCTACAGCGTGGGCGAGGCCGGCTTCATGGGCGGTCCCAAGCGCCGCGAGATCGGCCACGGCCGTCTGGCGCGCCGCGGCGTGCAGGCCATGCTGCCCGACGAGGCGGATTTCCCCTACACCATTCGCGTGGTCTCCGAGATCACCGAGTCGAACGGCTCCAGCTCCATGGCCTCCGTCTGCGGCGCCTCGCTGGCGCTGATGGATGCCGGCGTGCCGATGAAGGCGCCGGTGGCGGGCATTGCCATGGGCCTGGTGAAGGACGACAGCGGCTTTGCCGTGCTCACCGACATTCTCGGTGACGAGGACCACCTGGGCGATATGGACTTCAAGGTGGCCGGCAGCGCCGCCGGTGTCAC
This sequence comes from Billgrantia desiderata, assembly GCF_900108215.1. Taxonomy (NCBI): domain Bacteria; kingdom Pseudomonadati; phylum Pseudomonadota; class Gammaproteobacteria; order Oceanospirillales; family Halomonadaceae; genus Billgrantia; species Billgrantia desiderata. Next base: position 25,424 of record NZ_FNVC01000027.1, on the reverse strand, counting down.
TGCGCTGCAGATGGACATCAAGATCGAGGGCATCAACGAGGAGATCATGGAGATCGCCCTGCAGCAGGCCCACGAGGCCCGCCTGCACATCCTCGAGCAGATGAACGCGGTAATCGGCCAGAGTCGCGCCGAGGTCTCCGAGAACGCGCCCTCCATGGCCACCATCAAGATCGATCCGGAGAAGATCCGCGACGTCATCGGCAAGGGTGGCGCCACCATCCGCAAGATCTGCGAGGACACCGGCGCTTCCATCGATCTCGACGACGACGGCACCGTGCGCATCTACGCCGAGGACAAGGCGGCGGCCAAGAAGGCCATCGACATCGTGCTGTCGATCACCGCCGAGGCCGAGATCGGCAAGCTCTACCGCGGCAAGGTGGTGCGCATCGCCGACTTCGGCGCCTTCGTCAACATCATGCCGGGGACCGACGGTCTGGTGCACATCTCGCAGATCGTGCCCGAGCGGGTCAACGACGTGCGTGATTTCCTCAACGAGGGTGACGAGGTGGTGGTCAAGGTGCTCGACATCGACAACCGCAACCGCGTGAAGCTCACCATCAAGGAGATCAGCGCGGAAGAGAAGGCTGCGTTCGAAGCCGCCGAGGCCGAAGTCGCGCTGTAAGCCGCACTCGACGCCGTAATGCGAACCGCCCCCATGGCCTGGCCATGGGGGCGGTTTTTTGGAGTGCTGCCACGCTAGCGCAGCGGCTTTACCTCTCGATTGCCAGGGCGACGCCCTGTCCACCGCCAATACACAGCGTAGCCAGACCCTTCTTGGCGTCACGGGCGATCATCTCGTGCAGCAGTGACACCAGCACGCGGCAGCCGGAGGCGCCGATGGGGTGACCCAGGGCGATGGCGCCGCCGTTGACGTTGACCTTGGAGGTGTCCCAGCCGAGCTCCTTGTTGACCGACAGCGCCTGGGCGGCGAAGGCCTCGTTGGCTTCGATCAGGTCGAGATCGTCCAGGCTCCAGCCGGCCTTTTCCAGGCAGCGACGGGTGGCCGGGGCCGGGCCGATGCCCATGATCGCCGGGTCGACGCCGGCGTTGGAGTAGGCGGCGATGCGCGCCAGCGGCTCGAGGCCGAGCTCCTTGGCCTTGGCGGCGGAGCAGATCATCACGGCGGCGGCGCCGTCGTTGATCGAGGAGGCATTGCCGGCGGTGATGGTGCCGTCCTTCTTGAACGCGGGACGCATGCCGGCGAGTTTGTCGGCGCTCACTTCGCGCGGGTTCTCGTCGGTGTCGAAGACCACCGGGTCGCCTTTGCGCTGGGGGATCTCCACCGGCACGATCTGGCCCTTGAAGCGGCCCTCCCGGATGGCAGCGGCGGCCTTCTGCTGCGAGGCGGCGGCGAACTCGTCCATCTCCTCGCGAGTGATGCCGTACTTCTCGGCCAGATTCTCGGCGGTGATGCCCATGTGGTAGTCGTTGAAGGCGTCCCACAGGCCGTCGTGCACCATGGTGTCGATGGCCTTCCAGTCACCCATGCGCTGGCCGTTGCGCGAGTTGGGCAGCACGTGGGGCGAGGCCGACATGTTCTCCTGGCCGCCGGCGATGATCAGCTCGGCATCGCCGCAGCGGATCGCCTGGGTCGCCAGGTGCAGCGCCTTGAGGCCCGAGCCGCACACCTTGTTGATGGTCATGGCGGGTACGGCCGCGGGCAGGCCGGCCTTGATGGCGGCCTGGCGGGCCGGGTTCTGACCCACGCCGGCGGTGAGCACCTGGCCGAGCAGAACCTCGTCGATCTGGTCGGCGGCCACGCCGGTGGAGGCCAGGATGTCTTTGATCACCAGTGCGCCGAGGTCGCTGGCGGCGATACCGGCAAGCGATCCTCCGAAGGCGCCGATGGCGGTGCGACGAGCGGCGACTATTACCACATCTTGCATTGTAATTCTCCTGAGTCGTTCACTGACGTTATCCGGACCAGCATAGGCGACTATTGTGCACTGCGGCAATCCCCCTTGGAGAAACGCCCGGCTTCGTCGCTCGGTTTCCTGGCCGGTCAGGCAAACTGGACGGGAATGGCGTTGCTGGTATGGCTGACGACGTTGCCTTCCTGCAGGTAGACGAGGCGTGGCTGGTGGTGCTCCAGTTCGGCCTCGCTGTAATGAGCATAGCTGCAAATGATCACGCGGTCGCCGGGGCCGGCGAGATGGGCGGCGGCACCGTTGATGGAGATGACCTTCGAGCCCTCTTCGGCACGAATGGCATAGGTGGTGAAGCGCTGGCCGTTGGCGACGTTGTAGATCTGGATCTGCTCGTTCTCGCGAATGCCGGACATGTCCAGCAGTTCGCCGTCGATGGCACAGGAGCCTTCATAGTTGAGCACGGCGTGGGTGACACGGGCCATGTGCAGCTTGGCCTTGAGCATGACGGTGAACATCCGGGGTTTTACCTCCAGGTAGCGCTGGGGAACCGCCTCAGTGCGGCAGGGTCAGGGTCAGGTTGTCGATCAGGCGGGTCTTGCCCAGGCGTGCGGCGGCGAGCAGCACGGCCTCGCGGGTGGTGGCGCTCACCGCTGTCAGGTCGGCGGCGCGCAGCTCCAGATAGTCGGGCTCGAAGCCGGCCGCGCGCAGCCGCGCCAGCCCCGCCTCGAGCGTAGCTGCGACGGGCTCTCCGGCTTCCAAGGCCTCGCGCAGGGCGACCAGGGTGCGCTGCAGCTCTGCTGCCGTGTCGCGCTCGCGGGCATCGAGATAGCCGTTGCGTGAGGAGAGCGCCAGCCCGTCCTCGGCGCGCACGATGGGCACGCCGACGATCTCGATGGGGAAGTGCAGATCCGCCACCAGCTTGCGGATCACCGCCAGCTGCTGGTAGTCCTTCTCGCCGAAGCAGGCCACGTCGGGCTGCACCAGGTTGAAGAGAATGGATACCACGGTAGCGACGCCGTCGAAGTGGCCGGGGCGCGAGCCGCCGCAAAGCCCTTCGCTGACCCCCGGCACACGCACCTGAGCCAGGCTCTGCAGGCCGCGGGGGTAGAGGGTGGTGTCGCTGGGCGCGAACAGCAGGTCGCAGCCGGCGGCCTCGAGCTTGGCCTGATCGTCGGCCAGGGTACGCGGATAGGCGTCCAGATCTTCGCCGGCGCCGAACTGCAGCGGATTGACGAACACGGTGGCGACCACCACATCGGCATGACGCCTGGCAGCCTCCACCAGCGCCAGGTGGCCGGCGTGGAGATTGCCCATGGTCGGCACCAGGCCGATGCGCTGCCCGCGGCGGCGATACTCGCCGAGTGCCTCACGCAGCGCCGAAATGTCTCGCAGAGTACGCAACGGCATGACTCCTGGATCTAGAGCTTAGTATCAGAAGCTGTGTTTCAGAAGCTGTGTTCCTTGGCCGGGAAGCGGCGTGCCTTGACCGCTTCGTGATAGCGGCGGAACGCATCGGGGATGTCGTCGGCCTCGGCCATGAAGTTCTTGACGAAGCGCGGCGTGCGTCCATGAGTGACGCCCAGCACGTCATGCATGACGAGGATCTGGCCGTCGGTGTCGGGGCCGGCACCGATCCCGATCACCGGCACGTCGAGGGCCTCGGTGACGGCACGGCCGAGGCTGGCCGGCACGCACTCCAGCAGAATGACCGAGGCGCCGGCATCGGCCAGGGTTTGGGCATCCTCAAGGATCTGCGCCGCCCGTTCGGCATCGCGTCCCTGCACCTTGTAACCGCCCAACTGGTGCACGGTCTGCGGCGTCAGGCCCAGGTGGGCGCAGACCGGTACCCCACGCCGGGTCAGCTCACGAATGCCCTCGGCCATCCAGGCTTCGCCCTCGACCTTGATCAACTCGGCGCCGGCACGCATCAGTTCGCCGGCGTCGTTGAGCATGCGCTCGGTGGTGGCATTGCTCATGAAGGGCAGGTCGACCATCAGCAGGCTGGCGCCCTTGGCGCGCGCCACGCAGCGAGTGTGGTAGCAAATGTCGTCGAGGGTCACCGGCAGCGTGCTGTCATGCCCCTGCAGCACCATGCCGAGGGAGTCGCCGACCAGCAGGACCTCGATACCCGCCTCGGCTGCGGTGCGGGCGAAGGTAGCATCGTAGGCGGTCAGGCAGCTGAAGGTCTCTCCAGCGCGCTTGTAGGCCTGCAGTGTGCTTAGCGTGACGGTTTTCATGGCGTGCTCTCGTTGTGTCTCGGGCGAGCGGTCTGCAGCCGCCTGCACCAATGCTGCGCATGATTGTTACCAGAATAAGGCAGTCGTGTCGACTGGTAACACTTGGCCCCTCACTCGGCGCTACTCGGGTAACACTTCAATCTCATCGCTTGTCGCAAGAGCGCTCGCCAGGGCCGCCACTGAGCGTCCATCCGGCAGCTGCAGCTGTGGCGACAGCTCGGCGAGCGGCAGCAGGACGAAGCTACGCGCGGTCATCTCGGGGTGCGGCACCCGCAGGCGCGGCAATTCCAGGCGCTCGTCACCGTACAGTAGCAGGTCGAGGTCGAGAGTGCGGGGCCCCCAGTGGCGCCGGCGCACCCGGCCATGGCGCTGCTCCAGGGCCTGTAGCTGGTCGAGCATGGCAAGAGGGGAGAGACGGGTACGCAGGTGGGCGACGGCATTGATGAAGTCGGGCTGGTCCTGTGGGCCAACCGGACGACTGGCATACAGCCGTGAGACGGCGACGCGCTCGGTCAGCGGCAGTCCGCCGAGCGCTTCGAGCGCCCGGCGCACCTGGGCGACGGGGTCTTCGAGATTGCTGCCCAGCCCGACATAGACGTCGACGAGAGGCGTCATGAGGGGCCGGAGGAGCTGCGCCGACGACGTTTGCGTGGGCGCCGGCGACGCGAGTCGCCGCCGGGGGCGGCATCGGCGCCGGCCTTCTCGAGCAGACGCCGCTGCTCATGTTCGTCGCCTTCCTGGTAGGCGGTCCACCATTCGCCGAGTCCTGCCTCGATCTCGCCGGCGGCCTCGCGCAGCAGCAGGAAGTCGTAGGCGGCGCGGAAGCGTGGATGCTCGCGGGTCTGCAGAGCGCGCTTGCCGCGCCGCTGAGGCAGGCGTTGCTGCAGGTCCCAGATGTCGCGCATCGGCATGCTGAAACGCTTGGGAATGGAGATATGCTGCAGCTGGCGCGACAGCACCTGCTGCGAGGCCAGCTGCAGTGCCGGAACGGGTGGCATGCCGTCGGCTTGCAGCGCGGCCTGGCGGCGCTGTACGGGCCCCCACAGCAGGGCGGCGAAGAGGAACGCCGGCGTGACCGGGCGCTCCTCGTGGATGCGCTTGTCGGTGCTGGCCAGGGCGTGCTCGATGAGCGGCTCGGCCCAGGGTTGCTGTGCCATCGCCTCATCGGTTTCGGGAAAGAGCATGGCGAACAGGCCGTAATGACGCAGCAGGCGGAAGGTCACCACGCCATAGCCGGCCATGAACAGCTTGAGGACTTCATCGAACAGCCGTGCCGGCGGAATCTGCAGCAGCAGCGGTGCCAGCTCGCCGATCGGCGCTTCCGAATCGGCGGCGATATGGAAGTCCAGCTTGGCGGCGAAGCGCACCGCGCGCAGCATGCGTACCGGGTCTTCGCGGTAGCGCACGGCCGGGTCGCCGATCAGGCGCAGGGTGCGCGATTCTATGTCGCGCATGCCGTCGGCAAAGTCGTGAATCGAGAAGTCGGCGATGCTGTAATAAAGAGCGTTGACGGTGAAGTCGCGTCGGATGGCGTCTTCCTGGACGCTGCCCCACACGTTGTCGCGCAGCAGCAGGCCGTGCTCCGATTGCTGGGCGATATGATCGTCGTGGTCGTCGCCGTGGGTGCCGCGGAAGGTGGTGACCTCGATCACCTCGCGGCCGAAGCGCACGTGCACGATGCGAAAGCGGCGGCCGATGATGCGCGAGTTGCGAAACAGCTCGCGGACCTGCTCGGGCGTCGCATCGGTGGCGACATCGAAGTCCTTGGGCATCTTGCCCAGCAGCGAATCGCGAATGCAGCCGCCGACCAGATAGGCCTCGAACCCGGCATTGTGCAGGCGATAGAGCACCTTGAGTGCCGGTTCGCTGAAGTGCTGACGCGACACGGGGTGCTGATCACGGGGAATGATTCGAGGGCCTGCGTGCCCCCCTGAGGCATCCTGGGGGCCGAAAAGTGTCCTGAAATGCGCGCCAGGGCTCTGCAGAAAGCGGGTAAATCCTTTGAACATGCGGCGATATCGACTCGCAGTGTGCGAAAGTACTAGAGTGTAGCGGACCGCCGACACCTTGCAAAGCGGCGTGCGGTTTCTCGCGAGGGCATCGCAGCAGGGACATGTTAAAAGAGGAGGCCCGTGGGCCTCCTCTCACAAGCTAAGGTGATGCTGCGTCCTTGCGGCTGTTTCTTCTTCGTGATGGCGCATCGCCTTGAATACGCACCACAGTCACCAAGAGTCACAGGCAAACAGTGTTGTTGTGATTGTTGACGTTCCTGGTTATGCGACCGCCTCGTATTCAAAACAATAATCCAACCACGACGGCATGAAAGATATGCCTCCCTTCGGCTTGTTGGCATTGTTGCCGAAGGTGCGCGTTTGCGGCCGTTGTTCTTGTTGGAGGCCGGGGTTGGCGCGTCGCGTCCTGATGGATCCGGTGCTTCGCTCGTGTCTTGTTGTTGTTGCAGTCGAAGCGAAGGGCGGCGTTCTCCGGGGCATCTTGTTCTTGTTGCCCCTCGCCGCGTCTCTATCACAGCCTGCCATTGTTGTTGTTGGCGCAGGCCCTGCTCTACCGATGCCTTGTTTTTGTTGTTGGCTCGGGATGCAGCCGGATGTTGTTTTTCTTGCCATGAATGTTGCACGGCATATGCCAAGCTTTTTTTAATTCATGAAAAACAGTGGCTTGCCTTGGCGTCTCAGATGCGCCCCGGCGTGCCATGGCGAATGTGTTACCTCGGTTGCGCCATGAGGGGGCAGGTTCTGGGTGGGAAGGTAACACCTGGTGCATGAGCGTATGGAAGGGCACAAAAAAGCGCCTTGGCGAAGCCGCACGAGACGCTTGGACATTAGTCGTAGAAAGGGGCGAGGCGGTCAGGCGCTGCTGCGGCGGGCCTGCTTCTTGCGTGGAATGCCCAGGCGCTGACGTCGCTCCCACAGGCACTTGCGGCTGATGCCGAGCTTCTGGGCGAGCTCCGTCTCGCTCATGTGATCCTGGTGCTCGAGCACGAAGTGCTGGAAATAGTCCTCCAGCGAAAGGTCCTCTTCGGCGTCCAGCACTTCGCTCTCGACCTGGGCGGTGGCCGGCTGGGATTCGACGATGCTGCGGGGCGCCGGTGCCAGGCTCGGCCTGAGGCCCAGATCGTCGGGGTGAATGAGATGGCCCTCGGCGAGGATCACGCCGCGTTCGAGCGCGTTCTCCAACTCCCGCACGTTGCCGGGCCAGGGGTAGTCGCGTATCTCGCGCCGCGCCGCGCGCGACAGGCGCAAGCCGTCGCGATGGTGGCGCTGGCAGGCCTTCTCCAGCAGTACGTCGGCGATCAGCAGTATGTCGTCCTCGCGCTCGCGCAGCGGCGGCAGGTCGATCTGCATCACGTTGAGCCGGTAGTAGAGATCGAGGCGGAACTCGCCGGTCTTCGACAGTGCGCGCAGGTCGCGATGCGTGGCGGCGATCAGACGCACGTCGACATGGCGGGTCTCCACCGAGCCGATGCGACGGATCTCGCCTTCCTGCAGCACGCGCAGCAGGCGCGCCTGGGCATCCAGCGGCAGCTCGCCGATCTCGTCGAGAAACAGCGTGCCGCCATCGGCGGCTTCGACCAGGCCGGTGCGGGCGGCGCTGGCGCCGGTGAAGGCACCCTTCTCGTGGCCGAACAGCTCCGACTCGATCAGGGTTTCGGGGATGGCCGCGCAGTTGACGCAGATGAGCGGGGCGTGGGCGCGTTGGCTCTGCTGGTGAATGGCGCGGGCGACCAGTTCCTTGCCGGTGCCCGACTCGCCCTGGATCAGCACGGTGACGTCGGCCGGAGCGGTCTTGCGGATGCGGGTGTAGACCGCCTGCATGGCGGCGCACTCGCCGATCATCGGCTGGCGTGCGCCGCCGGCATCGGTGATGTCAGGCGGTGAGGTGTTGTGTGTCGACCGCTGATGGAGCACCCGGGCCACGGTCTCCAGCAGCTCGTCATGGTCGAAGGGCTTGGCCACGTAATCCACGGCGCCCTGCTTGAGCGCCTCCACCGCGGAGCGCATGCTGGCATAGCTGGTCATGATCAGCACCGGGGTCGGCGCGGCGTGCTCGATCAGGTCGGTGCCGGGCTCGCCGGGCAGGCGCAGGTCGCTGATCACCAGGTCGAAGCCGCGCGGCTCCAGCGCGAGCGCCTCGTCCACGCAGCCGGCCTCGCTCACCTGGTAGTCGTGACGCTCCAGCAGCCGGCGCAGTGCGGTGCGGATGATGGCTTCGTCTTCAACGATCAGAATCCGGCTCATCGGTATGTTCACCATCCTCTCGTTCGGTGGGCAGCCACAGACAGATGCGGGTGCCCCGCTCAGCCCCCGGGGGCGGCGATTCGATCTCTATCCTGCCATGATGCTCGGCAACGATGCTGTAAACCAGGGGCAGGCCGAGTCCCGTGCCTTCGCCCGGCGGCTTGGTGGTGGTGAAGGGCTCGAAGAGGTGCTCGCGAACCCGGTCGTCGAGCCCATGCCCCTCGTCGGTCACGGTGACCTTAACCGTGTCGCCATCCGGCTCGGCATCGATGTCCACCTTGCCGCCCGGCTCGCTGGCGTCCCGTGCGTTGCTCAGCAGATTGATCATCACCTGCTGCAGCCGCTGGGTGTCGCCGAGCACCTTCAGCTCGGGAGGACAGAGATTGCGGTACCGGACATCCTCGCCCGAGCGTGCCAGCCGGATCAAGTGCAGCGCCTCTTCGGCGATGGCGGCAATGGAGACCGACGCCAGGGTGGTGTCCTTCACGTGACGACCGCCATGGGCGAAGCCCACCAGTGAGCTGACGATGCGCGAGATGCGGTCGGTCAGCTGCTGGATCTGCTGGGCGGTTTCCAGCACTTCGGGGTCGTCGGTGTCGTAGCGCAGGTTCTGGGCCAGCGAGGAGATGCCGGTCACCGGATTGCCGATCTCATGGGCCACCCCGGCCGCCAGCTGACCGATCGAGGCCAGCCGGGCGGCGTGCACCAGCTCGTCCTCGAGCCACTTCATCTCGCTGTGGTCCTCGACCAGGATCACGGTGCCGCCGCGCACGTCGTCGTCGGCCTGCAGTTCGGCGCGATGGAAGGTCAGGTAGCGGGTGTTGCCGCGCAGTTCGACCGGCTGCTTGTAGAGGTGGTCGTTGGGCTCGACCAGGGCGCGGCCCAACAGCTCGGACCAGGGCGCCGGCAGGCCGTCGCGTCTGGCCCCCACGACGCTGCCGCCGTCGATGCCGGAGAGCTCGGCCAGGGCGTCGTTCCACATCAGCAGTTCGTCATCGACGCCGAAGGCACACAGGCCCACCGGCAGGCGGGTGAGGATGCGCCGATGATAGCGGCGCAGGCCGTCGAGCTCGCGGGCCAGGCCGGTGAGCCGCGAGCGGTAGGCCTCGAGACGGCTTTCGACGAAGTGGATGTCGTCGGTGGGCTCCTGGCCGCTGCGGCGATAGGGCAGGTAGCGGTCGACGATGTCCTGGGCCACCGAGGGCCCCATCAGGCCGGAGAGGTTGGCCTGGATACGATCGCGCAGCCGGCGCAGGGCATAGGGGCGGCCATCCAGCGGCGACATGCCGAGATCGGTCAGGGCGCGCTCCACCTCACGCTGGGCGACCTCCTCGCCCAGCGCCTGGGCCAGCGGCTGCTTGAACTCCTCGCCGGTGGCGGCCAGCAGCTGCATGCGCTTGGGCCGGATCACGGCATCCACCGAACAGGCTTCGGCAGCGGCGCGCTCGCCCTCGGAGGTCCGCGTGGCCAGCGAGACGATGATGAAGACGAGCACGTTGAGCGCCAGCGACACCAGGGTGACCACGTACCAGTCCGGTTCGCCGTCGAGCAGCTCGAGTCCCGGTGGGATCAGGATCAGGGTGGGCAGGCCGGTGAGCAGCGGCAGCCACAGGCCGACGAGCCAGATGAGCACGCCGACGACCAGCCCCGAGACCATGCCCTTGCGGTTGGCCCCGGGCCAGTAGAGCAGTGCCAGCAGCCCCGGCAGACACTGGGCCATGCCGACGAAGGCGGCCAGCGCCAGGGTGGTCAGGTCGTGGTTGACGCCGACCGTACGATAGAACAGCCAGCCGCTGAGAATCACCGCGGCCATCAGCGCCCGGCGCAGCCAGCGCAGCCAGCGGTAGAGGTTGGGCTGGGCCTCGGGTGGGTGGGCCACCAGCAGCACGTGGTTGAGGATCATGCCGGACAGCGCCATGGCGATGATGACCATGGTGCCGCTGCTGGCGGCCAGGCCGGCCAGGAACGCCAGTGCCTGGACCCAGAAGGTGTCGGAGAGACCGAAGGCCAGATAGGCGGCGCCCACCAGTTCGTGGCTGCCCAGCCGCTGGCCCGCCCACAGGATCAGCGGTACCGGAATCGCCATCAGCAGCAGGAACAGCGGCAGCGACCAACTCGCCTGCAGCAGGGTGTGCCGCGACAGGGTCTCGGCGAAGGTGATGTGAAAGATGTGCGGCATCAACAGCGCGGCGGCGAAGAACAGCAGCAGCAGGGTGCGCCAGTGGGCGGCATCCGGCTGCACCACGCCGGCCTGGTAGAGCTGGCCGGGGCCGTCGAGCCAGTGCTGCAGGTCGGCGGGGCCATCGAAGACGACGAACAGGGCGATGGCGCCCAGTGCCAGCATGGCGAAGAGCTTGACCACCGAGGTCAGGGCGATGACCGCCAGCAGGGTGTCGTGCCGCGCCGGGCCCTTGCCGTGGCGGGCGCCGAAGATCATCGCGAACAGTGCGATCAGGGCGCACAGCGCCAGGGCGAGCAGCGACGGTGAGGCGGTACCGGTCATCAGGAAGATGGCATCGCCCAAGGTCTGCACCTGCAGCGCCAGCAGCGGCATCACCGCCAGCAGGCTGATCACGGTGATCATGGTGCCGACCCAGCGCGAGCGGAAGCGGAAGGCGAACAGGTCGGCCAGCGAGGCGAGCTGGTGGGTGCGGGTCATGCGCTGGATGGGCACCAGCAGTACCGGGGCCAGCAGAAAGGCGCCGGCCACGCCCAGGTAATAGGCGAGATAGCCGTAGCCGGCGCTCGAGGCCAGCTCCAGGCTGCCGTAGATCGCCCAGGCGCTGGCATAGACGCCCAGCGCCAGGGTGTAGACGGCCGGATGACGGGTCACGCGGCGGCTCAGCCAGCCCCGCTCCACCGCCAGGGCGCAGAGAAACATCAGCAGCAGGAAGCCGGTACCGAGGGCGAACACGCTGACCAGGCTAGCGTTCATCGAGCTTCCTCTTCTGCTCCAGCCACAGCGTCAGGGCGATCAGTACGCCCCAGATGACGAAGGGGCGGTACCAGGCGACTCCGGGGCTCGACCAGCCGCTCATCAGCAGCGGCGACAGCAGATAGCCGGCCAGAACCAGGAACAGCATGATGCGATAGACGTACATGGACGCTCCTCACTCCTGGCGGTGGGCCTCGGGGCGGATTCGGCTCGGTTCCCAGTGGTCGATGGCCCAGGCCAGCTGCTCCTGCACCGGCGCCGTGCCCAGCTCGGCGGGCGGCGCCTGGTCGAGTGCCGCCAGGGCGCGGTACAGCAGCGGCCGTACGGCGCTCTCCTCGCACGGCAGCGCCGGGGCCAGATTCTGCTTGGAGAGCTTCTGGCCGTCGCGATTGACGATCAAGGGCAGGTGCAGATAGCGCGGCTCGGCCAACTCCAGCGCCTGCTGCAGTTGGCGCTGCCAGGGCGTGTTGTCGAGCAGGTCGAAGCCGCGAACGATATCCGTGATGCCCTGATCGGCGTCGTCGACCACCACCGCCAGCTGATAGGCCCACAGGCCGTCCTTGCGCTTGAGCACCACGTCGCCGAGCTCGGCCGGATCGAAGCGCTGCTCGCCGAACAGGCGGTCCTGCCATACCACCGGACGCAGGCCGAGGTTGCTGCGCAGGCGCCAGGCAAGCGGCTTGTCCGGCTCGCGCGGACCGCCACGGCACCAGCCGGGGTAGACCGAAAAGTCACGCCACTGCTTGCGCGAGCAGCTACAGGGATAGGCCAGCCCCAGCGCCTCGAGCCGCTCCAGTGCCGCAGCATAAGCCGAGTCGCGTGAGTGTTGCCACAGCACGGGGCCGTCCCAGTGCAGGCCGAACGCCTCGAGCTGGCGCAGAATGGTGTCGGCGGCACCCGCCGGGCAGCGCGGCGGATCGATGTCCTCGATACGCACTAGCCATTCGCCTCCGGCCCGGCGCGCATCGACAAAGCTGGCCAGGGCGGCAATCAGCGAGCCGAAGTGCAGGGCGCCCGAGGGGGTCGGGGCGAAGCGACCGCGGTAGCCGGTCATGACGCGCTCCCGGGGATGACGACCGACATGCGAACGGGCACCCAGGGGTGCCCGTTGCGAAGTGAAGCGACCCACACGGCAGAGACCTCAGCCGCCGAGCTGCTTTTCCTTGAGTTCGGCCAGGGTCTTGCAGTCGACGCACAGCGTAGCGGTGGGGCGAGCCTCCAGTCGGCGAATGCCGATCTCGACGCCGCACGCCTCGCAGTAGCCGTAGTCCTCCTCGTCGATCTTCTCGAGGGTCTCGTTGATCTTCTTGAGCAGCTTGCGCTCGCGATCGCGGGTCCGCAGCTCCAGGCTGAACCCCTCTTCCTGGGTGGCCCGGTCCGCAGGGTCGGCGTAGTTGTTCGCCTCTTCCTGCAGATGGCGCACGGTGCGATCGACTTCTTCCATGAGCTCCTGTTTCCAGCCCAGCAGGATCTGTCGGAAGTGCTCAAGCTGCTGCTCGTTCATGTACTCTTCACCCGGTGCCGACTCGTACGGGGTGAACTTTTTGGGCGCTTCCGCTTTCTTGTCTGCTACTGGCATGGGACTGCCTCATTACTTGAGTGACTGCTGATCAATACCCGCCGCAACCTGGTGCAAGGTATCTCACGCCAAAGGCATGCTTGTTTATCGGATATTGGCCAACTTTGCAATACCTGGCAGCAACGCCTGGCATCCCCAGGTGAGTCAAATCAATGGTATGGTTTTTTGACCGTGGGAACGGGAAAAGTGCCCAACGTCGGTCATCTATCTTTGTGTTTCAGGAGTCAGCCATGTCGTGGAATCCGCGCGTTGATCGCGTCGCACCCTTTCGTGTGATGAGCCTGCTGGAGGCCGCTCAGGCGCGCGAGGCGGCCGGCCACGACGTCATTCATCTCGAGGTGGGCGAGCCCGACTTCGCCACCCCCGAGCCGGTAGTGGCGGCCGGACAGGCGGCCCTCGCGGCCGGACTCACGCGCTACAGCCCGGCGGCGGGGTTGCCGGCTCTGCGCGAGGCGATCGCCGGCCACTACGGCGAGCATTTCGGTGCCGACGTCGACCCCAGGCGGGTTCTGGTCACGCCCGGGGCTTCCGGCGCGCTGCTGCTGGCCAGCCAACTGCTGGTCGGGCCCGGCGACCGGGTGCTGATGGCCGACCCCAACTACCCCTGCAACCGCCACTTCATGGCGCTGGCGGGTGCCGAGGTGGACACCGTGCCCATCGGCCCGCAGAGCGGCTGGCAGCTCGATGCCAACCTCGTCGCGCGGCACTGGCAAGAGGCGACCCGGCTGGCGATGCTCGCCACGCCGTCCAACCCCACCGGCCATATGCTCGATGCGGCACAGCTGAAGGCGGTGGCCGACACGGTGGCCGCACGCGGCGGTCATTTGCTGGTGGACGAGATCTACCAGGGGCTCAGCTACGACATCGCGCCGCTGTCGGTGGCCTCGCTGACCGCGGATGCCTTCGTCGTCAACAGCTTCTCCAAGTACTTCGGCATGACCGGCTGGCGCCTGGGCTGGCTGTTGGCGCCCCAGGCGGCCGTGGAACCCTTGACCCGGCTGGCGCAGAACGTCTTTCTAGCGGCACCCACCCCGGCGCAGCATGCGGCGCTCGCCGCCTTCACCCCCGAGTGCCGGGCGCTGCTCGAGGCCCGCCGCAGCGAACTCGGCCGCCGCCGCGATGCGCTGCTGGCCGGGCTCGCCCGTCTTGGGCTTGCCCCCTCGCTGCCTCCCCAGGGCGCCTTCTACCTGTGGCTCGACATCTCGCGCTACAGCCGCGACAGCCAGGCCTTCTGTCAGCGCCTGCTGGAGGAGGAGAACGTCGCCATCACGCCCGGCATCGACTTCGCCGTCACGGGCGGCGAGTATCATGTGCGGATTGCCTTCACCACCGGGATCGAGCGTCTGGAGGAGGCGGTGAGCCGGCTCGAACGCTTCCTGGCGCGGCAGTAGGGGAGAGGCATGGAGTACCCGTCGCTGGTTCCCGGCGTGCTGCTGCGCCGTTACAAGCGTTTCCTGGCCGACGTGCGTCTCGACGACGGCCGCGAGGTGGTGGCGCACTGCCCCAACACCGGCTCGATGCGGGCGGTCAACGTGCCCGGCTGCCGGGTGTGGCTGGCACCGAGCGACAACCCGGCGCGCAAGCTGGCCTGGACCTGGGAGCTGATCGAGCTGACCCAGCCCGACGATAGCGTGGCGCTGGCCTCGGTGCATACCGGGCGCACCAATCGCATCGTCGAGGAGGCGCTGGAAGGGCAGCGAATTGCCGCGCTGGCCGGCTATGCCGAACTCCGGCGCGAGGCCAAGGTGGAGGGGGCGCGGCTCGACTTTCGCCTCGACGATCCCGAGCGCGGCACCGCCTTCGTCGAGGTCAAGCAGGTCACGCTCAAGGAAAGCGATGGCCACGGTTACTTTCCCGACGCGGTGAGCGAGCGCGGGCGCAAGCACCTGCTGGCGCTGGCGGCCCTGGCCGAGCAGGGGCAGCGTGCGGTGCTGCTGTTCTGCATCGCCCACGCCGGCATTCGCGACGTGGCGCCGGCAGCACACCTCGACCCGGCCTACGCCGCCACGCTCGAGGCCGTGGCAGCGCGGGGAGTGGAAGTGCTGGCCTACGGCTGCGAGTTCGGCTGGCAAGATTCACGGCCGGTGTCGGTGGCGCTGGGTGGCCAACTTCCGGTGTCACTCACTCGCCAAGTGAATGTTGCCCTCGGCGTCGATTGAGATCGCCAGCGGCTCCAGGAAGCGGCCCTGGCAGGGGCCGAACACGCACTCGCCGCTTTCCGGCAGGAACAGCGCGCCGTGCATGCCGCACTGAATCAGTTCGCCGCCTGCTTCGAGAAAGTCGCCATCCGGCAGGTTGAGCGGCACCTGCTGATGCGGGCAGCGATTGACGAAGGCGCTGACCCGGCCGTGAACGCGCACCAGGAAGGCCTGACGCCCGTCGGGCAGCGCGACACCCCGCGACGGCGAGGCATCGAACTGCTGCAGGTGGGCGATAGGCTGGGGCATGGGCTCAGCGGTCGATGTGGAAACGCTGCACGAAGCCCACCTCGGCCGGCTCCCGGTTGCGGTCGTAGCGCACTTCCAGATCGAAGCGCATGGGCTCGTCGTCACGAATGCGGAATACCGCCACCTGCGACTGCGTATCTCCCTCGCGCAGAGTGCGGAACTCCAGCGGCGTGCGATTCTGCCCCTTGAGTTCTCCCACCGTACCGCTGACCGGGGCATTGACCGGCCGCAGTTCGTTCCCGACCTCCTGCAGCACGCTGACGTTGAGCAGCGCCATGGCCGGGCTGCGCTGTATGCCGTGGGCCTCGGCCACGGCAGCGGGCAGGAAGTCGGTGCTCACCGCGCTGTAGTGGATCTGGTAATCGCCGACCTGTTCGTACTGCTGGGCATGCGCCGACAGCGACAGCAGGCCCAGCGCCAGCAGCAGGCCGGCGGCAAGGTGACGAAGCGGCAGGATGCGATGGCTCGACATGGCACTCTCTCCTTGAAGTGGCGGGCCTGCCTTGAAATGACCGACCCGCGGTTCGGCCTCAGCGGCGCTCCTGGCGTGCGACGCGGAAGATCGCGATCTCGCCGAACAGGTTGGGCCGCAGCCGGGTGGCCCAGTGGCCTTCGTGATCGCCGATGCCCACGGCACGGTCGGTGATGTGCACCCCCTTCTCGCGACACAGGTGCTCGAAGTCGTTGAAGGTCGAGAGATGGATGTTGGGCGTATCGTACCAGGCATGGGGCAGCGACTTGGAGACCGGCATGTAGCCGCGAATGCCCAGGTGCACCCGGTGGCGCCAGTAGGCGAAGTTGGGGAAAGTGATGATGCACTCGTTGGCCACCCGCAGCATCTCGTCGAGCATGCGGTCGGGGCGGCGCAGGGCCTGCAGCGCCTGGGTCATGACCACCAGATCGTAGGTGTCGTCCTCGAAGTGGACCAGCCCCTCGTCGAGGTTCTGCTCGATGACGTTGACGCCCTTGGCGATACAGGCCGTGATGCCGGCCGGGTCGATCTCCAGGCCGTAGCCGGTGACGCCCTTGTCGCGCGCCAGGGCTTCGAGCAGGGTGCCGTCGCCGCAGGCCAGGTCGAGAATGTGAGCACCCTCGGGCACCCAGCGATGAATCAGCTCCAGGTCGGCGCGCATCATGCGGTCTCCTCCAGGCCCAGCTCGCGGGCGACGCGAGACATGAAGGCGGCGAACACCGCCTGGTAGCGCGGCTCCGGCAGCAGGAAGGCGTCGTGGCCGTGGGGCGAGTCGATGTTGACGTAGCTCACCCGCTTGCCGGCGCGAATCAGGGCATTGGCCAGCTCGCGGGAGCGTGACGGCGGGAAGCGCCAGTCGCTGGTGAAGCTCACCACCAGGAACGGACACTGACAGGGAGCGACGGCTTCGGCCAGCACGCCGCCATGCTCCGCTGCCGGGTCGAAGTAGTCCAGCGCCTTGGTCATCAGCAGGTAAGTGTTGGCGTCGAAGGCGGTGGAGAAGGTGTCGCCCTGGTAGCGCAGGTAGGACTCGACCTGAAACTCCACGTCGTAGCCGAAGTTGAGGTCCGTGCTGCGCAGGTCGCGGCCGAACTTGCTGCCCATGGCATCTTCCGAGAGGTAGGTGATGTGCCCCACCATGCGTGCCAGCTTGAGGCCGCGTCGGGGGGCGGTACCGTGCTCGGCGTACCAGCCGTCGTGGAAGTCCGGGTCGGAGCGGATCGCCTGGCGTGCCACCTCGTTGAAGGCGATGTTCTGCGCCGAGAGCTTGGGCGTGGCGGCAATGATCACCGCGTTGGCGACCCGCTCGGGATAGAGGCGGGTCCACTGCAGCACCTGCATGCCGCCGAGGCTGCCGCCGATGGCGGCGGCGAAGCGCTCGATGCCCAGGCGATCGGCCAGGCGCGCCTGGCTGTGCACCCAGTCGCTCACCGTGACCATGGGGAAGTCGGGCCCCCACTGGCGCCCGGTAGCGGGGTTGGTGCTGATCGGCCCCGTGCTGCCGTGACAGCCGCCCAGGTTGTTCAGCGACACCACGAAGAAGCGGTTGGTGTCGATCGACTTGCCCGGGCCGATATGGGCGTCCCACCAGCCGGGCTTGCGCTCGTCGGCGTCATGGTAGCCGGCGGCATGATGGTGTCCCGACAGGGCATGGCAGATCAGTACCGCATTGGAACGCTCGGCGTTGAGCGTGCCATAGGTCTCGTAGACGAGATCGTAGGCGGGCAGGGTCCTGCCGCAGGCCAGGGCCAGGGGGTCGTCGAAGTGCGCCGTCTGCGGCGTCACCAGACCGACCGAGTCATCGGGAAGCTCGGGCATCTTGTCTTTTCATGTCCAGTCGTTGAGGTCCGTCACTGCGACAGTGGCTCACAGCCCCACCAGAGCGCCGGCAATGCCGGCGGCACGGGTCAGCGCGCCCACCACGATACCATCGACGATGCTGATGGCGATGAAGACCACGATCGGCGACAGGTCGATCATGCCCAGCGGCGGAATGACCTTGCGCACCGGCGCCATGATCGGCTCCACCAGCTGCATCACCAGCAGCGCCCCGGGATGGCTGGCGTTGGGCGCGACCCAGCTCAGGATGATCATCACGATCAGGGCGAAGAAGTAGATCTTGAGAATGGCGTTGGCGATGGCCGCAATGGCGCCGATCGCCACCTGGGTGAGCGGCGGCATGCCGATGCCGGCGATCTGCAGGATCGCCACGATGCTGACCGCCTTGAGCACGAAGGCCGCGGCCAGGGTGGCCATGTCGAAGCGTCCCAGCACCGGGCCGAGGAAGCCCTGAAAAGGGCGCACCACCGGCTGGGTGATCTTCACCACCGACTGGCTGATGGGGTTGTAGTAGTCGGCCTGGGATGCCTGCAGCAGGAAGCGCAGCATCATCAGGAACAGGTAGATGTTGATCAGGGTGTTGACCAGCAGCAGGCCGGCATTTCCCATTTGGCCCATGTGGGCTCCTCCATGTCGTCGAGATGGCCGCTCCGTCAGCGGGAGCGGCCTGAAAGACTATCGTTGGCCGAGAAGACTATCGCTGGCCGAGCTCTTCGGCCATCTCCCGGGCGCGGGCGGCGCAGGCGTCCATGGCGTCGGCCACGATGCCGCGCAGGCCGGCCTGCTCCATGTGCTCCACGGCACGCTCGGTGGTGCCGCCGGGAGACATCACGTTGCGCTTGAGGCGGTCCGGGGTGAGCTCGCTCTGCTGTGCCATGCGCGCCGCGCCGAGCGCCGTCTGGATCGCCAGTCGCCGCGCCGTCTCGGCCGGCAGACCGAGCTTGACACCAGCCTCTTCCATGGCTTCGAACATCAGGAAGAAGTAGGCCGGGCCGCTGCCGGAAACGGCGGTCACGGCATCCAGCAGCGCTTCCTGCTCGACCCACTCGACCAGACCCACGGCCTCGAGCAGCTCGGTGGCCTGGGCGCGCTGCTCGTCGCTCACTTCGGCAGTGGCGTACAGGCCGGCGGCGCCGGCGCCGACCAGCGACGGCGTGTTGGGCATGCAGCGCACCAGCGGCAGGCCGCCACCCATCCAGGCCTGCAGCGACTCGGCGGTGAGTCCCGCCGCCACCGAGATGATCAGCGGGCGCTGGCGCTGCAGGGTGTCGCGCAGTCCTTCGCAGACCTCGCGCATGACCTGAGGCTTCACTGCCAGCACCACGATGTCGGCATCACGCACCGCGGCCTGGTTGTCGGTGTTGGTGCGAATGCCGTAGCGCTCGTGCACCGGCGCCAGGAAGGCATCGCTGGGCGAGGTGGCGGTGATGGCGGTGGCCGGGTGGCCGTTGTCGATCATGCCGCCGATGATGGCGCTGGCCATGTTGCCTGCGCCGATGAAGGTGACTCTGCTGGCCATTGCGATTCGTCCTTCTTCTGTTATCCAGCGACCGGCCGTGTGCCGGTGCGAGTGCGTCTAGCGACGCGATGTGTCCCGTGCGCCAAAAATGGCCGTGCCCAGTCGTACCAGGGTGGCGCCCTCGAGAATGGCGGCTTCCAGGTCGTCGCTCATGCCCATCGACAGGGTGTCCAGCGGGGCCTCGGGGAAGCGCTTGCGTAGCGCTTCCAGGGCCTGGCGCAGGCGTGCCAGCGGGGCTCGCTGCGCGGCCATGGTTGCCGCCGGGGCCGGAATGGCCATCAGCCCGCGCAGACGCAAGCGTGGCAGTGAGACCACCGCTTGCGCCAGGCTTTCCAGCTCGGCGAAGGCCACGCCCGACTTGCTGGCCTCGTCGCTGACATTGACCTGCAGGCAGACCTCGAGCGGGCCCAGTGCCTCGGGGCGCTGGTCGTTCAGGCGCCGGGCGATCTTCTCGCGGTCGACGCTGTGCACCCAGTCGAAGTGCTCGGCCACCGCGCGGGTCTTGTTGGCCTGCAGCGGGCCGATGAAGTGCCACACGATGCCCTTCAGGTCGGCCAGTTCGGTCTGCTTCTCCAGTGCTTCCTGGACGTAGTTCTCGCCGAATTCCCGCTGGCCGAGCTGCCACGCTGCGCGAATCATGTCGGCCGGCTTGGTCTTGCTCACGGCCAGCAGCCGGGCCGCATCGGGTGCGCGTTCGGCCGCCGACAGGGCGGCGGCCAAACGTCGCCGAGCGCTGGCCAGCGACTCGGAAAGCATGGTATCCGTCATCTCAGCCACATGAAGTCCTTCATGTCCGCAAGGTCTGTCATACTCGCTGGAACCTTAATCGGGAGCAGGGGAATCGCATGGATATTACCGAACTGCTGGCGTTCTCGGCAAAACAGAACGCCTCCGATCTGCACCTGTCGGCTGGCCTGCCGCCGATGATTCGCGTCGATGGCGACATTCGCCGTCTCAATGTGCCGGCTATGGACGACAAGGAAGTCCGCAAGCTGATCTACGACATCATGGGCGACCGCCAGCGCCGTGACTACGAGGAGTTCTTCGAGACCGACTTCTCCTTCGAGGTTCCGGGGGTGGCGCGCTTTCGTGTCAACGCCTTCAATCAGGCGCGTGGCGCCGGCGCGGTATTCCGTACCATTCCCAGCGAAGTGCTGACCATGGAGGACCTGGGGCTGGGTGAGGTCTTCCGCCGACTTGCCCTGCTGCCCCGCGGACTGGTGCTGGTCACCGGCCCTACCGGCTCGGGCAAGAGCACCACCCTGGCCGCCATGATCGACTATATCAACGATCACCGTTACGACCATATCCTGACCATCGAGGACCCGGTGGAATTCGTCCATCGCAGCAAGCGCTGCCTGATCAACCAGCGCGAGGTGCATCGCGACACCCACGGCTTCGCCCAGGCGCTGCGCAGCGCCCTGCGCGAGGATCCCGACGTGATCCTGGTGGGCGAGATGCGCGATCTCGAGACCATCCGCCTGGCGCTCACCGCCGCCGAGACGGGCCATCTGGTGTTCGGCACCCTGCACACCACCTCGGCAGCCAAGACCATCGACCGGATCATCGACGTCTTCCCCGGCGAAGAGAAAGCCATGGTGCGTTCGATGCTGTCGGAGTCGCTGCAGGCGGTGATTTCCCAGACCCTGCTCAAACGGCGCAGCGGCGGGCGCGTGGCCGCCCACGAGATCCTCATCGCCAATGCGGCGGTACGCAACCTGATCCGCGAGGACAAGGTGGCGCAGATCTACTCGGCCATCCAGACCGGCGGCAACATCGGCATGCAGACCCTCGACGCCGCGCTGGCCAAGCTGGTGGCGGAGAACGTGGTCAATCGCGATGAAGCCCAGGCCCGCGCCAAGAGCGCGCTGACCGGCTGAGTGTTCGATAATGACGACAAGGGGGTGGGGAGATGAAAGCACAGGAATGGCTGGAGCAGCTGCTCGACATCATGGCCCGGCAGGAGGCCTCGGACCTGCTGATCTCTGTCCAGGCACCGCCTACCATCAAGACCGCCGGCAAGCTCACCGCGCTGGGCGACCAGCGGCTCTCGGTGGAGCAGGTGCGCGAGCTGGTCAACGTGGCCGTGCCCGAAGGGCTCAAGGAGCGCTTCGCGCAGGAGCGTGAGGCCAATTTCGCCCTGAGTCTCAGCGGGCGAGGCCGCTTTCGGGTCAGCGCCTTCCAGCAGCGCAACCAGTTGGCCATGGTCATTCGGCGCATCGCCTACGAGATTCCCCACCTGGAGGAGCTCTCGTTGCCGCCGCAACTGGGCGAGCTGGCCAATCTCAAGCGCGGGCTGGTATTCGTGGTGGGCGGTACCGGTACCGGCAAGTCGACCACCCTGGCGTCGATGATCCAGCAGCGCAACGAGACCGTGGGCGGCCACATCATCAGCGTAGAGGATCCCATCGAGTACGTGCATCCGCACAAGAAGGCGATCATCAATCAGCGTGAGGTGGGCATCGACACCGAGTCGTTCGAGGTGGCGCTGAAGAACACCCTGCGTCAGGCGCCGGACGTGGTGCTGATCGGCGAGGTGCGCACCCGCGAGACCATGGAACACGCCCTGACCTTCGCCGAGACCGGCCACCTATGCCTGGCCACGCTGCACGCCAACAACGCCAACCAGGCGCTGGACCGCATCATTCACTTCTTCCCCCACGAGCGCCACGAGCAGATCTGGCTCGATCTGTCGCTCAACCTGCACGCCATCGTCGCCCAGCAGCTGCTGCCCACTCGCGACGGCGGGCGCTGCCCGGCCATCGAGATCCTGCTGCGCACGCCCCTGATCGCCGACCTCATCCGCAAGGGCGACGTGGGCGAGATCAAGAACGTCATGGGCCGCTCCCGTGACCAAGGCATGCAGACCTTCGACCAGGCCCTGTACGACCTCTACAAGGCGGGCAGGATCAGCGAGGAGGTGGCCATGGTGCACGCCGACTCGGCCAACGAGCTGCGCATGATGATCAAGTACGGCGACGAGAAGAGCGACGTGCTGGCCAAGGCGCAGGAGTCCGCGCAGAGGCTGTCACTGCGCGACGACGACGACTTTTAGCCTCGAATAGTTTACGGCGTGTAGACGCCACCGAGGATGCGCGGGCCGGCGGCGCCGGTGACGCTGGGCAGATTGCCGGGCAATCCCTCCAGGCGACGCCAGGCGAGCCAGGCGAAGGCGCCGGCTTCCAGCCAGTCGGCCGGCCATCCCCAGTCGCTGCTGGGTACCAGGGCGGTTTCCGGCAGGTGGCGGGCCAGGCGGCCGAGCAGATCGCCGTTGTGGGCGCCGCCGCCGCACGGGATCAGCGCCGAGGCCGGAGGCGCGCCGGCCAGCTCGCGTGCCATCTCGATGCCCAGGGCCACGCTGGTGGCGGTCAGCTCCGCCAGGGTCGCCTGCACGTCAGCAGGACGCTCCTTACCCGTGAGGTGACCTGCGAGCCAGTCGAGGTGGAACACTTCGCGCCCGGTGCTGCGCGGCGGCGGGCGATGGAAGAACGGCTCGGCAAGCAGGCGCTCCAGCAGTGTGTCATCCACCTGGCCCGAGGCGGCCCAAGCGCCCTCGGGGTCGTAGCGGCCGCCGCGATGGTGGGTGTGCCAGGCATCCAACAGCGCGTTGGCCGGGCCGGTATCGAAGCCGATCACCTCGGCCTCGCTTTCCGCGGGTGGCAGCAGGGTCAGGTTGGCGAAACCGCCCAGGTTGAGCACCAGCTGCCACTGCCCCGCACGCCGGAACAGCGCCTCGTGAAAGGCCGGCGCCAGCGGGGCGGCCTGACCGCCGGCGGCCAGATCGCGGCGGCGGAAGTCCGCCACCACCGTGCAGCCGGTCAGCTCGGCCAGCAGGCTGGGATTGTCGAGCTGCAGGGTATAGGCCGGCCCTTCGGCGTGGCCCCAGGGCGCATGCTCGATGGTCTGGCCGTGGCTGCCGATGGCGGCGATCTGCCCGGTGGCGATGCCATTGCCGGCGAGCAGGTGTCCGACCGCAGCGGCCTGGAGCCGGCAGAAGGCATCCTCGGCGCCGGCCAGCTCGGCGAAGGCGATCCGCTCGGCTTGGCATAGCCTCAGCAGGAGCTCACGCAGCGCTTCGGGCATCGGCTCGGCGTGGCTGGCGAGCAGGCGCGCCCTCCCTGCGGCGTCGATCTCGACCAGGGCGGCATCGATGCCGTCCAGGCTGGTGCCGGACATCAGGCCCACGAACAGTGCCATCTCTATTTTCTCCCTTAGGCTGGGGGGACCGCGAGGCATCAAGTCATGCTACCATCGTGCCCCATTCGATGGACCCTGCCCGCAAGGGCGATCAACGTATTTGGAGTGGGAGACGATGAGTGAGGTCGCAAGCGCGCTGGCGCTGCTGAAACGAGGCACCCAGGAGATCCTGCTGGAGGACGAGCTGATCAAGAAGCTCGAGTCCGGCCGCAAGCTGCGCATCAAGGCGGGCTTCGATCCCACCGCTCCCGACCTGCACCTCGGCCACAGCGTGCTGCTGACCAAGATGCGCCAGTTCCAGGATCTCGGCCACCAGATCATCTTCCTGATCGGCGACTTCACCGGTCGCATCGGCGATCCCACCGGCAAGAACGTCACCCGCAAGCCGCTCACCGAGGAAGAGGTCCGGGTCAATGCCCAGACCTACAAGGAGCAGGTGTTCAAGATCCTCGATCCTGAAAAGACCGAGGTGCGCTTCAACTCCGAGTGGTTCAGCCAGCTCACCGCGGCCAAGATGATCGAGCTGGCCGCCCAGAGCACCGTGGCGCGCATGCTCGAGCGCGACGACTTCGACAAGCGCTACAAGTCGGGCCAGCCGATCTCCATCCACGAGTTCCTCTACCCGCTGGTGCAGGGCTACGACTCCGTGGCGCTCGAGGCCGACGTCGAGATGGGCGGCACCGACCAGAAGTTCAACCTGCTGATGGGGCGCGAGATCCAGAAGCACTTCGGCATGGAGCCGCAGGTGGTCATCACCATGCCACTGCTCGAGGGGCTCGACGGCGTGCAGAAGATGTCGAAGTCGCTGGGCAACTACGTCGGCGTCGACGAGGCGCCGGGTTCGATGTTCAACAAGCTCGTCTCCATGCCCGACAGCCTGATGTGGCGCTACTTCGAGCTGCTCTCGTTGAAATCGAATGAAGAGATCGAGGCGCTCAAGCGCGACGTCGAGGCCGGTGCCAACCCGCGCGACATCAAGATGATCCTCGCCCGCGAGCTGATCGGCCGCTACCACGGCGAAGAGGCCGCGGCCAATGCCCACAAGTCGGCCGGTAACCGCCTGGCCGAAGGCGAGCTGCCCGCAGACCTGCCCGAGGTGGAGGTCGACTTCGAGGGCAGCGCCCAGGCGCCCATCGCTGCGGTGCTCAATCGGGCGGGTCTGGCCAACAACAGCGCCCAGGCCAAGGACATGCTGGGCAACGGCCGGGTCAAGGTCGACGGCGAGGTCGTCGCCAAGGATGCCATGCTCGACACCGGCAAGAGCTACGTGATCCAGGCCGGCAAGAAGCGCTATGCCCGGGTGACGCTACGCTGAGTCATTCCACCGGCTCTCAGGCCAACCGATGACAAGTCAGTTGCTCTACCGACGCCCGCCCCGTGCGGGCGTCGTCTTCGCCCCGGGGGCAAACCATCCACAGCCCCTGGCCGCCGAGCGCCTGTGGATAGCTCGCTCGCCCGCGTCTCGTCACCGCGTTGCCATCATCCTGAAATTTTTTTACAGCCGCCCCTTGCGGGGCTCAGGGGAAAACCGTAAAGTACGCATCCGCTGCCGGTGACGGGCAACGTCGCAGGCGGTGCTAAGAGTGGTAAGTGGTTGTCGTTGTTTGAGTTTTTCGATTCGTTTCGCAAAATTCTCACTTGACGCCCACGGCGGATTCGGTAGAATGCGCCCACTCGAAAGCGGGTCCGGCAACGGGCTTGCGGCCGCCGGCTCCGGCTGGTCTTCGCGGTCAGGATCACCTCGGTGACGGCCCCGAAGAGAGTTGACAAACTCCGGCGCTTCAGTAGAATACGCCTTCCTCGCAGGGCGCTGGCGAGGCCCCTCGGTCCCTGGATCGACGGCCGCGACAGCAAGCGAGACGCTCCGCGCTTCAGGCTGAGGCTTGAAGAGAAAAGGAGCCGCTCTTTAACAATCGATCAGGTAATTCATGTGGGCGCTTGTCGATGAGGTGGTGAGAAGTCACACCATTTCAAGGCAAGCGACTCGTCGAGACCTTCGGGTCTTTTGAGAAGCTTTGACCTTGAGCCAAGTTTGGTCCGCTTTCTGCTCCTGTTTCGGCAGGGGTCAGGGTAAG